>NZ_JAFAVR010000228.1 GCF_019242355.1 Sphingomonas sp. | reverse complement strand
CAGAGCCGATCGCTGCCTGTCGTTGCCTTCAATCAGGGCCCGATCCCGGAAGCCATGATCGACGGGACGACCGGCATCCTGGTGCCGGACAAGGATGCCGGAACACTCGCCAACGCGCTTGCCTCGCTGATCGACAGCCCCGAACGCAGGCGCGAAATGGGTGAGGCCGGCCGCCAGTTCGTCGAGGAGCATTTCGACATTACGCGACAGGCGGCGAAGCTTGAGGAGCTCTACGACCAGGTGCTCGCTCCCCAGCGCCCCTCCGGAAACCGCCGCCACTCCGGAAAGAACGCGCTGCCCGGCGGCACTCAAGCCGCTTGCTCCGACTGACTGACTTCATGCGCTCCGAAGTATCCGTCATCGTGCCCACCCACGGGCGCCCAAACTTGCTTGCGCGCGCGCTCGACAGCATCGCCCGGCAGTCGGCTTCGCCTCGGGAAGTCATCATCGTCGACGACATCGGTTGTTCCGAAACCCGCGAGCTCGTTGCGGAGCGTTGCCGCGCGACCACTACGCCGCTGCGCTACGTCGCCAGCGACGAGCCGGGCGCCTGCCGCTCGCGCAACCTCGGAGCGTCGCTCGCGAGCGGCGACCTGATCGCATTTCTCGACGATGACGACGAGTGGATGGAGGGGTTCCTGGACCGTTGTTCGGCCGCTCTGGCCGACTGCGGCGCCGATTTCGCTCTTGCCGACATTGAGCGCCGCTACACCGGCGCAGCGGTCAAGCGACTGAGCACGCGCCCCGGCCTGACCGCGAAGACGGTGCTCAACCAGCGCGTCCACATGACCGGCAGCAGCTTCGTCATCCGATCGGAGGCCTTCTGGGCCGTTGATGGGTTCGACCCGGCCGTTCCGGTGTTCAACGACTGGGACCTGTTCCTGCGCCTGGTGCGGGCAGGAAAGACCTATCGCGTAGTGAACCAGCCGCTGGTCTGCTGGAACGAGCACCCCGGCGAGCGCATCACCACGCCTACCCTTCGTCGCGCCGAAGGCATCGACCGCTTCCTCGGCGTCTATGGGGCCGACATGCGCTTCCACGTCCGCGCCTATTTCCTTCGGATCGCCTATGGCATCCGCAAGGCGAACGAGGCCTCTCGCATTGGCCGGATGCATCTTACCAGCCGAATGCTGCGCAGCGCCGGAATCCTCGGCTCGGCCTATATCGCGTGGCGAAGCGCGGTTGAGCTTGCCTCGAAGCCGGCGGAGTTCTGACGGCCGCCGCGCCGCATTGACGCCCCATTGCGTTGCGAAAGGCAGGCTCCCCGACTAACGAGCGCCGAATGTCAGATCGCCAGCAAATCTCCGCCAAGGTCCATCAGCTGATCGAACCCCTGAACAAAAAGGGCGCCTCCGTCACGGACGCGACCCGCTTCGCGCAGGATCTGGAGTGGGACAGCCTGACTGTCCTCGATTTCGTCGCGACAATCGAGGATGAGTTCGACGTGATGATCACGATGAACATGCAGGCCGAGATCGAAACGGTCGGCCAGCTCGTCGACGCGTTGCAAAGGCTTACGGCCGGCAAGTGACCGACCTTTTTGCCAAGTTCGACCCGCTGATCGAACAGCGCGCCGCACTTCTCGACAGCGGCGTCGCCGACCCGTTCAACCTGGTGATGGAGCGGGTCGAAAGCCCGACCGTCGCCATCTGCAACGGCCGCCGCACGATCCTTCTCGGGACCTACAATTACATGGGCATGACCTTCGACCCGGACGTCATCGCCGCGGGCAAGAAGGCGCTCGACGACTATGGCTCGGGAACGACCGGAAGCCGGGTCCTCAACGGCACCTACGCCGGCCACCGCGCGGTCGAGCAGGCGCTGAAGGACTTTTACGCGATGGACCATGCAATGGTCTTCTCGACGGGATACCAGGCGAACCTCGGGGTGATTTCGACGATCGCCGGCAAGGACGATTACATCGTTCTCGACATCGACAGCCACGCGTCGATCTACGACGGCTGCGCGCTCGGCAATGCCCAGATCGTCCCCTTCCGCCACAATGATGTGGAGGCGCTCGAAAAGCGGCTGAAACGCATCCCCGAGGGCGCGGGAAAGCTGGTGGTGCTCGAAGGCGTCTATTCGATGCTCGGTGACATCGCTCCGTTGAAGGAGATGGTCGCGGTTTCCAAGGCCAACGGGGCAATGGTCCTGGTCGACGAAGCCCATTCGATGGGCTTCATCGGCGAGCATGGCCGCGGAGTCGCGGAGGCGCAGGGGGTGATCGGCGACGTCGACTTCATCGTCGGCACCTTCTCGAAGTCGGTCGGCACCGTCGGCGGCTTCTGCGTCTCCAACCATCCCAAGTTCGAGATCCTGCGGCTGGTCTGCCGCCCTTATGTCTTTACCGCCTCGCTGCCGCCGTCGGTGGTCGCCACTGCTGCCACCTCGGTTCGCAAGCTGATGGATTCGGCTGACAAGCGGGCGCACCTCTGGGAAAATAGCAAGCGCCTGCACGCCGGCCTTCGCCAGCTCGGATTCCGGCTCGGCACGGACGAGCCGCAGTCGGCGATCATCGCGGTGATCATGCCCGATCTCGAGACCGGCGCGGCGATGTGGGAGGCGCTCCTGCGCGAGGGTCTGTATGTCAATCTCGCACGGCCACCGGCGACGCCCGCGGGCATGACCCTGCTCCGCTGCTCGCTCTGCGCGCTTCACTCGGAGGGCCAGGTCGGCGAGATTCTTGGCATGTTTGCTGCGGCGGGACGTGCAACCGGCTGTATAAGCGGAGTGAATTAGGGCAGCTTTGACTTCCGTCGGACAGTCGACAGGGCTACACTACGGCATGTTTGGGGACGGGGAGGACCTGAGGATCGACTGGAGGCGCGGCGGTGCCGCCGCCGTCGGCCTGATCGCAGCCCTGGTCCTGATGACCATGGTGGTCCTCGTCGCCCTGTCGAACGGCTCGCGCGAGCGGGCGCTGTCGGCGGAGCGGCACACCTATGACGTCGCCCTCGTCGTCCGCAACGTCAGCTCGAACATCTCGCGCGCCGAGTCCACGCTCGCCCGCTTCGTCCTCGACCAGAAGGACGCGACCGGCGAGATCTACTACAACGACTGGCAGCTGGCCGGTTACCAGATCGAGCAGCTGCGTTCTCTGGTCAGCGGAGAGCCCGAGCAACAGGCGCTGGTTGCCCGGCTGCAGGCGCTCTACGCCAAGCGCGGCGCCCAGCTCGCGCTCGCCGCGCAGGCCGCCGCGCTCGAGAAGGATCAGTCGGGCATCAACTACTTCTACAGCGCCGGCAAGCTCCCGACCGGAACCGAGCTCGACAAGACCCTCGACCAGATCATCGCCGTCGAGCGCGATTCCCTGCGCACGCGGCAGGAGCAAAGCGAGTTCTTCACCGACCAGGCCGACCAGTTCACCGACTATTTGAGTTGGCTGGGCATTCTCGTCGGCGCCGGCGCGGTCTTCCTCGGCGTCGTCGCCGTCCAGGCGCTCCGCCAGAACGCCGCCGCGCGGAGGCAGGCCGAATCCGAGGCCGAACGCGCCGAAACCCTGGAGCAGGCCGTACGCGAGCGGACGCAGGAGCTATGGGATGCAAACCTGGCGCTGAAGGCGGAAGCGGAGGAACGGCACGCGGCCGAGGCCCAGCTACGCCAGGTCCAGAAGATGGAAGCGGTGGGCCAGCTGACCGGCGGCATCGCCCACGACTTCAACAACATGCTCGCCGTCGTGGTCGGCGGCATCGACCTCGCCCAACGCCGGCTGAACGGCCCCCGGCGCGAGGTTCTGACGCATCTGCATAACGCCATGGAGGGCGCCACCCGCGCGGCGGCGCTGACCCGGCGCCTGCTGTCCTTCGCCCGCTCCGAGCCGCTGCTGCCCGAACGTGTCGATAGCAACGAGCTGATCGCCGGAATGTCCGACCTCCTCGACCGGACACTCGGCGAGCGGATCCGGATCGAGGTCGATCTTGCGCCCGACGCCTGGGCGATCGATGTCGATCCCCACCAGCTCGAGAATGCGATCGTCAACCTTGCCGTCAACGCCCGGGACGCGATGGAAGGGCAAGGCGTGCTCACGGTGACGACGTCCAACGTCAAGCTCGCTGCTAACGAGATCGGGGACATCCGCGCCGGCGATTATGTCCGGGTCAGCGTTGCCGACAGCGGCTGCGGAATGCCCAAAGACGTCCTGGAGCGCGCGTTCGAACCCTTCTTTACGACCAAGCCGGTCGGCAAAGGCACCGGCCTCGGCCTCAGCCAGATTTTCGGCTTCGCGCACCAGTCGGGCGGCGAGGTGGGGATCGACAGCACGGTCGGCGAAGGCACGACGGTCTCGATCTACTTGCCGCGAACCGAGGTGCCGGCCGCGCCAGTGCGGATTCATCCCGCTGCGACGCGAGCCGAGCCGGAGCTTCACGTTCCCGGCGCCCGCATCCTGGTCGTCGAGGATGACGCCCGGGTCCGGTCGGCGACCGTCAGCGCGCTTGAGGATCTCGACTACGAGCCGATCGCCTGCGCGGGAGGCGCCGAGGCGATCGAGCTGTTCGAAGCCAACGAGTTCGACCTCGTCATCAGCGACGTCATCATGCCGGAAATGACCGGTCCGGAGCTCATCCGGCATCTCAAGGCCACGCACTCGAGGCCCTTCTCGGTACTGTTCGTCACCGGTTATGTCGGCGACGGCGAAAGCGACGACCTGCGCGGCTACGAATTGCTCCGCAAGCCCTTCACGGTCAGCGCGCTTGCAAGCGCCGTCTCCGGCGCGCTTACGCGGATTGTCAGCGAACCGCGCCCGAGCTCAGCAGCCGCGGCAAAAGGGTAATCGCGGCAAGCAGCGGGTGTCGCCGCTGCCAGGGCTTGAGCGCGATTGCGGTTCCCGCGTGGCGGTTGATCTTCCAGGCGATGTAATCGGCTCCTCCGGCGAACGTGAAACTGGCCTTGGCGAGGCGCGCCACCGAATAGATTTTCCCATGCCGCTGCTTCCCCCGCCACCAGCGCTCATCGCGCGTCGGGCCAGGACTGCTGGCCGCCGCGGCGAACCGTTCATACCGCTGGGGATCGGCATCGACGATCATCGCCGATCGGTCGCTCCGCTCGGCCCGAAGCTCGGCTCCGAACGTCAGGGCGAATGCGCGTTTCCACAGATCGATGGCGGATAGCTTTCCGGACGCCGGAACCGCCCAGCCGAGCAGACTCGGCGTAGCCTGCGACACGGTTTCGATCACCCGTACCCGCGCCGCCTCGTCCTTGCTCCACACCAGGCGCGACGGCTGAGCGAAGCGAGCCGCGGTAGAAACCGTCCACGCGTCGCGCGAGCATTCGTGGGCAAAATCCGCTTCGCTGAGCACGGCATATTTGGACACCAGGCCGCCATGCTCGAAATAGAAGACGTTGGGTGGGATCAGGCGGTTCGCGACCGCCAGCCACCGGCTCGTGTAAGCTGCCCGGTAATCGGAAACGATCAGGTAGAAATCGAGCATCAGCCCGGCGAGTTCGCGCTGGCGCAGGCAGGAGCCGTAGAACAGCACGGCCTGGCTCGCCTTCCCGTGCTTCTCCGCAATCGCTGCGGCCATCGCGGCGACGCGCGGATCGACGGGCAGCATCAGCTCCTCGGCGACGAGCTCGCGCAGGCCAGGCATAGGGTGGCGCTTACGCGGCCAGCTTGACGAAAGCGAGCGGCTCGGCCGGGCGCAGGTGGATCGGGCTGCCAGCCTCGGCCCGGAACGTCTCGCCGTCGAGGATCACGTTGGAGCTTTCGCCCTCGATCGTGATCTCGTCGGCTTCTTCGTAATGGACTCCGCGGACATTGGACCGGCCGATCCTGCCGGCAAGGCTCGCAGCGAATGCCCGGATCAGGGTCGCCGGCTTCTCCTCGACGGCGAGCAGCTTCAGGACACCCTTGCGCTTGCTTCCGATCTCGCTCGACAGCAGCAGCTTCTCCAGCGTCGTCACGGCAAGAAGCGAGAACTTGCCCGTGAGGCGGTTCTCCTGCTCGCGTAGCGAGACATTCAACGGCCTCGGATCGGGCGGCAGGAAGCTTCCCTTGATCCGAAGCAGCAGCTTGGCCACCAGCGCAACCGCAGTCAGCGCATGTGCGAGCCCGTTGGGAAGGCCGAGCGGATAGATCTTGTCACGGCAGTAAAGCATCGTGTCGGCAAGCCCGGCGCCACCCAGGAACATGCCGATGACCGGCTTGTCCTCCGCGCGCCGGCGAAGCGCGATCAGTTCGCGCGGCACGACGTAGGGCGAAATGTCGCCATGCGCGATCGCCATCAGCCGTTCCAGCGCCTCGATCGGGTCGCCCTGGGCGCCGAGGTCGAGCGCAATGAGATTGGTCTTGCCGCTCGGAAGGACCGCGACCGGGGGTGGCTCGTCACCGAAGTGGCCGCCGTTGTAGAGCTCGGTCAGAGCCGCCTGGACGGTGCCGTCGCCGCCGTTGATGACGAGCACCTTCGGCCGCACCTGGGCAATGGTGCGCAATGCCTCGCCGACCTGGTTGGCGTGTTCGACCTCATAATGGAAGATGTCGGGATGCTCGGCGCAAAACGCCCGCATCCGGGGAAGCTGCGCGAGGTTCCCCGTCGACTTGGGATTGGACAGGAGAGCAATCCGGGCGCGCGCCATCAGCCCTCGCTGCCGGAGGAACGCCGGTTTCGGACTTGGCAAGTTTTCGGCATGATTTCGCAGATCGCTTCGCTATAGGCATCGAGCGGATGCCGCCGGTTCCCCTCGGCTGCACCCGTCCTTGCTGCCTATCTCTGTCGCCTTTGCGGCCAAATCATGGTGTTGGAACGACCGAATTGCTCCGGTTGCCGCTCATTGACCGCTACCTAGCCCGCTCCATAGCGGTGCCCCTGTTCGGCTCGCTGGTGCTTGCGGCGATGCTGCTCGTCCTCGACAAGATGCTCCGTCTTTTCCAGTACGTCGTCGACGCCGGCGGGCCGGTCAGCGTGGTCTGGAGGATGCTTGCCAACCTCCTCCCCGAATATCTTTCGCTCGGCATCCCGATCGGATTGATGCTCGGCATCCTGCTCGCCTTCCGCAAGCTGGCCCTGTCGTCAGAGCTCGATGCTCTCCGCGGCATCGGAGTCGGCTACGGCCGGCTGCTTCGCATCCCCTACGCCTTCGCGGTGCCGCTGATGATCCTCAACCTGTTCATCGTCGGCTATCTCCAGCCGTGGTCGCACTATCGCTACGAGGGGCTGCGCTTTGACCTCAAGTCAGGGGCGCTGGGGGCCGCGATCAATGTCGGCGAATTCAACCAGCTCGGCCACCATCTGACCCTGCGCATCGACCGCAGCGAGAAGAAGGGTACGCAGCTGCAGGGCATCTTTATCCAGATGGACGACAAGTCCGGGATGAGCGTCGCGGCGACGGCTGACCAGGGGCGCTTTCTGTCGGGCGACGATCCCAACACCATCGTATTTCGGCTCATCAACGTCCGCATGATCCAGGATTCGCCGAAGTTCAGGACTCCGCGCACCCTGTCGACCCGCCTCTACGACCTGCCGATCAACCTGCCCGCGATCGACCAGTTCCGCCGCCGCGGTGGCCCCGACTTCGACGAATTCTACCTCCACGAGCTGTTCCGGATGGGCTACCGCGGCGGCACTGCCGACCCTCGCCAAAGGCTCGGGGCCCAGGCGACGCTCAATTTCCGGCTGGTCGAGGTCATCATGATGCTGATGCTGCCGCTGCTTGCCGTCGCTCTCGCCGTGCCGCCGAAGCGAAGCTCCTCCTCGCTTGGCATCTTCCTCGGCATCGTGATCGTGGTCGCCTACCACAAGGTCAACCAATATGCCGAGCAGGCCGGCGCCCAGGGCCGGATCGAACCCATTATCGCCTTGTGGGTGCCCCTGGTGGTGCTCGCAGGCCTGATTTTCTGGATGTACCACGTCCTCGCCCACAAGCCGGGCGGACAGCCGATCGGCGCTCTCGAGCGCGGCGCCGCCAGGGCGTGGCGGTCGATCCGCTCCCTGTTCCCGAAGGCTCGGGCGGCATGATCAGCCTTCGACTTTTCCCGTCGCCGCGGCTTGCGGCCTACACGGTGCGGCTGTTCCTGACGCGCAGCCTCGCCGTGCTGGTGACCCTCGTGCTGATCCTGATGACTCTCGACCTTCTCGGGGAATCCGGCAAGATCCTGGCCGCTCCCGGAAACGGCGATGCCCAGCTGTGGCAATATGTCGGGCTTCGCATCCCGCTCCTGATTTCGCGCTTCCTGCCCTTCGCCGTCCTCCTCGGCACCCTGGTCGCCTTCGTCGGGCTCAACCAGCACAGCGAGGTGGTCGCAATGAAGGCGGCTGGAATCTCGGCGCACCAGATGCTCGCGCCGCTCATCATCGCCAGCATCTTCATCGCCGGCGCCCTGTTCGTCTTCAACGAAACGGTCGTCGTCCGCAACACGCGCATCGTCACCGCCTGGAGCGACAACGACTACAAGCCGATCCCGCCGGAAAGCGGGATTGCCGCCAACGTCTGGCTGATGAACGGAGACGACCTGATCCGCGCCGGGCAAGTCACCGGCTCCGGCGACGGCACCCGCATCGACAACCTTCGCATCTATGACCGTACCGGCGGGGTCCTGGACCGGGTCATCAGTGCCGACCACGCAACTCCCATACCGGGATCGCCCAACTGGCTGTTGAAGGCCGTCCGCGTCTACGATGCGAACATGAATGTCGTCGCCCGCAAGCCGGAGCTCATCGGCCTTGAGGGCGTGACCGGCGAGCAGCTCACCTTGGCGAAGGTCGACCCGACCGAGCTCGATTATTTCACCCTCAAGCAGCGGATCGGCGAGCTGGAGCGCGCCGGGCGGCCGACCGACGAAGCCAAGTCGGGACTGGCTCACAAGATCTCCGGCCCGCTCTCGACTCTGCTGATGCCGCTGCTTGCCGCGATCGCCGCCTTCGGTCTGGCACGTTCAGGGCAGGTCCTGGTCCGGGCCTGCGTCGGCATGGCGCTTGGCTTTGCCTATTTCGTCGCCGACAATTTCAGCCTGGCGATGGGCAATGTCGGCACATACCCGCCAATGATCGCCGCATGGGCTCCCTTCCTGCTGTTCCTGCTGATCGGCGAGACCGTGCTGATGCGGACAGAGGAATAGAGTTAGCGCGATTGCCGTGCTCGCCAGTCCCCCGGACTGGGTGCGCGATGCCGTGCTCGCCAGTCCCCGGGACTGCCTGCGCGCGGCAATGGTGGAGAGGGCTGGATTCGAACCAGCGTACGCTTGCGCGGGCAGATTTACAGTCTGCTGCCTTTAACCACTCGGCCACCTCTCCAGGTGTGGGCAGGCGCGCCAAATGGCGGGATGGGTGCGGCCTGTCAACGCGATTGCAGCGCGAGCTGGCTCCCCTTCGCTTCGCTGCGGGCGCTCCAGTCAGGAACCTGCCCCCGGCAGGTCCGTCGCCCCTTCGCTTCGCTGCGGGCGCTCCAATCAGGAACCTGCCCCCGGCAGGTCCCTGATTGGAGCGGGTGAAGGGAATCGAACCCTCGTCGTAAGCTTGGAAGGCTTCTGCTCTACCATTGAGCTACACCCGCGGCGCGAGACGCCGGGCGCCCGTCTAGCCGCGCCGAACCAGTGTCGGCAAGGCCTGTGGCGGCCGCGGCCGCAACTCGATCAGCCACATGTCGGGAGGCGCGCCGATGCGGAACGGCACCTGGCTCGTGCCGAGGCCGCCCGTCACGACGAGCGCGCGCCCGTTTTCGACGGTCACGCCGCACAGGTAGCGACTGCCGAACTCGGACCCGGTCGCCAGCGGCCCGACGAGTGGCAGGACGATCTGGCCGCAGTGGGTATGACCGGCCAGCATCAGGTCGATGCCCGGAGGCAGGCTGGCAAAGCCGTCCGGCGAATGGGAGATCACGATCCGCGCTCCCGACCGCGCCAGGATGCGGCGGACCGTACTTCCGAACCGCGTCCGCAAGCCGCCTAGCACGATCGGCCCCAACTGCACGGCTCGTTTCTCGAGAACATTGATGCCCGCCGCCCTGAGCGCCGCCATCGCCGCGGCACCGTCCGGCCGGTCGTTATTGCCAAGGACCGCGAACACGCCCTCCTTCGCTCTAAGACCGGCAAGCGGAGCAATTGCCGCCGCCTCGTCATAGCGCCGGGTCGCGACGACATTGTTGCCGATGAAGTCGCCGGCAAGCACGATGATGTCCGGATGGAGCGCGTTGGCCTGCCCGACGATGCGCTCGAGCCGGGCCGTCGGCATGTCCGGCCCCTGGGCATGCATGTCCGCCATCAGGAGGATGCGGATCGGCGCAGTGCCGGGAGGCAGGTCAGGCAGCGTGAAGGTCGCTCGCCGGACAACCGGAGCGCGCGTCGCCTCGGCATAACCATAGCCGGCGACGCCAAGGACAAGCAGCAACAGCGCCGTAAAGGCGATGACCCACCGCCGTCGAAAGCTGCCGTTAACTCTTCGGGCGCACATATTCGGCCAGCAAAACAAAGGGATTGGTCATGCGGGGGAAGATGACGGCCGCGGTCGTGGTAGCCGCAGCGGCGGCGCTCGTATTCATGGTGACACGCACGAATGCACGCGCGGACGCCGCGACGAGCGGCTGCTTCGCGGCGGAGCAGGGGCCCTCGCAACCGACGCTCTGCCAGTAATCCGCAGGCTCCTGCGTGGCGCCGGACGAAGGTCACAATAGTCACGTTCGATCGCTTGAAACCGGGGGGTCCGCCACTTCGACCACTTCGCGGCATCTGTGCGGTCCAGCATCATCCGTCGGACAGAGCATGAAAGGCCGCCTGTAGGACAGCAAATTCCTTCGCGGCCCGAGGACTGGGGATTGCCCCGACCGCCCGGGGGCGAAGAACCGGCTGTGCCACTGACCCGGGCGCCACGCGTGAGCGCCTAGAGCCAGCCGTTCATGCGGTACCAGGATGCCGTGTCCGAGAGGCCTTTCAGCGTGTCGATCTGGGGACGCCAGAGGTCCGCGGGCGCTCCGAGCTTCGGGTCGACGACCCAGTCACGGTGCGAAAAGTAGGCGGCGCGGTCAGCGGTAAGCTTGGCGCGATGGCGGCGGAAGAGCTGGTCGGCCCTGGCGGCGAGGCGAAGGAAGAGGGCTGGCGACGACATGATCAGCGGCCGCGTGCCGACGGCGAGGCCGAGCGCCCGCCCGAACTCGCGGTGGCTCCAGCCGGTCGGGCGGCCGTCGTCGGCTTCGATGACGATATTGGCGGGCACCTCTCCCACCAGCGTGAGCAGGAGTTGCGCAAGATCGTCGACGTGGATCAGCGACAGGCGGCCCGCAGGCGGCATCAGCAGCATGCCGGCCTTGGCCATCTTGAACAGGTCGAGCGTCTCCCTGTCGCCGGGACCGTAGACCGCGGGCGGCCGGACGATCGCCCAGTCCAGGCCGAAGCGCTGGACCAGTTCTTCGGCGCGAGCCTTGGAGGCGCCATAGAGCGACAATCGGGGCTCGCGCGCCGCCAGTGACGAGACGTGGACGAAGCGGTGGATGCCGGCCGCGGTCGCCGCGGCGAGCATCGCCAGGGTTCCCGCGACATTGCCCTGGTCGAAGCCGGCGGCGTCGGGCGCGTTGATCACTCCGGCGACGTGGATGACAGCGTCCGCATGGATGACCAGGCGGCGGACGGCCTCGCGGTCCTCGAGGCTGCCGGCAATCCAGGTGACGCCCTGGCGCTCCGGCTGTTCGCGGCGGGTGAGCGCCTTGACCTCGTGACCGGCGCCAAGCGCCGCGTCGAGCAAATGCGAGCCGACGAAGCCGGTGCCGCCGGTGATCGCGAGGATCACAGCGGAGTCCAGGCCTTCTGGGTCGTCGAATCCTCCTCGGTCTCGGCGGCGGCGTCGCCCAGGCGCTCGATGATGGCGTCGAGCAGGCCGTCGACGCCCTCGTCGAGCGGCGCTGAGATCGGGTAGACCCTGGCGCCGGTCGCCTTCTCCAGCGCCTTGACGAGCTTCGCTCGCGCCTTGTCGTCGAGAAGGTCGGACTTGGTCAGCGCGATGACCTCCATCTTCTCGTCGAGGCCGGCGCCATAATCCTCCAGCTCGCCGCGAACGACGCCCCAGCTGTCGACCGGGTCTTCGGCCGAACCGTCGATCAGGTGGAGAAGCACGCGCGTCCGCTCGACGTGGCCGAGGAAGCGGTCGCCGATGCCGGCCCCCTCCGCCGCGCCCTCGATCAGGCCGGGGATGTCGGCGATCACGAACTCGCGGCCCTTGTGGCGGACAACGCCGAGCTGCGGGCGCAAGGTCGTGAAGGGATAGTCGCCGACCTTGGCGCCGGCGTTCGTGACCGAATTGAGGAAGGTCGACTTGCCGGCGTTCGGAAGCCCGACGAGGCCGACGTCGGCGAGCAGCTTCAGCCGCAGCCAGACGTACATTTCCTCGCCGGGGATCCCGGTCTGGTGCTGGCGGGGCGCGCGGTTGGTCGAGGTCTTGTAGCTGGCGTTGCCGCGCCCTCCCATGCCGCCTTCGAGGAAGACGAGGCGCTGCCCTTCCTCGGTGAGGTCGGCGAGCAAAGTCCGCTCCTCGTCGTCGGCGAGGATCTGCGTTCCGACGGGCACCTTGATCACGAGGTCGGCCCCGCCCGCTCCGGTGCGGTTGGAGCCGGAGCCGCCCTTCCCTCGCGGCGCCCGGAAATGCTGGGTGTAGCGAAAGTCGATCAGGGTATTGAGGCCCGGCACCGCCTCGAACACGACATCGCCGCCCTTGCCGCCGTCGCCGCCGTCCGGGCCGCCGAACTCGACGAACTTCTCGCGCCGGAAGCTTACGGCACCGGGGCCGCCGGCGCCGGAACGGACGAAGATCTTAGCCTGGTCGAGGAAATGCATCGCGCTGCGCCTTAGGCGAAGCGGGGCGCGTTAGAAACCTTCAGGCCCGTCCTAACGGTCGGCGAACTTGTCGGTCGCGCGCACCAGGCCGTCGAGGTTGCCGGGCTCGTTGAAGAGATGGCCGGCGTCGGGCGTGATGTTGAGCTCGACCTCGGGCCAGGCCTGCTTGAGCTTCCAGGCGGCCATCGGCGGCGTGCAGGTATCGTGCCGGCCCTGGACGATGACGCCGGGAATGCCCCGCAATTTCTCGGCGGCGCCGCGAAGCAGCTGGCCTTCCTCGAGCCAGCCGTGGTTGGCCATGTAGTGGTTCTCGATCCGGGCGACGGCGACGGCGACGTCGGGGGAGGTGAAATGCTCGATGGTCGCTTCGCTCGGCAGCAGGGTGACGATGTCGCCTTCCCACTTGCTCCAGGCCTGGGCGGCGCGGAGCCGCTCGTCCTTGTCGTCGCCGGTCAGGCGCTTGCGATAAGCCTCGACGAGGTCGCTGCGCTCGGCGTCGGGGATCGGCGCGAGGAATTCAGCAAACTTGTCGGGATACACCTGCGAAGCACCGCCCGCCTTGTACATCCAGTCGATCTCATACTGGTCGAACAGGAAGATGCCGCGAAGGACCAGCTCGGTGACCCGCTCCGGGTGGGTTACGGCATAGGCGAGCGCCAGCGTCGATCCCCAGCTCCCGCCGAAGACCTGCCATTTGTCGACTTGCGAGACTTCCGTCCGGAGCTTCTCGATGTCCTCGACCAGGTCCCAGGTCGTGTTGTGGTCGAGCGAGGCATAAGGCGTCGACTTGCCGCAGCCGCGCTGGTCGAAGACGAGGATCTTGTACTTGTCAGGATTGAACTGCCGGCGGTGGTCCGGGCTTGAGCCGCCGCCCGGCCCGCCATGGAGGAAGACGACCGGCTTGCCGTCCGGATTGCCGGAGAGTTCCCAGTAGAGGCGGTGGCCGTCGCCGACATCGATCTGGCCGGTGCGATAGGGCTCGATCGCGGGGTAGAGGGTACGGCGCGCGGTGGAGAGGGGCATGTCCATCAGAAGCTGAACTCCTCGTAGATGTGGCTGAGGTCGCCCCGCCACTCGCCATGAAATTTCGCCAGAAGGCGGTCGGCGGGAGTGATGCCCGTCGCGACGACTTCGCGCAACGGGTCGAGGAAACCGCCCTCATTGTCGCCGGCGCTGTTAAGCCGCGCGCGGCGGGTCAGGCCGGCGGCGGCGATATCGAGGACGCGGGCGGCAAAGTCGCGCATCGGCTCGCCGTCGGGAGTGACTCCGTCGAGACCCTGGCGCGGGACTTGATGGCGGAGGGCCTCGCGCTGCTCGATGGTCCAGTGCTTCACCAGGTCCCACGCTGCGTCGAGGGACTGGTCGTCATAGAGCAGCCCTACCCATAGCGCCGGCAAAGCGCAGATCTTGCCCCAGCGGCCGCCGTCGGCGCCGCGCATCTCGAGAAAGCTCTTGAGGCGGACTTCGGGAAAGGCGGTCGAGAGATGGTCGACCCAGTCGCTTACCAGCGGCTTCTGGCCCGGGAGTTCGGTGAGGCGGCCGTCGAGGAAATCGCGAAAGCTCCGCCCGGCGACGTCGATATATCTGCCGTCGCGATAGACGAAGTACATCGGCACATCGAGCGCGTAGTCGCAGTAGCGTTCATACCCGAACCCATCCTCGAACACGAAGGGCAACATGCCCGTGCGGTCGGGATCCGTGTCTTCCCAGATATGGCTTCGAAAGCTCTTGAAGCCATTCGGCTTGCCTTCGGTGAAGGGCGAGTTCGCGAACAGCGCGGTGGCGACCGGCTGCAGCGCCAGGCCGACGCGAAACTTCTTCACCATGTCGGCTTCGCTCGAATAATCGAGGTTGGTCTGGATGGTGCAGGTGCGCAGCATCATGTCGAGCCCGAGGCTGCCGACCTTCGGCATGTAGCCCAGCATGATCGCGTAGCGGCCCTTGGGCATTCGCGGCAGGTCGGCGCGGGCCTTGTCCGGCCACATGCCGAGGCCGAGGAAGCTGAGACCAAGGCGCTCGCCGACGGTCTTGCATTGCTCGAGGTGGCGGGCGGCCTCCGCGCAGGTGAGGTGGAGGTTTTCGAGCGCAGCGCCGCTCAGCTCGAACTGGCCCGCGGGCTCCAGGCTGATGTTGCCGTCAGCGCCCTTCAAGGCAATGACGTTTCCGTTCTCGAGGATCGGCTCCCAGCCGAATTCAGTGAGGCCGTTCAAAAGATCTCGGATGCCGCCGGGCTCGTCGTAGCTCGGGGCGCGATGGTCCGCGGTGCGGTAAACGAACTTTTCGTGCTCGGTACCGATGCGCCAATTCTCGCGGGGCTTCTCACCGCCCGAAAAGGTCGCAAGAAGGTCCTCGCGGCTTTCGATCAGCGGGCTTTTCGCTTCCTCGTCGGTTCGCGTCGTCATCGGCGGCGCCGTAGCCGCGCCGCGCGGTCAGCGCCAGTCGCCGGTTACAGCCATGTAAACAGCAACCGCGGCGAGCGCCGCCGTCTCGGCACGCAGGATTCGTGGGCCGAGGGAGACGGGGACGGCGTTGGCCGCAGTGCGGATCGCGGTGCGCTCGCTGTCGGTGAAGCCCCCCTCGGGGCCGGTCAGGATCAGCGCCGGGCCGGCTTTGAATGCCGTCGCCGCCGGCTCACCGTCGCGGATCTCGTCCGCGAAGTAGAGCGTTCGCGCCACATCGCGGGCGGCGAGGAAGCGCTGCAGCGGTTGCGGCTCGGCAATGCCCGGGAGCAGCGTACGGCCACATTGCTCGGCGGCTTCGGTCGCGATGGCTTCGAGCCGGTCGAGGCGGACACGCTCGGCGACAGTCCGCTCCGTCATCACGGGCAACAACCGAGCGACGCCGAGCTCGGTCGCCTTCTCGACCAGCCAGTCGGTCTGCGCCCGTTTGACCGGCGCAAAGGCCAGCCACACGTCCGGGATGCTCTCGGCCTCGCGGGTGCGGCGCTCGACCGTAAGCGTCATCCGCTTCTTGCCGGCCTCAGCGACCCGGGCGAGCCATTCGCCGGATGCGCCATCGAACAGCAGGAGCTCGGCGGCCTCGCCCATCCGAAGCACGTTGCCGAGATAATTGGCCTGCCTTGCGTCGAGCTCGATGGCGGCGCCCTCGCCCAGCGGCGGGCGGACGAACAGGCGCGGCAGGCTTTTCGGCGGCCAGGCAGGGGTTGCGGGCATCGCACGGGCTTAGGCGTTCCCCCCGATCTCTGCTATGGTGTATACTGTCCGCCAGGAATCGAGGTGGCCCATGCGCCCACTCTCTGCATTGCTCGTGATCGTTGCGATCGCGAGTCCGCTCGCCGCCCAGCCCGCGACCCGGGTCGTCGAAATGTCCAACTTCAAGTTCGCGCCGGCTCAACTCGAGTTGCGGGCGAACACGCCCGTCGTGCTGCAGCTCAGAAACGATTCGTCCGGCGGCCACAGCTTAACCGCTCCCGAGTTCTTCGCCGCTTCGCGCGTCGATCCCGGTTCGGCTCGCTACGTCCAGGCCGGCCGGGTCGAAGTTCCGGGCCACCAGGCGGTGACTCTCTCACTGACCCCCGCGGCCGGGCAATATCCGCTGAAGTGCAGCCACACGCTCCATTCCGTCTTTGGGATGAAAGGCATCATCGTCGTTCGCTGAGGGTCCCGCTTTTGCGGGAATGACGGTAGGGCGAAGCGTGACCGCCTCCGCCGACATTGTTCCCGACAGCGAGCGCGTAGGCCTCATCGGCGCATTGCCGCCGCGATTGCGGCCGTTTGCGTCGCTGATGCGGCTCGATCGGCCGATCGGGAGCTGGCTGCTCTACTGGCCATGCGCGTGGAGCGTTGCGCTTGCGGGCGTCGGCGGGCGATGGGGCCTGTTCCTGTGGCTGGGCCTCGGCGCATTCGCGATGCGAAGCGCAGGGTGCGTTTACAACGACATCGTCGACCGGGATCTCGACCGGAAGGTGGAGCGGACGCGGTTGCGACCGCTGGCAAGCGGGCGCGCATCGATCGAATCCGCGTGGTTGCTGATCGCCGGCCTGTGCCTGATCGGACTGATCGTCCTGCTGCAACTCAACCTGACGGCCGCGATCGTCGCCGCCGTCAGCGTCGCACCGGTCGCCGCTTACCCTTTCATGAAACGGATCACGTGGTGGCCGCAGGCGTGGCTCGGGCTGGTCTTTTCGTGGGGAGCACTCGTGGGCTGGCCGGCCGTGACGGGGAGCCTGGCCTGGACTGCGCTGCTGCTCTGGTTCGGCAGCATCGCCTGGGTGGTCGGCTACGACACACTCTATGCGATCCAGGATATCGAGGACGACGCGCTGGTCGGCGTCAAGTCATCGGCGCGGCGGATGGGCGACAAGGCGGTGCTCGGCGTCGGACTGTTCTACGCTGCCGCACTGCTGCTCTGGGGAGCGACGATCTGGTCGGTGAGGCCCGACTGGCTGGCGGTCGCAACGCTTGTGCCGGCGGCGCTCCATCTGGCGAACCAGGCCCTTCGAGCGGACCCGGCGGACGGCGCGCTGGCGCTCAAGCTGTTCCGGTCGAACCGGACCTGCGGATTCCTCGTCTTCCTCGCGATGCTGGTCGTCGGCCTCTCCTCGCGCTAGCAGCTGCGCGATGCTGGACCCCGACCGCGCCCGCGCCATTGCCGAGTCGCTCGTGCAGCGGGGGCTCGACGCAGGCGCAAGCGCCGCCGATGCAGTCTATGTCGGCGGGGAATCCACCAGCGTCGACGTTCGGCTCGGCAAGCTCGAAGGCGTCGACCGTTCCGAAGGCGAGCAGATGGGTTTGCGGCTGTTCGCCGACCAGCGTTCCGCGACCGTGGCCTCTTCCGACCTGTCGGAGGACACGCTGGCCACGCTGGTCGAGCGCTGCCTCGCCATGGCTCGGGAGGCGCCGGAAGATCCCTATGCCGGGCTTGCGCCGAAGGAGATGCTGGAACGGCGGCGCGCGCCGTTCATCGACGGAGCGGACACGACCGATCCGGGGCCGGCGCGCCTCAAGGCGCTGGCGCTGGAGGCGGAGGCGGCGGCGCTCGCCATCGCCGGCGTGACCAATTCGAGCGGCGCGGACGCGAGTACGTCTGCAACCATCCTTGCCCTGGCGACGTCGAGTGGGTTCGCGGGCGCCTATCGGACCACGAGCTACAGTTGCTCGGCGTCCGCGATCGCCGGCGAAGGATCGGGCATGCAGCGCGATCACGAGTGGCACGGCGCACGGCATTTCGAGGACGTCGAAAGCGCTCGCGAGATCGGACGTCGCGCGGGAGAGCGGGCGGTGGCGCGGCTGAACCCGGCGCGGCCGCGGCCCGGACGCTATCCGGTCCTGTTCGACCCGCGCGTGTCGGCATCGCTGCTCGGCCATTTCGCATCGGCGATCAACGCGCAGTCGGTGGCGCGCAAGACGAGCTTCCTGCAGGACCGGCTGAACGGCCAGGTTTTCGGGCGCGGGGTCACGATCGTCGACGATCCGCTGCGCCCGCGCGGCCTGCGCTCCCGGCCGTTCGACGACGAGGGCGTCCGCGTCGAGCGGCGCGAGCTGGTGGCGGACGGCGCGCTCACCGGGTGGATCGCGGAAAGCGCGTCGGCCCGGCAGCTCGCAATCGCGCCGACCGGGCACGCGGTGCGCTCGGCGGGCGGAGCGCCGGGTGCCGCGCCCAGCAACCTCTGGATGCAGGCCGGCCAACGCAGCCGAGCGGACCTTTTGGCGGCATTCCCCGAAGCCGTACTGATCGTCGAGCTGATCGGCCAGGGCGTCAACGGAGTCACTGGCGACTATAGCCGCGGCGCGGTCGGCTTCATGGTGCGCGGCGGCGAGATCGCCGAGCCCGTGTCCGAGATCACGATCGCGTCGAACCTCGTCGACATGTTCGCGACGCTGGAGCCCGGGTCCGACCTGCAACTGAGGCGCGGCATGGACGCGCCGACGATCCTGGTGCCGGAGATGACGGTGGGCGCCGCCTAGGCCGCTAACGCTGCTGCACCGGCGGCAGACGAAGCCGCACGATTTCGATCTTCGGGCAGCGGTCCATGACGACTTTCAGTCCAGAAGCTTCGGCGCGGGCTGCCGCTTCTTCGTTGATCACGCCAAGCTGCATCCACACCGCCTTGGCGCCGACGAAAATGGCAGCGTCGACCGCTTCGCCGGCCGCCTCCGGGCGGCGGAAGATATCGACGATGTCGATCGGCTCACCGATCTGGGCGAGCTCGGTCCAGACGAACTCGCCGTGGATGCGCTCGCCTGGGATCTGCGGGTTGACGAGCAAGACCCGGTAACCGTGGTCCTGGAGAAAGCGCATGACGCCGTAGGAAGCGCGATCGGGGCGGTCGGACGCTCCGACCATGGCAATGGTGCGGGAATTGGCCAGCAGGTCGGCGATATCCTCGTCACGGGTCAGCGGCATGACGGCTCAATGCCCGACGGCGGCCAACAGTTTCGCGGCGATGGCGGCGAAGGCTTCAGCGTCGGGACCATCCGAGGCCGCCGGCGGAGTGCCGGCGTCGGAGGCTTCGCGGATCGCGAGCGAGAGCGGCAGGCGGCCGAGGAACGGGATCCCGAGCTCGGCGGCCGCCGTTTCCGCGCCACCGGTGCCGAAGGGGTGCGAGGCCTCGCCGCAGTGCGGGCAGGTGTAAGTCGCCATGTTCTCGACCAGGCCAAGGACGGGCACGCTCATCTTGTTGAACAGGTCGACGGCGCGGCGGGCGTCGATCAGCGACAGGTCCTGCGGCGTCGAGACGATGACCGCTCCCGCGGGCCGCGATTTCTGGATCAGCGACAATTGCACGTCGCCGGTGCCCGGCGGCATGTCGACGACGAGGATCTCGGTGTCGCCCCAGTCGGCGTCCATCAGTTTCGCCAGTGCGCCCGTGGCCATCGGACCGCGCCACGCCAGCGCGTGACCCGGCGACACGAGGTGGCCGAGCGAAAGAAAGCGGAGACCGTGGGCCTCGACCGGGATCAGCTTCTCGTCGGCCGCGGTCGGTCGCTCAGACGTGCCAAGCAAAGTCGGCTGCGACGGGCCATAGACGTCAGCGTCGACCAGTCCGACCTTCCGTCCGGAGCGAGCGATGGCGATGGCGAGGTTGGCAGCGACCGTGGACTTGCCGACGCCGCCCTTGCCGCTGCCGACGGCGACGATCGTCCGGCTCGGCTCCGCGGCCGTGATGGCGACTCGCGCTTCGGAAACGCCCGCCAGTGCGAGAACGGCGGAGCGGAGCTCGTCCTCCAGTGCAGCGGCTTCCGATTTCGACAGTCCACTGGCATCGGCGATGATCGTCGCGACGCCGTCCTTCAGGCGGCGGGAGCGGATTCGGTCGGCGTGCGGAAGCGAAGTCAGGATATCGGGATCGGCCATGCCGGGCAGATAGGGAGCGTGAGCCTGCTTGCCACTGGTTTTCGCCCCACTGTTTTTCGCCGAGCGCCGTTCCTATACTGGCCGCCATGACCATCACTTCCGGCCTGGGCGCCCGCGTCCGTGGCCTCTTCGTCGACAGCAAGGGTCCCTGGGGAACGAGCGGCGGCTCGGCCGGGGATACCGAGGATCGTCCTCCCGAGACCGGAGACAGCGCGCCGGGCAATGGCCCGGATGGCGCCCCGGGTCCCTGGGGCGGACCGTCGCGACGCCGCCGCTCGCCGATATCGGGCTCGGCCGGCAATGCCTCGCTCGAGGACATCCTGCGACGCGGGCGAGCGCGGTTCGGCGGCAACCTGCCCGGCAGCGACCGGTCATGGGTGCTGTGGGCGCTGGTGGCGGTTCTCTGCCTGTGGCTGCTGCTGACCTCGATGCATTCGATCGCGCCTGGCGAGCGGGGCGTCGTGACCCGGTTCGGCCGCTACAGCTCGACCCTCAGCCCGGGCGTCGGGCTCACCCTCCCCTCGCCGATCGACCGCGTGGCCAAGGTCGATGTCGCGAGCATCCGCAGCGTCGACCTCGGCTCCGAGGGCTCGAGCGACCTGATGCTGACCGGCGACCAGAACCTCATCGATCTCGCTTATTCGGTCCGCTGGAACATCCACACGCCTGAACTCTACCTGTTCCAGCTCGCCCAGCCGGACGACACGATCAAGGAAGTGGCGGAGAGCGCGATGCGGGCGGCGATCAGCCAGGTCACGCTCAACGAAGCGATGGGCGACAAGCGCGCCGACATCGAGGCGCGGGTCCAGGAGACCATGCAGAAGATCCTCGATTCCTATCATTCCGGCATTGAGATCCAGGGCATTGCCATCAAGCAGGCCGATCCGCCCGATCCGGTCAACGACGCCTTCAAGAAGGTCACGGCCGCGCAGCAGCAGGCGCAGTCCTTCATCAACAGCGCCAATGCCTATTCGCTGCAGCTTCGCCAGAAGGCGCAGGGCGACGCCACGGCGTTCGACAAGGTCTATGAACAGTACAAGCTCGCGCCCGACGTCACTCGCCGCCGCATGTACTACGAGACGATGGAGCAGGTGCTCTCGAAGGTCGACAAGACGATCGTCGAGGCGCCGGGGGTGACGCCATACCTGCCGTTGCCGCAGGTCCAGAAGTCGCAGCGGGAGCCCGCCCAGTGAGCTTCGTCCGAACCCATCCGCTCGCGACCGGGCTGATCGCGCTCTGCCTCGCGATCCTTGTCATGACGAGCTTCCCGATCATTCCGGAAACCAAGCAGGCGGTGGTCGTTCGCTTCGGCAAGCCGGTCGCGGTGTTCAACCAGTATAAAGCCGGGAGGCCGATCGGCGCGGCCGGGGCCGGCATCAATTTCCGGATTCCGTTCGTCGACGAGCTGGTGTGGATCGACAAGCGGGTGCTGGACGTCGACATGGCGCCCCAGCAGGTGCTCTCGACCGACCAGCGGCGGCTGCAGGTCGACGCCTTCGCGCGCTACCGGATCGTCGATCCGTTGCTCATGTACATCAGCTCGACGACCGAGGAGAACCTGCAGAGCCAGCTTCGGATCATTCTCGGCTCGGAAGTTCGCAACGAGCTCGCCAAGCAGGAGTTTGCCGCCTTGCTGTCTCCGGAGCGGCAGGGCGTGATGAACGACGTCCGCACGGCCCTGAACGCCAAGGCTGCGGAGTTCGGGGTCCAGATCCTCGACGTCCGGATCAAGAAGACCGACCTGCCCGACGGAGCGCCGCTCGACGCGGCGTTCGACCGGATGCGGACCGCTCGCGACCAGGAGGCGCGCTCGATCCTCGCACAGGGCATGAAGCAGGCGCAGATCATCCAGGCCGAAGCCGACGCGGAAGCCGCCAAGACCTATGCCGCGAGCTTCGGCAA
Source organism: Sphingomonas sp. (assembly GCF_019242355.1). GTDB lineage: Bacteria > Pseudomonadota > Alphaproteobacteria > Sphingomonadales > Sphingomonadaceae > Sphingomicrobium. The sequence continues at coordinate 9,059 of NZ_JAFAVR010000228.1, read as the reverse complement.
GGACCCCCAATTCTACGACTTCTACCGGGCGATGCAGAGCTATCGCACGACCTTCATCGGTGATGACGGCTCCAAGCCGTCGGCCCCGACCACGGTCGTATTGTCGCCGAACGACGATTACCTCAGGCAATTCGCGGGGCGGGCACCTGCGGCGAAGTGAACCCGGACGTTCAATCCGCGTTCAGCCCGCGGGGACATTACCACCTTGCACAAGACGCATATTGATGGAGTATCGATGATCTCGAAGGAGTCCGGAACGGTGCGCTACGCTTATGGGGTCGCAATGGCCCTGTTGCTTGGAGGAACGGCTTTCTCGCTCGCCACGGGCGAGGCCGGCGCACAAGTGCCCCAGAACGCGCCGAACATGCTGGTTCCCCGGCCCGGCGCGCCGATGTCCTTCGCGGACCTCGTCGCCCGGCTGCAACCGGCGGTCGTCAACATTTCGACCAAGCAGCGCGTGCCCGTGAAATCGCAGCAGGACCCGTTCCAGGAGTTCTTCCGGCAGTTCGGCAACCCGGTCGGCCCCGGCGACGACAGCGGCGGCGGCGATAGCGGCGGCGGCGGCGGCGGAGCGCAGGGACGGACCCGGGAGGCCGGCTCGCTGGGCTCGGGCTTCGTCATTTCGCCCGACGGCTACATCGTAACCAACAACCACCTCGTCGCCGGCCTCACCGGCACGGGCGTCGTCGATCAGGTCACGGTGACGACCACCGACGGCAAGGAATATCCCGCGCGGATCGTCGGCCGCGACGACACCTCCGACCTCGCGCTCTTGAAGATCGACGGTCACAGCCTGCCCTTCGTCCAGTGGGGCGACAGCACCAAGGCGCGGGTCGGCGACTGGATCATCGCGATCGGCGAGCCCTACGGCTTCGGCGGCACCGTGACGGCCGGCATCATCTCGGCGCTTCATCGCGGCGTCGGCAGCAACAGCGCGTACGACCGCTACATCCAGACCGACGCGGCCATCAACATGGGCAATAGCGGCGGCCCGATGTTCGACCTCAACGGCAACGTCATCGGCATCAATTCGGCACTGATTTCGCCAACCGGAGCGTCGGTCGGCATCGGCCTCGCCATCCCCGCCGAGCTTGCCCGGCCGGTGATCGAATCGCTGATGCGCGGGCAGCGGCCGCAGCGCGGCTATCTCGGCGTCGGACTGCAGTCGCTCGACGACGATTCGATTGCCGGAGCGCTCGGGATCGCCAAGAACAGCGGCGAGCTGGTGCGGTCGGTCGTCCCAGGCGGTCCAGCCGCTCGCGGCGGCCTGCAGCAGGGCGATGTCATTATTGGCGTCAACGGCCATCGTGTCAGCCAGGACGAATCGGTCTCCTATCTCGTTGCCAACACCACGGTCGGTTCCCGCGTCCCGCTGGAGGTCGTCCGTGGCGGGCGGCACCAGATGGTCTATGTCACGGTCGCGGACCGTCCGACCGAAGAAGCGCTGTCGAAGCTGAACGGCACCGGCGGCGTCGACCAGGGCACGACCGGCACCGGTCCGGCCAGCCCCGCACAGAAGGCGCTCGGCCTGTCGCTGGCGCCACTGACGCCGGAGCTTGCCCGCGGCGCCAACCTGCCGGCGGCTGCCCATGGAGTCATCGTCACGGCGGTCGACCCCAATAGCGATGCGGCGGACGAGGGTCTGCAGCGCGGCGATCTCCTGCTCTCGGTCAACGGCGTCCAGGTGACCACTCCGGCACAGGTGATCGCGACGGTCAACGCGGCGCGCCAGGGTGGCCGCCCGAGCGTTCTCCTGCTCGTCAAGCGCGGCACCGCGCCCGAGGGCTTCGTCGGCGTCGACATCAGCGGCCACTAGCCCCGGACATCGCCCGGCTGGTGCAAAAGCCGGCCACGCTTGCACTTGCGCTTGTGCGCGCTGTCGGCAAAGTGGCCGCGGCAGCTGAGGGGACGCGTGTGGTCGATGCGGCGGTAGTTTCTGGCGTTGAGTTCGGGGCGATCCCAGGGGACGTACCACGTGGCCGCTGACAATCGGAAATTGTACGACGAGCTCGAGCGCGAATGGCGCGACGCTTTGTGCAAGAAGGACATGGAACGGCTGCGCGGGATGATGCACGAGCGCTTCCTGCTCATTGGCTCCAAGTCGACCGGTCCGTTCACCATGACCCGCGACGAGTGGCTGGAAGGCATCAAGCAGCGCGACGTGGACTCGATCGAGGTCGAGGTCAGCGACGCCACGGTCCTTGACCAGGTTCTCATCGGAACGGTCCAGGCGCGCTGGAAGATCAAATATCTCAACCGGCTGATCGAGGACTGCGTGCTGCTCACCGACGTCTGGGTGCTGGACGGGGGGCGCTGGCAGGTGATTCGTCGCCACTCGACGCCGGTGCCGACGAACGCGACCGAACGCCGAAGCTGAACAGGGGGAAGACCATGGCAACATCGGCGGACGGACGCGCGGGCGGCGCCCTCAAGGAACTAACGCTTCGGGGCATCATCCTCGGGGCACTGATCACCGTCATCTTCACCGCTGCCAACGTCTACCTTGGCCTCAAGATCGGGATCACCTTCGCGACGTCGATCCCGGCGGCCGTCATTTCGATGGCGGTGCTGAAAGCCTTCCGCGATTCGACCATCCAGGAAAACAACATCGTCCAGACGATCGCATCGGCGGCGGGGACGCTGTCGGCGATCATCTTCGTGCTCCCCGGCCTGGTGATGGTGGGGTGGTGGACGGGCTTCCCCTACTGGCTGTCGGTCGCCGTCATCGGGATCGGCGGCATCCTCGGCGTCATGTATTCGGTGCCGCTCAGGCGTGCGCTGGTCACCGGGACCGACCTGCCCTATCCCGAGGGGGTCGCCGCGGCCGAGGTCCTGAAGGTCGGCGCGGGCGTTGGCGGCGCCGAGGAGAACAAGCGCGGGCTGGTGCTGATCGCCGGCTCGACGATCGTCTCGGCACTCTACTTCATCCTCGCCAAGACGCGCCTGATCACGGACGCCGCGGCAAAGACCTTCAAGGTCGGCTCAGGCGCGTCCGCCGTTTCGGCGAACCTGTCCATGGCGCTGATCGGCGTTGGTCATCTGGTCGGCGTCGGCGTCGGCCTGGCGATGGTCGTCGGCATGGTCATCAGCTGGGCCTTCGTCGTGCCGCACTGGACTGCCGATCCCAGCTTCATCGCACAGGCCGGCGGCGACCTCGACAAGCTGATCGGCGCTGCGTTCAAGACGAAGGCGCGGATGATGGGCGCGGGGACCATCGGCATCGCCGCCATCTGGACCCTGTTGCGCATCATCGGCCCGATCGTTGCCGGCATTCGCGGCGCGCTGATCGCCAATCGTGAGCGGAAGGCCGGACGCGCCGACGAGCTGCCGATCACCGAGCGGGACATCCCGATCGGAATCGTCGCCGCGGTGATCCTCGTCTCGATGATCCCGATCGGGCTGCTGCTCTTCGCGTTCGGGAACACCGCGCCGATCGCCGCCAGCCCCGGCACCACGATCGTGCTCAGCATTCTCTACACGCTGATTGCCGGCGTCGTGATCGCGGCGGTTTGCGGCTACATGGCGGGGCTGATCGGGGCTTCGAACAGTCCGATCTCCGGCGTCGGCATCCTGTCGGTGCTCGGAATATCGCTGATCCTCGTCGCCCTGTTCCCTCACGAAGGCGGGGATGCGACCAAGGCGCTGGTCGCCTTCGCCTTGTTCGTCACTGCGATCATCTTCGGCGTCGCGACCATCTCCAACAACAACCTCCAGGACCTCAAGACCGGCCAGCTGGTCGACGCGACGCCGTGGCGTCAGCAGGTGGCGCTGGTGCTCGGAGTCGTCTTTGGTGCCCTCGTCATTCCGCCGATCCTCGACCTGCTCAACCGCGTCTTCACCTTCCAGGGCGCGCCGGGCGCCGGCCCGAACGCGCTCGCCGCGCCGCAGGCGGCAATCATCTCGACCATTGCCCAGGGGGTGCTCGGCGGGAATCTCGACTGGGGCCTGATCGGCCAGGGTGCGATCATCGGAATCGTCGCGGTCATCGTCGACGAAGTCCTGAAGAAGACATCCAACCGCCGCTTCTATCTGCCACCGCTGGCAATCGGCATGGGCATGTACCTGCCGATGGAAGCGGACCTGCTGATCCCGGTCGGCGCGCTGCTTGGCTGGTTCTACAACCGCTGGGCGCTGACGGCGCGAAGCCCCGCCTTCGCCGAGCGCATGGGCGTCCTCATGGCGACCGGCCTGATCGTCGGCGAGAGCCTGATGGGCGTGGTCTATGCCTTTGCCGTCGCCGCCGCCGAGAAGGCGGGATCGAAGGATAGCGCCAACGTGCTTGCGCTGATCCCCGCCTACGGATCGGTGATCGTGGTCAGCATCGTCGTGTTCGCCGCGGCGATCGGCGGGCTCTATGTCTGGACCAGGGGCCGGGCGTCGGTTGCTCCCTCGCCGGACGACGAGGCCGGAACGCCCGAACCGACCTACCGCTAGTCAGCCGCGGCCGCGGTAGGGCTGCACGCCCTGGTCCGGCAGCCATAGTCCGTCGGGCGGCGGACCGGATTGCCAGAAGACGTCGATCGGCATGCCGCCGCGCGGATACCAATAGCCGCCGATGCGCAGCCAGCGCGGCTTCATCTCGTCCACCAGGCGCTGGCCGATGCCGACCGTCACGTCCTCGTGGAAGCCGCAATGATTGCGGAAGGCGCCGAGGAACAACTTGAGGCTCTTGCTTTCGACGATGCTCTCGGCGGGCGCATAATCGATGACGAGATGGGCGAAGTCGGGCTGGCCGGTGACCGGGCAGAGCGAGGTGAACTCCGGCGCCGCGAAGCGGACGAGGTAGAGTACTCCGGACCGGGGATTGGGCACATAGTCGAGCCGCGCCTCTTCCGGTGATGCGGGGAGCGGACTCGGCTTGCCGAGATGGGTGGTCTCCATGGCGCGGCCGACTAGCAGTTGGAGCGCCGTAAGCCTATCCTCGCGACCTATGGACTCTCTGGTTTCAGCGGAATGGCTCGCCCAGCATCTCGGTGAGCCCGACCTCGTCGTCGTCGACGCCAGCTGGCACATGCCGGCGACGGGCCGGAACGGCCGCGAGGAATATCTCGCGGGGCATATCCCTGGAGCCCGGTTCCTCGATATCGACGCTTTGTCGGACACGGCCAATCCCGCGCCGCACATGCTGCCCGCCGCCGCCGAGTTCGGTCAGGCGATGGCCGAGCTCGGCATCGGGCGGTCCGACCGGATCGTCGTCTATGACAATTCGCCACTACGGACGGCGGCACGCGGCTGGTTCATGCTTCGGCACTTCGGGGCCGAGCGGGTCGCGATCCTCGACGGCGGCCTGCAATGCTGGAAGGCACAGGGGCGTCCGGTCGAAAGCGGCGAGCCGGAAGCGCGGACGGCGCGGTTTGATGCGGCGGAACGGGCCGGCGAAGTCCTTGCCAAGGCCAAGCTGATGGGCGGAGCGGATGCTCAGATCGTCGATGCCCGAAGCGCGGCGCGGTTCGAGGGCGGTGAAGCGGACCCGCGTCCCGGAGTCGCTGCCGGGCACATCCCGGGAGCGCGCAACATCCCCTATGCCACCGTCTACCGGGAGGACGGGCGGTTCAAGCCGGCGAGCGAGCTGGAGCGGCTGTTCGCGGAAGCCGGAGTCGATCCCCAGCAGCCGTTCATCGCCAGCTGCGGATCCGGCGTCACCGCCAATTCGCTGATCTTCGCGGCTCAGCTGCTCGGCAACCGAAAGGCGCGGCTGTACGACGGCAGCTGGAGCGAATGGGGCGCGGACCCGGCGACGCCGAAGGCGCTGGGACCGGCCTAGCGCCTAGACGAGGACGACGCGGGCGACCTCGGCAAGCTCACGGCGAATCTGGTCGGTCAGCGCCTGGCCGGCTTCGGTATTCGGCTCGCGGTCGGCCTGGCGTTCGGCGAGAAGCGCCTCGATACCGGCCGCGGCCGCGTTCACCATCTGCTCCGAGCGGCGGCCGAACCAGCGGCGGCGTGCTTCTCCGGCCGCATCCCAGGCATCGGCGACCTCGTCGTCGGACGGGTCGGAGGCAGGGCCGTGGCCGAACGGCTCGACCAGCCGGATCGCGTGCCGGACCGCCGACAGCCGCGAGACGGCTTCGTCATAGGGGCGGTTGGCCGACTCGGCGGCATCGAGCGGGAGCAGGTGGAGCATGGCCGCTGGCTACCGCCCGCACGGCTAAGAAAAGGTGAATCCGGCGTTGAGCCTCGGCTCAGGCGCCGCCGCCGGCATCGATGTCGCGAAGGATCCAGCCGCGCTGCGGGATGGTCTCGATAAACTCGGCGCCGCTCGAGGCATTGCGGAGCTTCTTGCGCAGCTTGGAAATGAAGACGTCGATGATCTTGGGCTGCGGCTGGTCGTCAGCCCGGCGATAGAGATGCTTCAGGAGCATCTGCCGGGTGACGACATTGTTGCGGGCATAGGCGAGCAGCTCGAGAACCCGATATTCCATTTCGGTAATACCGATCGGATGGCCGTCGATGCGGATCAGCCGCTGCACCTGGTCGACGGCGAGGCGCCCGCCGCACAGGCTCGCCGGCATTTCGCCGCCGCTTGCCTTGATCGAGGCGAGCAGGCGCGAGGCCGTTTCGTCGCTGTCGTCGGAGCTGCCGGTGCCGGGCGAGCCGAGCAGCGCCTGCTGGATCTCGCCGAGCAACTGGTGCGCTTCCTCGACCAGTCGGGTTCCCTCTTCAAACCGGCGCCGGGACCGGTCCAGCATCGATTCGATATCGACGAGGCGGGCGGACAGGTTGGGTTCGGTCATCGTCGGTCTTGCACCCCCCGGTGTTTCGTTGGCCGGTATCTGATTGGCGCCGTGTCGCTACTGCCCGGCCTGGGCGGAGGCGATGTTGCTGTTGCTTGCCGGCGCCGACAGGATCTGGACGGTCGTCGGTCCCTTGTCGACGACGCGGGTGGTTGGGTCGCCAACGGTCGAGCGGATGCCGAGCGAGGCGGAGTCGCGGTCGGCCGCATCGAGCATGCTGGTTTCCGCCGTGCTGCGCGGCGAAGCGCCGCCGAATAGCGCGTCGATCGCCTGCTGCTGCGCATCGCTCGGCGAGAGGGCGGCGGTGCCGGCGACCGGCGGGGTCAGGTTGAAGTCCGGCGGGATGACCAGCGGCGCGTTGCGCTGGACCGCGAACTCGTCGGGTGTCGACGGCCCGCGATGCGCGCACCCCGCAATGGCGATGGCGGCTGCGGCCATCAGGACGGCGGTGAAGGCTCTACGCATGTTCGACAGTCTCCTCTGGACGATCCTTACGGCTCAGCAGCGCGTGCAGCAACAGGATCACGACCCCGATGCTAATCGCCGCATCGCCGACGTTGAAGACCAAAAAGGGCCTGAACTCGCCGAAATGCAGGTCCGCGAAGTCGACGACATAGCCGAAGCGCACCCGGTCGAAAATGTTGCCGAGCGCTCCGCCGAGCACCATTCCCAGCGCAACCTGGTCGGTGCGGTTCCTTTCGCGCGTGATCCAGACAGCGACGGCGACGGCGATGGCGGCGGTCATCGCGACCAGCATCCAGCGGCCGACCGGGGTCGCCGCGTTGAGAAGGCCGAGCGAAATCCCCTGGTTCTCGGTGTAGGTGAAGTTGAAGATCGGCAACAGCACGCGCTGCGCGCCAAGGTAGTTGAGGGCGAGCGGACCGGTGACGATCCACTTCACGAGCTGGTCGATGAAGAACACGAGCGCGGCGACCGCGAAACCGATGCGGACCTTCATCGATGAATGGCCCGGAAAGTCGCAAAGGTCGTCCTCATCGCGCACGCGAGGCCTCGGGGGCCACCTGTCGAGTTGATGGAAATGGTTGCGCTCCGTTGGTGGATGGCGGCGGTCATCGGGCGACCTTGCGCGGGTGTGCGGCTGTAGGACAGCGAAAGCTCAGCCATTGACGACCTCGTCGCAGCGATTGCAGAGGTCGCCGTCCTCGGTGACTTCCGGCAGGTGGCGCCAGCAGCGGCCGCATTTCCGGTTGGTGGTCTTGGCGACGGCGAGGTCGCCCTCGCGGACGGTCGAGGTGATGAACAGCTCCGCGAGAAAGGCGGGGTCGAGGTTGCTGGGGACGGTGACTTCCGCCTCGAGGCTCGAACCCAGAACCTTCTCGCGGCGGAGCGGCTCGATGGCTTCGGTGACTTGTTGCCGGAGGCTGCGGAGTTGGGACCACCGCTCCTCCATATCGTCATCCCCGCGAAGGCGGGGACCCAGGTTTTCTTGTTTGGCTGGGTTCCCGCGTCCGCGGGAATGACGAGTTAGGGGAAGTTCCGGCCACTCGAGCAGATGGACCGAGCCGCCGTCCGGATAACGGGTGCCCCAGACTTCCTCGGCTGTGAACACCAGCACCGGGGCGAGCCAGCGGACCAGGGCGTGGAACAGGGTGTCGAGGACGGTTCGATAGGCGCGCCGCTTCGGGTCCGAAGGCGCGTCGCAGTAGAGCGAGTCCTTGCGGATGTCGAAGTAGAAGGCCGACAAGTCCTCGTTGCAGAAGTCGCTGAGCGCGCGGACGTAGGTGTTGAAGTCGAAGTCGGCGACGGCCTGGCGGAGCTTGGCGTCCAGCGCGGCGAGAAGCGAGAGCATGTAGCGCTCCAGCTCCGGATAGCTCGCGACGTCGTCCAGCCGCTCCTCGTCCGTGAAGCCTTCGAGGGCGCCGAGCAGGTAACGGAAGGTATTGCGCAGCTTGCGATACTGGTCGGCGACGCCGGCGAGGATTTCCTTGCCGATGCGATGGTCCTCGGTGAAGTCGACGCTCAGCGCCCACAGGCGCAGGATGTCGGCGCCATAGTCCTTCATCAGGTCGATGGGGCTGATCGTGTTGCCCAGCGACTTGGACATCTTCATGCCCTTGGCGTCCATGGTGAAGCCGTGGGTGAGGACGGTGTCATAGGGCGCGCGTCCGCGGGTGCCGCAGCTTTCGAGAAGCGACGACTGGAACCAGCCGCGATGCTGGTCGGAGCCTTCGAGATAGAGGTCGGCGGGCCAGCGCTCGTCGGGCCAGTGGCCGCTTTCCAGCGTGAAGACGTGGGTGCACCCGCTGTCGAACCAGACGTCGAGAATGTCGGTGACCATCTCGTAGTCGTCGGGGTTGCGGTTCC
>NZ_JAFAVR010000141.1 GCF_019242355.1 Sphingomonas sp. | reverse complement strand
TCCAAGCGTTTATCGACGGTCTTGCCGCCAGCGGCGACATCGAGCGTCTCCGTACGGTGCTCGCCAATGCGGGTGCGGCGCTCGATCTGAACTGCTTCGCGTATCTTTCCATGCCGTCGAGAAAGGGCGATACGCCTGAACTCATCTCGAATTACCCGCTCGAGTGGACCGATCATTATCTGCGGGAACACTATGAGCGGGTTGACCCGGTCATCGTCGAGGCGCTGAAAGCCACAGAGCCGTTCGAGTGGGGGCAAGAATTCACGGCGAAGCATTTGTCGAAGCCGCAATGCGCGCTGCTCGACGAGGCGGCGCAGTTTGGGATCCGCTGCGGCTTCACGGTGCCCGTCCACGATTCCCGCGGCCCGGTGGCGGCGGTCACGTTCGCCGCGGACGAATGCCGCCCGGCGTTCCAGCGTTGCATCGAGCAAAATCGGTCTGTGCTGCAGCTCATGGCGATGTATTTTCATGCTCACGCACGCCGAAGGCTGTCGATCAATCGCGTCATCGATGGTGTCGCGTTGTCGCCGCGAGAGCTCGAATGCCTCGAATGGGCCGCACAAGGTAAATCCGCATGGGAGATCGGACGCCTTTTGAATATCTCACGCCGCACGGCGGCGTTTCATCTCGACAATGCGAAGATGAAGTTTGACGTCAGGACGATATGCCAGGCCGTCGCCAAGTTGGCCGCCTCCAAAGCCACCATCGAATAGGTTCCATTCTCCATCCCCTGTGCAGCTGCACAGGATGCGGGCCGCCCCGTTGATCGCCTCCAATCGCGCAGGACCAATCCTGCCAGGAGGCGAACATGATCCAGCTCATCACCCCAGATCGCTACGGTGCATTTCTCGGCGAACTCGCCGAAATGCACCGGCTCCGCTACCGCGTCTTCAAGCAGCGTCTTGGCTGGGACGTCGAGGTCAGCGGCGACATGGAGATCGACGAATTCGATGCCTGCCGGCCAGCATACCTACTGCAGACGGATGACGAGAACCGCATTCAAGGGTGCGTGCGGCTCCTGCCGACAACGGGCCCAACCATGCTTCGCGAAACCTTCCCGGTGCTACTGGACGGAGAGCCTGCGCCGGCGTCCGATACGATCTGGGAGAGCAGCAGGTTCGGCGTCGATCTCTGCTCACGAGATGAGAAGACGGCGCGCAGCATCGCGAGAGCGACGTATGAGCTGTTCGCCGGCATGATCGAATTCGGCTTGATGCGCCAGCTCACGGACATCGTCACCGTGACGGATGCGCGGATGGAGCGAATCCTCTGCCGGGCGCGCTGGCCATTGCGGCGTCTGGGTTCGCCTCGGGTGATCGGTAAGACGCTCGCGGTCGCGGGCTATCTCGAAGTATCTCAGGAGCGGCTCGCGCGCGTCAGCGACGCCGGCGATCTTGCGGGCCGAGTGACGCGCGGGACGGGCGCAGATGCCCATCGCCCAAGCCCCGGCGATACGATTGGCGCCGCTGCGTAGGCCATCGATCGGCAGCCGGCGGTAGTCTCGACCGCCTGCTCACTGGGAGCGCAATCGAACGGGTCGCTCGGCGATCGACTACAGCGCGGCTGCCGGTCCCCTGCATGGGAGGCAGAGACTGAGATTTGCGAAGCCTGTCGGACATGGATATCCGTGACCTCATGTATCTGGAGGCATCGGCAGCCGCGGGCAACTTCACGCGTGCCGCCAAGTCCCTTCAAATTAATACGTCCACGATCAGTCGCCGCGTCGGTCGATTTGAGGACGAACTCGGTCTTGCATTGTTCGAGCGCAGGCATGGTGGGGTTCGGCTGACCAGCGGAGGCAAGGCGGTGTTGCCGCATATCCGCCGCGCACTGGCCGAGCTCGATGCGATCAGACATGCTGGCGATCAGAACGGCACCGGCACAGTGGGCGACGTGCGCCTCGCGGTGCGCATGCCGCCGATCGGCGAACCTCTTTGCAGCCTGTTGCTTGGGTGGCGAGAAAAGCACCCGGAGGTGGTGCTGACCGTTGCTGAAATGAACGAGTGGGAGATCCAGACAGCCATACAGGAACGCCGCGTCGATGTTGCGCTGATGACGAGCCATACGCTATGGCCCAGCGCCGTCACGGCGCCGCTCTACCGCGAGCGCGTGGTTGCCGCGATGCCCCATGGACATCCGCTTTCGAATCAAGAGGCGCTCGATTGGGAGAGCTTGCGGAAGGAGATGTTTCTCGTTCAAGGGTGGGACACTAGTCAGTCCGCCCGCGAGTTCTATGCATCGTTCATGGGCAGCGGCGTCAGGTTCCACACCCACGCCGCCAGCAAACAGTGCGTATTCGCGTTGGTCGGAGCCGGATTCGGAATCACCCTCGCCACGAGGAGCCAGTCCGAGGTCGTTTTCCCGGGCGTCGTTTATCGGCCTATCCGGGAGGAGAACGCCTGGTTGGGCGTTGAGCTTGTCTGGTGTCCCGACGCCGAAGATCCTGCCGTTGGCCGGTTTGTGGCCTTCATGCGCGATGAGGCGCGCTCACGCCGTCTGTTCTGATCTGGGTTTCCCAGGCTGCGCTGCCTTCGAGATCAACTCTGCCCGCCGCGATTTCGCGAAGGCGCGGTCGGTCGCCATGAACCGCGCCAGCATGGGACCGATTAGCTTAGCGGGCTGGACCACTCCCTGGCCGGTTTCGCGCCCAAGTGCATTGCCGTACGCAACGAGGTCGCGATGAATGGCGGCCGGCAGCTCGATTGTCAGCTTGACCGGCTTGTCGTCCGGGATCGTTCCGAGCTTCAGCTTCGACATATTGCTTCCTCACGCGCCGTAGGGTTCGAGGACGAGATCGTGGGTCACCATCACGCGAACCGGAAAGCCCGGCCTGATCGTGATCGTCGGCTGGACGTTGAGCGTGCGGCTAACCACCTGCTGGCCGGTCTGGTTGACGCTTTGCGACACCCCTTGCTGAATGGCCTCGGCCAGCGAACCGTTGTTATTGCCGCTCATGCCGGCTTCCGACCCGACGCTCAGAATGGTTGAGAGGATCGCGGCCTTGAACAGCATACCCCAGTGGTTGTCGACTTCATCTTCGAGACCGGCGTAGCCCTCCGTATCGGCGCCGGGCTGCCGCTCGAGCACGATCGATTTGCCGTTCGGCATGATGAGGCGGTTCCAGACCAGCAGCGCTCGCGATTGGCCGAACGCGATCTGCGCATCGTATTGGCCCACGAGACGAGCGCCTTGCGGGATGAGAAGAATCTTGCCGGTCGGACTGTCGTAGACGTCTTCTGTCACCTGCGCGGTGACCTGGCCTGGCAGATCTGAGCGCAAGCCGGTGACCAGGGAAGCCGGGATCACGGCGCCCGCCTGCAGCACGTACGGGCTCGCGGCAGGCTGAATCCGGTCGGGGCTGGCTGTGCGGCGATCGATTGCGCCGTTGAGAAAGGCGAGCTTGTGATCCTGCGATGTCAGATCGGTCGATCCCGCTGCGGCCGCTGGCGTCGACGCTGCCGCGGGGCCTGGCGCCGCAGCCGGAATCGGCTGGCCGATATTCGTCGTGGCGAAGAGATGGCTGGTGCGCGCGGCCTCCTGTTCCTCGGCAATGCGCTGTTCCTCGGGACTTGGTCCCGCCGCCGTCGCGGGCATGCCAGGCGCTGGCGCGCCAGCATTAAGGATGGGTCGGCCGAGGTCGCCGGGGAGCGGCGGCCCGAGCTGTGGCGCCGGTTTCGGAAGTCCGGTGTAGTCGCGCGGCAGATTGGCGAGACCGTCCGGCGTGTTGCGATTATTGGTGTTGTAGAGCTCGGACCCCGTCGTCTGATGCTGTGGCTTCAGCGCGAAAAACAGAGTACCGCCAATGCCGATTGCCGCCGCTGTGCCCAAGCCGACGAGCACTTTGCGCGATAGACGGGTGACCGGCTGACGGCTCGATCGCAGCCGCATCTCCTCCGTCGGCCGGGCGCCTCCGCTCGCTTCGCCGTCTTCGTGGAGGGGACCAGTCACGAGCGAGGCCTCCCGTCGGTGCGGACGATGCGCACGACCTCCTGGTGCTTGCCGCCGAGTTTCAGTTCGGCGGCGGCGAACAGCCGGTCGACGATCATGTGGTTGCCCTTGACGCGGTAATTGACGAGCTGGCCGTCGCCTTCGGCGCCGATGACCCACAGCGGCGGGAGCTCGCCCTGGCTGATGCCGCTCGGGAACTCGATGAACACCTGCCGCCCGTCGTCGAAGGCGCGGAGCGGCCGCCAGGCCGGATTGTCGCCCTCGATGCGGTAGCGGAAATTCAGCGCGTTGATGTCGACGCCGGTGGCGACCGGCGCAGCGGCGTCGGCTGCCGCATTCTGCTGGCGAAGCGCGATGAGCTGGTCCTCGGCGTAGGCCCAGGAGACAGAGGCCATGTACGTTTTTTCGTCCGAGTGCAGCTCGAGGTGATAAGTCCGGCGGTTGGTGTTGATGACGAGATTGGTGACGAGATCGGGCCGCGTCGGCTTGACCAGGATGTGGATCCGCTTCGCCGCACCCGCGCCGCTCTCGGTGTCGCCGACGATCCAGCGTACCGTATCCCCGGCGGCGACGGGTCCGGAGCCGACGAGCTGCTCGTCGGGCTCCAACGCGATGTCTGTGACTTCGCCCGGCACGGCATAGACCTGATAGAGCGCACCATCGGAGAAAGGATAGACCTGGATGGCGTTGAGATAGCCGGCCCGGGTCGGCTGGATTCGGGCCGCGTGGTTGGCTTGGTCGACGCGCGCGTGCGGATCGGCCGCTTCAGGCTGTGCGTGCCCGCGTTCCAGAGGCTTAAGCTGGCCTAGCAATGGTAGCGGCTTTGGCAGTTCGACGATCTGCACGGGTTTAGGCGTGTCGGGCTGAAGCACGGCCTGCTTCGGCGTGTTGTCGTAGCTGATTTCGGGCGGCTTCCAGGCGGTCGCGCATGCGCCGAGCGAGACGGACATAAGCAGTAAGGTTGAAAGCGTGGCGATGCGCATCAGCCGAGCTCCTTTGACCAGTTGAGGGCGTGGACGTAGACGCCGAGCGGATTTTTCCTCAGCCGATCGGCGTCGGTCGGCGTCTGCACGACGATGGTGAGGATGGCGCTCCAGCGTTCCGTGGCGGTGAGCGCATCGTCGACGTAGCGGTGTTCGACCCACTCGACGCGGAAGCTGTTGTCCGAGGCGCGGATCACGCTCGCCACATCGACTGACACTTGCGTCTTGCCGATCTTGGAGAATGGATCGTCGCTGCGGGCGTAATCGTTGAGCGCCAGCGCGCCCTTGTCGGTGACGTAGTTGTAAGCGTCGAGCCAGTTCTGCCGCAGCACGATGGGATCTGCCGGAATGCTGCGTACCTCGGTGATGAAGCGTGCGATATGCCAGGCGATCTGGGGGTCGGTCGGCTGATAATCGGCCACCGCCGGCGCCACGGCCTGCGCCTGGCCGAGCTTGTCGACCTGCACGACCCAGGGCGTGATCGTGCCCCGCGCCGACTGCCAGACGAGGCCGGCGGCGAGTGCGCCGCTCAGTGTCAGCGCGCCGAAGAAGGCGAGCCGCCAGTTCTTTGCCTGGATGCGCGCCGAACCGATACGCTCGTCCCAGACCTGTCCTGCCCGCTGGTAAGGCGTCTCAGGCTCGGGCGTCTTGCCGTAGCGCATGGTGGAGCGTCGGAACATGGGATTATTCCCCCTCGGAAAGGTCGACCTGGCTGCCACCACTCGGCCGATCGCCGGAGCGGATGACATGGTCGGCGGCGGTCACGCCGCGATTGATGGTCTGGCCGCGCCTCATGCGCTGCGCCCAGGCGGGTGGGCCGTCGGAAGCCGGCGAGGATCCCGCGGTGCCAGCACTTGCCGGCCCGCTCCCGCGCATCACAGCGCGTTCGCCCGATGCAAAGCTCTCTTGCAGGGTGGCTGCCGCGCGGCGGAGCGGGCTCATCGCCGCGGACCCAGCGGCCTGGGCGACGCCGGTAGCGCCGCCCGCGCGGTAGGCCGCGGTCGCGCCACCCGCCACGGCCGCTCCCGCGCGCGCGGTGCCAGCGATGGCGCCACCTGCGGCCGCGAGGCCACCCGCCGTGGCCGCGATGCCGGCCGCGCCGATGCCAGCAACCGCGAGACCCGTGCCGACCGCGGCGCCCGCGCCGAGCTGAGGGCCGCCGGCGATCAAACCATTGGCGATGCCCGGGCCGAAGATGGTGAGGCCGAGCAGTGAGAGCGCGGCGAGGATGAGCGTCAGCGCGTCGGAGATCGTCGGCGGATTGTTGAAGCCGCTGGTGAACTGACTGAAGATCGTCGAGCCGATCCCGATGATGACCGCAAGCACCAGGATCTTGACGCCGGACGAGACGACATTGCCGAGCACGCGCTCGGCGAGAAACGCGGTACGGCCGAACAGTCCGAAGGGGACGAGAACGAATCCCGCGAGTGTTGTCAGCTTGAACTCGATCAGGCTGACGAAGAGCTGGATCGCCATGACGAAGAAGCTGATGATGACGATCAGCCAGGCGACCAGCAGGATGATGATCTGCACCAGGTTCGCAAAGACGCTGGTGAAACCCATCATCCCGGAGATGGCGGTGAGGATCGGCATGCCGGCGTCGATCCCGACCTCGGCGATCTTGCCCGGCTGAAGAAGCTGCGCGGCGCTGATGGTGCCGCCGCCAGCCTCGATGCCGAGACCCGCGAAGCTGTTGTAGATGATCTGCGCGAGGTTGTTGTAGTTGCCGATGATGAAGGCGAAGACGCCAATATACAGCGTCTTCTTGATGAGGCGCGCGAGCACGTCCTCGTCAGGCGCCATCGCCCAGAAGAGACCGGCCAAGGTGATGTCGATGGCGATCAGGACACCCGCGAGCCAGCGCACATCGCCCTGCACCAGGCCGAAGCCGGAATCGATGTACTGGGTGAACGTTCCGAGGAAATTGTCGATGACGCCGGTGCCGCCCATTGCGCTTACCTGCCGGAGGATTTCGGCGAAGCGGCCAGCGGGGTCGCGGCGCCTCGCGGTGGCGGATAGGTGAAGAAGCGGCGCCGGCTCTCCGCCCAGGCGGCTTCGCAGTTCGCGTCATCCTTCGCCTGTGTCGCGAGGACCTGACACCGCTGGAGCTCTTCGGCGAGCGGATCGGAGCCCGCGGCAGGGCTGACATGCAGTGCCTGAAAGCGCGGCTCGCTTGTCCTAAAATGGAGCGCGGCGGCGATGATCGCGGCGCCGACCAGTGAGAAGCCCACGGCGCGCCCGATCGCGGGCATGTTGAGAAGACGGCCGCGCATCAGTGAAACATCTCCGCGGAGCCGGGCTGGTAGCCGGCGCCGTAGTTGAGGAAGTTCGTAAACTCGGCGGAGCTCTGGTTCTGGTCCGTGGCCTTGGCCGCTGCGACGAGGGCTTGGGCCCTGCCGTTGGCGGATTCCAGCGCGATGAGATCGGCGAGCTGCTGGGAGATCTGGACGAGGAGCTGGTTGTTCACCTGCGCCGCTTGCAACGCTCCCGTGGCCGACTGGCTGGACGCGCCGAGCGACGTCACCGTGGTTCGGGAAGTGGAGATGTTGCCCACCACGGTCGCCTGCATTTTCAAGGCGTCTTGCAAGCCCGCGACAGAGTTCTGCCAGCGCTGCTGCGCCTGGGCGATCATCTGCTGTTCGCTGAGATTGAGGTTGATCGCGCCGTAGCTGGTGGTGAAGGCCTGGTTGATGCTGGCGACCGAGTAGGCGATGCGCTGAGCCTGGGCGATGAGCTGCTCGGTGCGCTGGATCTGGCTGGTGATGGTCGAGACCAGAGAATACGGCAGGCTTGCTAGGTTCCTGGCTTGGTTGATCAGCGAGGTCGTCTGGTTCTCGATCTGCTGGATCTGGTTGTTGATCTGCTGCAGTTCGCGCGCCGCGGTCAGGACGTTCTGGACGTAATTCTGGGGATCGAACACGATCCATTGCGCCTGGGCCGGAATGGCGGCGGCGAACACCAGCCCCGCCGCGCCGGCAGCGAGAGTTGCGCGAAGACGACGGTGGCTCATCGGGAGGTCTCCTGTTGCGGGGTGAGCATGTCGGCCGCCCAGGCGAGGTCCTTGCGGCGCAGCCAGGCGGCGGCGAATCCGTCGCGGCCATGGGCGGCGACGAGTTCGGCAATGGCGGTCTGGTCGGACTTGGAAGAGGCAGCGGTGAAGGCGAGCGCGACTTCTGAGAGCCCCAGCTCGAACAAGCGATTGCCGCGGCGGGATTGGCAGTAGTAGTCGCGTTTTGGGATCGAACGGCTCAGGATCTCGATCTGCCGGTCGTTGAGGCCGAAGCGCCGATAGATCGTAGCGATCTGCGGCTCGAGTGCGCGCTCGTTCGGCAGGAAGATGCGGGTCGGGCAGCTCTCGATGATGGCCGGCGCGATGGCGCTGCCATCGATGTCGGCGAGTGATTGCGTGGCGAAGATGACCGAGGCGTTCTTTTTCCTCAGCGTCTTCAGCCACTCGCGCAGCTGGCCGGAGAAGCCGTTGTCGTCGAGCGCCAGCCAGCCCTCGTCGACGATAAGCAAGGTCGGGCGGCCGTCGAACCGATCCTCGATGCGGTGGAACAGGTAGGAGAGGACGGCGGGCGCCGCGCCGGCCCCGATCAAGCCTTCCGTCTCGAAGGCTTGGACTTCGGCTTCGCCAAGACGCTCGCTTTCCGCATCGAGCAGGCGGCCCCAAGGGCCAGCCACCGTATAGGGTTGCAGCGCCTGCTTCAGCGCATTCGATTGCAACAGAACCGAAAGGCCCGTCATGGTCCGCTCCGCAAAGGGGGCGGAAGCGAGCGAGGTCAGGGCTGACCATAGGTGCTCCTTCAGGTCCGGCGTGATGGTGACGGACTCGCGAGCGAGCAGTGTCGCAACCCATTCGGACGCCCAGGCGCGCTCGCCGGCGGCGTCGATCCTTGCGAGCGGCTGCAAGGCGACAGGCTCGGCCACGTCATCGGCTAGCGCGCCGCCGAGATCGTGCCAGTCCCCGCCCATGGCGAGCGCCGCGGCCCGGATCGAGCCGCCGAAGTCGAAGGCGAAGACCTGGGCGCCGGCGTAGCGGCGGAACTGCAGCGCCATCAGCGCCAGGAGCACACTCTTGCCGGCGCCGGTCGGTCCGACAATCAGCGTGTGGCCGACATCGCCGACATGCAGCGAGAACCGGAACGGGGTCGAGCCTTCCGTCTTCGCGAAAAAGAGTGGCGGCGCCTTGAAATGTTCATCCCGTTCCGGCCCGGCCCACACCGCGGAGAACGGCATCAGGTGCGCTAGATTCAACGTCGAGACTGGCGGCTGGCGCACGTTCGCGTAGACGTGGCCTGGCAAGCTGCCGAGCCAGGCCTCGATCGCGTTCACCGTCTCGCGCATGCAGGTGAAGTCGCGGCCCTGGATCGTCTTCTCGACCAGCCGAAGCCGCTCGTCGGCGAGGCGGCCATCCTCGTCCCAGACGGTGATCGTGGCGGTGACGTAGGCCTCGCCGACCAGATCGGTGCCAAGCTCCTGGAGGGCCGCGTCGGCGTCGAGCGCCTTGTTGGCGGCATCGCTGTCCATCAGGACCGATGCTTCGTTGGTCATGACTTCCTTGAGGATCGCCATGATCGACTTGCGCTTGGCGAACCATTGGCGCCGGATCCTGCCGAGCAGCTTTGTCGCGTCGGTCTTGTCCATGCAGATCGCGCGCGTCGACCAGCGGTAAGGAAAGGCGAGACGGTTGAGATCGTCGAGCAAGCCGGGCCAGGTCTGGGACGGGAAGCCCATGATGGTGAGCGTGCGCAGGTGCGCGCCGCCGAGCCGGGGCTGGAGACCGCCAGTCAGGTCTTCGTCCACCAGGATGGCGTCGAGATACATCGGCGTTTCGGGCACTCGGACGCGCTGGCGCCGGGTCGATACGCAAGAATGCAAGTAGGTCAGGGTCTCGCCGTCATCGAGCCATTCGGACTCCGGCATGAATCCCTCGACCAGAGCGAGCACGCGATCGGTCCGATCGATGAACCCTTCCAGGGCCGCGCGCCAATCGGCGCCGTTATGGGCTCGGTTCTCATAGAGCCAGGCCTCGGCGCGCGCGGCGTCGTCGGCCGGTGGCAGCCAGAGCAGTGTCAAAAAATAGCGGCTCTCGAAATGCGCGCCCTGCTCTTCGAACTGAGCCCGCCGTTCGGCATCGACCAGGCGCGAGGCTGCATCGGGAAACGGCGTATCGGGATAGCTGTGGGCAGGCTGACGCTGCGCCTCGATGAAAATCGCCCAGCCCGATCCCAATCGTCGCAGCGCGTTGTTGAGCCGCGAGGTGATCGCGACCAGCTCAGCGGGCGTGGCGGAGTCGAGGTCGGGTCCACGGAACTTCGCGGTCCGCTGGAACGAGCCATCCTTGTTCAGGATGACGCCTTCACCGACCAGCGCGACCCAGGGTAGGAAATCGGCGAGGCTTTCGGAACGACGGCGGTATTCGGCGAGGTTCATCATCGGAGAGCCTCACGCGACCAGATGTTGCGGATAGCGAAGGTGGCGGCGCACGACATCGACGAAAGCCGGATCGCGCTTGGCGGCCCAGACGGCGGCCAGATGGCCGATCAGCCAGATCGCCCCGCCGACGATCCAGAGCCGCAAGCCAAGTCCGACCGCAGCGGCGAGCGTGCCGTTGACGATAGCGACCGCGCGCGGCGCGCCGCCGAGCAGGATCGGTTCGGTCAGCGCGCGATGGACGGGCGCGTAAAAGCCGGTGATGGGTGCGTCCTGCTCCATCACACGAGCACTCCACCGCCGAACTGGAAGAACGACAGGAAGAAACTCGACGCCGCGAAGGCAATCGACAGGCCGAAGACGATCTGGATCAGCCGGCGGAAGCCGCCTGAGGTTTCGCCGAACGCCAGCGTGAGACCGGTGATGACGATGATGATCACCGATACGACCTTGGCGACGGGACCCTGAACCGACTCCAGGATCTGGTTGAGCGGCTGCTCCCAGGGCATGTTGGAGCCGGCGGCGTAGGCCGGCGCGGTGGCGAGCGCGACAAAGGCGAAAGCCGAAGCCGTGGCGAGTGCACGGCGGGCTCGGTTGAGCAGCATCACGGTTCTCCTGCGGGGATGAGGACGTAGTCGCCGGTCGGGCCGAGGCCCTCGACCGTGGCCAGCTCGGTGAGCCGGCGCGCGGAGCCGCGGCCGGCGAGGACCGCGATGAGGTCGATGGTCTCGGCGATCAGTGCGCGAGGGACCGTGATTACGGCTTCCTGAATGAGCTGCTCGAGGCGCCGCAGCGCGCCGATCGCTGAGCCGGCATGAAGGGTTCCGACACCACCGGGATGACCCGTCCCCCACGCCTTCAGTAGGTCGAGCGCCTCCGCGCCGCGCACCTCGCCGATGGGAATGCGATCGGGACGAAGCCGCAGCGACGAACGGACGAGATCGGAGAGCGAAGCGGCGCCATCCCTTGTGCGAAGCGCGACCAGGTTCGGCGCCGCGCACTGCAGCTCGCGCGTATCCTCGATCAGCACGACGCGGTCGCCGGTCTTGGCGACCTCTGCAAGGAGAGCGTTGACCAGCGTGGTCTTGCCGGTCGAGGTGCCGCCGGCAACGAGCACGTTCTTGCGCTCGCGCACCGCGATACGCAGCAACTTGCCCTCCGTCGCCGACATGATGCCGGAGCCGATGTAGTCGTCGAGTGTGAAGACGGCGACGGCAGGGCGGCGGATGGCGAAGCACGGTGCGGCCACCACCGGCGGCACTAGGCCCTCGAACCGCTCCCCGCTTTCCGGTAACTCCGCCGAAACCCTGGGGCTGCCGGCATGGACCTCGACGCCGACATGATGGGCGACGAGGCGGACGATGCGCTCGGCGTCGGCCGGCGTGACACGACAGCCAGTATCTTCGAGGCCGCCGGAGAGCCGGTCGATCCAAAGCCGGCCATCTGGATTCAGCATCACTTCGACGATGCTCAGATCTTCGAGATAAGCAGAGATCGCTGGGCCGAGCGCGGTGCGGAGCATGCGGGCGCCGCGGGCGAAAGCTTCAGATCGGAATGAGATCGTCGTCACAAGAGCCCCGCAAGGTTGCCTCAACTCAGAGGCGGATGTCAGCGGGGTTAATTAGAAAGAGCCTGAAATGGGTCTTCGCAACAAGGAAGATGAGGCAGGAGGGCTCTAGGATAGAAAGACAGGCGAGAGAGAGGTCGGACAATGATGCCGATTGTCCAGATGGCGACTATTCAGGATGAGACCGATTGGTCCCTTTTTGGTACCGGATGATAAATCCCCGACCTTCGGTTTAACGCGGGGTAAGGCCGAGAACAGACATCCATGTCATGAGGAGCGCATCGCCACTTCGAGCCGCCATGCAGCAACACTCTGCCGAGCAAAAAGTGAAATCTACACCTCGAAGAGATCGTCGCGACTGTTCCAAACGAGGTGCTGGAAGGTGCCCGGCATTTCACGCTCATCCCGGCCAGCCGCATGCCCGCATCTTGCCGTGTAGGCGCTTGCGTAGGCAAAGCAAGCACCGCACGATCGCCGCTCTTCGGCTGAGAACACCTTGCCTCTCGCCCGTTCGTAGTCCTCGATGAACGCGCGAGCCTCGTCTCGGCTCGGAGCCTGGCGATTGTCACCTTGAGACCAATCGGCGCAGAAGCCGTGCGCGGTGGTGCCAATCAGTGCGGGTTCGAGCTCACAACACAGACTATCCCAATCGAATGCTATTACGGGGGTGTTGCCCTTAAAGCGGACATGCTCCGCCCGCCAATCGCCGTGACCAATCACGCGGTTTCCCGCCGGCATCATTTGCGCTCGCGCGCGTTTAGCAACTTCATCGATCCATTCGGCCTCTTTGGCATTAGCAGAAAAGCCGAACAGCTTACTATGGGGTGCCGGCCACAACGTGACGCCCGGGGACTCGAGCAGGCTGGCCTCCAACGACGTCGACGCGACAAGTGAACCGCAGGCTCGGACAATGGCATGCAAGCCTTTCGCCAGGGCGCTTCGGATTTGCGGAAGGTGCGCGTCGGCCTTGCTGCCGACGTCGGTAAACGGCTCCACAATCGCGTATCCTCGACCGATCGGAAGCGGTCCCGCAAACACTTTGGTCGCAAAAAGGTTTAGGTCCGCCAAATACGATTGTAGATGCACCACTTCGGCAAGGAATTGGCGCGATCGCTCAGGCTGATGCGCTTTGATCACCACCGAGCGGCCGTCGTCAAGAACAATGCCGGTAACGCTACCGATGCTGGATTGGTGAAACAGACCCCGGGCAATCCGCGAGCCGAGATTTTGCTCGCAAAACCGAGCGAGAATTCCCGCGATGCAATGTGCGTCAGCGCTCTCGAAAATCGCGAGTTCAACAAACGGAGGCGACGGCTCCCATTCCCGCAAATGGGCGGCGATGACAGTGGCAACATCCTCGTATCCTGCATTCATTCGAAGTCTCCGAGGCAGGCCAATGTAAATGATGCCTCTGTCAATGTTGCGTGATGAGCCGCTGGTCGAAGAAACGGCGGGCCTCAATCAGGGAATCGGCCAGCGCTGCCGGGTCTTGCCCGGCATAGTGTCCGGCGTAGAAGTGCGGCGGGCGCGACGAATCAAAGCCGTGGAGGGCGCCAGGATAGACCTTCAACTGCAGCACATGCCCGTTTGTCTGCACCTCATCGCGCCATTTGGCGCAACGGTCCGGCGGGGTCCAATCGTCGGCACTACCGATCAGGATCAGCGTGTCGGTTTCGAGCGGCCGGCCAGGCGGGTCAAGCGGGTCACAACCGGGGTAGAAGGCGACGGCCGCAGCGAAAGCCGGTTCGTTCCGCCGGCGGACGAGTCCGGCAAGCACCGCCTTCAGCACCGCCCACCCGCCATGCGAAAAGCCGATTACCCCGACTCGCTGGGCGTGCACCTGCGGCGCCGCCCGCAGATAGGCGGCACCATCGAAGGCGTTGCGTGCCTGTGCTTCCGGCGGCACCAGCAGTCCCCGATTACATATGTTCCGAAAGCCGCGTGGACCGAAGCTGTCGATCAGCAGCGCAGCGTATCCCCAATCGGCAAGGCGCTGCGCCCACTGGCGATAGTGCGGCTGGATCCCATCACAGCCATGCAGCACGACCACTGCCCCCACTGGAGCGGCCGCGGCCGGGAGGTACAGCTCGGCCGGTGCGCCGCTCAGCGGCGGTCCTACCTGAGCCGGGTCAATGCCCTGCGCGGCTACTTCGCATGCGGCGCAGCATAGTGTCACGCAGAGAATAAGGCTGGAACACAGCTTCATCGAGACCAGCTCTTCGTCCGAAACTACGCTGCGGGCCAGTGCAGAATATCTGCCGAAACCGCCGACCCGGTTTTAGATCTGGCCGAGGCCAGCTCATCAAGATCGTTGTGATCCTGATCGGCCGCGCAACGCGGCCGTCGCCCCTGTATTGCACACTCGACTCGATGACATAGGGGCGCTCGTCATTCTAAACTAGGTCGTGTACCTGTAAACTCGGCGGCGTCACGTGACTTGTGATTAGGTCTTCGGACGCGGACGAGCTTTTCGGAAGCAGAGGAGAAGGCGATGGATGACCTACTGCGTCGTCTCGTGGCGTTTGCTAAGGGCGACGAGAACATCCGGGCGGTGCTTTTGGGGGGGTCGCGGGCGGACCCTCGTGGGATAATAGATGAGTGGAGCGATTATGACGTGGCGTTTGTGACGCGCTCCAATGAGCCTTATTTACGGGCGGAGTGGTTCGCAGGTTTCGTCTCGCAGTTCGGAGAGGTCGCCTTGGCGCAGACGCCTGATGATCCGGCGCTGTTCGACGATGCACACGATCCTTTGGAACACTACGCTTATCTGACGCAGTACGCGGATGGGTTACGGATGGATCTCACGTTCGAGACGGTTGCTTACGTGCGGGGCGTGACGCTCGACAGTGCCACCGCCGTGCTGGTCGACAAGGATGGACAGTTCGCCCACGTCGACCCAAGTGATCGCGATTATTGGGTCAAGCTTCCTGGTGGCAGAGCGTTCCACGGGTGTTGCAACGAGTTCTGGTGGACGGCGCCTTATGTAGCCAAGGCGGTCGCGCGTGGGCAGGCGATCGCGGCACTCGAGTCGCTGGACAAAGTTGTCCGACCCCAGTTTGCACGGATGCTGACGTGGCTCGCCGGAGCGAACGGAGGGCCGGCAACTACCGTGGGGAAATACGGCACCGATGTTGGTGCGCACGTACCGGCCGAATTGTATGGTGCTCTACTCGCTAGTTACCCACGAGCTGACTTGGCGGAGATTCGTTTTGCCTTGGACGAGTTAGTCCGTGCATTTCCAAGCTTGGCACAAGGGGTCGCAAATGCACTGGGCCACGTCTACGACGCTCATGAGGGAGAACGGGCGATTGCTTTTTTGGCTTCCAACTTCCGAGTTTAACGGCCCTTGGGTGTCGCCCTGATCTGCGAGGCTTTGCTGCATTTCTATCCACCTCTCACGCCGGGTGGGGGTCAAACCTCGTTGCCAGAAGTATTTGTCCAGCCTCAATAACCGGCAATCCCGTTGTCTTCTCGAGCTCTCTCGCGAAGGCCGATCCTCCTGCGCCCCCTCTGCCTAGAATGACGACGCGCTGCATAGGATGCCGTCCAGTGGCGCGGAAGACCGTTCAATGTTCGGTCGATTTCGTCTTTGTGTGTCAACGTCTCCGCGCCGAAATGTTCGCAAGTTCGCGCCAGACGTAAGCGACCTCGGGCAGCACAAAGTCGGGGCGCGCTTCCTCCTTCTCGGCCCAAACGGTTCCGCCGAGACGTTCATAAAAGCGACGGGCGGCCAGATTGTCTCGCGCGACCCACAGGCTTGCGCCCGCCACACCACAGTCGGCGAGAAAACGCGCCATCGCAATCATCAGAGCGGTTCCAACGCCTTGCTGTTGCGCCCCAGGGGCGACGTAAACGCAGAAGAACTCGCCAGGGAATGGCAGTGCGGGCGTCCGCTGCGGCCCGCAATGGCCGAGCCCAGCAATCCCGCCCTTCGATGCGCCGACTAGGATGGTCTCATTTGGTCCCGCCGTCGCGAGCGACTGCGCCCAGCGCCGTGCTCGCTCGTCAACTCCAATCGCATCCAACGCGCGATCGGGGATGAGGCCCGCATAGGCCCGGCGCGAGGCCGCGATGTGTAGTCGCGCCATCTGCTCCACGTCCCCAATAACCGCCCGCCGTACGTGCAGCCCCGACACATGCTCGTTCATACCACTTAGATAGGGCCTTCCCGCCTCCGGTTGAAGCGGGGCGATTTAGCGTCCGCTCAGGGTCATTTTCGACGGTTTCAGCGGAAATTGTCGGCTGGCTGATGTCCACTTCTACTCCGTAAACATTCAACCGGGGCCTGCCTGGAAGCGATGCGTCTGGCCAGACCGCCGTGCTTCAAACTCCCAAATTGGGCGCTCGAATCATGCGCTACGAACTCGCCGAGTATGAATGGATTGCCATCAAGCCAATGCTGCCGAACAAGTCGCGTGGCGTTCCACGGGTTGAGGACGGCCGTATCCTCAATGGCATCTTCTGGGTCTTGCGATCAGGAGCACCCCGGCGCGATCTGCTCGAGGCGTTTGGTCCGTACACCACCTGCTACAACCGATTTGCTAGGTGGCGGCGGCTGGCGTTTGGAGTCGCACCATCGACGCACTTGTCGGTGCCCAAGATACCGCTATCCAGATGATCGATAACTCCGTTGTCCGCGTGCATCAGCATGGAGCCTGCATCACGAGGAACCAGCGTCAGTCGATGGGAAGGTCGCGCGGCGGCTTGGGACGTGGTCGACAGCCTTCCTCGTGCGGTCGCGCTTGGCCTCGTGCCCGCACCGAAGCCGCAGTCGGCATCCAAATCTCCCTGAAGCACCAAATGCGGGGCTCTTGTTGGTTCCGATCACGGCAACGCCCCTGTGGCGGCAGCTGTGGAGAATTAGTTGAAACGGACCGCGCTTACCAAATATTCGAGAACTTCGAAGGCCGATTCTCGATCGCGAGAGGAAATACGAGACACCGCTATCGGGGCTCGGGGTCGCTCTGCGGCGCGGTCGCTTCGATGTCGCAACTGATTTCTTCCGCAAGCTTACGGCCGCGCGCGAGGCGCCTACGGAGGGCTTCAATAAACCCGTCGTAACGCTCGCGCCCCTTGGCCTGTGCTGCAGCCAGCGCAGTGTCTGGCAGCGCTGGCGTACTGGTCAGCCAGAAGCGCACGAACACCGCTAGGGCCTCGTTGGAGATGGTCACATAGCGCTCGATAAGCTCCATCTGTCGGACCATGCGATCGAGCCGGCGGGCCAGTGCAGCTTCCAGCCGATCGGCGCCGTCGGGCGACAAATGCGAGGCGAGCGCCGCCTCGACGACAAGCGCCTGCGGCACGCGCTTGCGGGCTGCATAGTCCGCGAGTTTCGTGGCGAGGTCGGGCGGTAGGCGAAATGTATGTTTGGTCCGCACGGAGTCACATCTGCATGTCATCGCCGGGGTCGAGCGAGACCTGGCGCGCGACCGTTCTCGAGGCGCGCTGCATGATGCGCTGGCGCTGAACTTCGTCGTCCGGCTCGTCATCGATCGGATCGAACTCGTGAACCGGCTTTTTCGGCTCCGGCACGATCTCCTCGTGCTCTGGCAATTCGGGTTCGCGCCGAATGCCGGCATTGGCAGGGTCCTCGGCGGCAGACTCGGATGGCGCCTCGACGACCCGGTCGGCCCAATCATCTTGATGCGCGGTCAAACGATCTGCCCCGATCGGCGGCGATGTCGATTTGGTCAATGTCGGCGGTTTAAGAATACGCGTCTGCAACTCCGGGTCCTCGAAATAGCGCGCTTTCTTCGCCCGAATTGGAGCGCAGCCGGAGACCAGGACCAGTTCGTCGTCGGGCGGAAGCTGCATCACTTCGCCAGCGGTCAAGAGCGGCCGCGCCGTCTCCTGTCGGGAAATCATCAGGTGCCCAAGCCAAGGGCTCAGCCGGCTCCCTGCGTAGTTCTTCATTGCCCGTAATTCGGTCGCCGTGCCGAGCGCATCGGATACGCGCTTGGCCGTTCGTTCGTCGTTGGTCGCGAAGCTTACCCGCACATGGCAGTTGTCGAGGATCGAGTTGTTCTGCCCGTAGGCTTTCTCGATTTGGTTCAGGCTCTGGGCGATCAGGAAACTCTTCAGTCCGTAGCCGGCCATGAACGCCAAAGCAGACTCGAAGAAATCGAGGCGGCCGAGCGCGGGGAACTCGTCGAGCATGAGTAGCAGCCGATGCCGGCGGCGTTTCGATTCCAGCTCTTCTGTCAGGCGCCGGCCGATCTGGTTGAGGATCAGCCGCACCAGCGGTTTGGTCCGGCTGATGTCGGACGGCGGAACGACGAGATAGAGCGTTGTGGGTCTATCTGCCTCGATGAGGTCGCGGATCCGCCAGTCGCAGCGCCGCGTGACCGCGGCAACGACCGGATCGCGATAGAGCCCGAGAAACGACATGGCCGTCGACAGGACGCCCGATCGTTCGTTCTCACTCTTGTTCAAGAGCTCCCGTGCCGCGCTGGCGACGACGGGATGCACGTCCTTTTGCCCGAGATGCGGCGTCGTCATCATGGCGCGGAGCGTCGTCTCGATGGGGCGCTTCGGGTCGGAGAGAAAGTTGGCGACGCCGGCGAGGGTCTTGTCAGTCTCGGCATAGAGGACGTGCAGGATCGTGCCGACGAGCAGCGCGTGGCTGGTCTTCTCCCAGTGGTTCCGCTTTTCCAGCGCCCCTTCGGGATCGACGAGCACGTCCGCTATGTTCTGGACGTCGCGGACTTCCCATTCGCCGCGACGCACCTCGAGGAGCGGATTGTAGGCGGCGCTCTGAATGTTGGTCGGATCGAACAGGAGCGCTCGCCCGAACCGTGCCCGCCAGCCGGCGGTCAAACCCCAATTCTCGCCTTTGATGTCATGGACGATCGCCGAGCCCGGCCAGGTGAGCAGCGTCGGCACCACCAGACCGACGCCCTTGCCCGAGCGCGTCGGCGCGAAGCACAACACATGCTCCGGACCATGATGGCGGAGATAGGTGCCGTGCCATCGGCCCAACAGCACGCCGTCGGGATGGAGAAGCCCCGTCTTGCGGATCTCGCGCGCCTCCGCCCAGCGAGCGGAGCCGTAGGTCGTCACCTTCTTCACTTCTCGAGCGCGCCACACGGACATGGTGACCGCCACGATGAAGGCCGCGACGCCACCAGCCCCCGCGATGAAGCCGCCGGTGACGAAGATCTCGTGGGCATAGGCGTCGTACGCGAACCACCACCAGAAGAAGGCGGGCGGCTGATAAACCGGCCACCCGAACAGGGTGAACCAGTGCTGGCCGAGCCGTGGCTGGAACGCGAGCTGCCAAGCCGTCCATTCCGTGGCTGTCCAGACAAAGCCCAGCGTAGTCGCGCAAACGGCGAGGATTTGCAGCCAAAGGATCTTCGTGGGATTCATATTGGCGGCAGATCAGGCCGCTGGGTGCCACGTTCGCAAGCCCGAACTACAACGCATCCAAAGCCTGGATACACTGGCGCAGAAATCGGATGGTTTCCCAAACGTCCGCCAAGCCGGTTTTGCTTCGCTGCCGCGGGCGGAAAGCCGCTCGGCGGCCGACCTCGCTAGGTTGCTTGAGGAATAGGAAGAATGGATAAAGGTGCATGAGCCTAGAACTTGCGATGCTGGTGGCGAGTTGTGCGTTCTGTCTCGTTCAGATCGTCGTCGCCTCGCATGCGGGTAGTCATCAAAGAGGATATCGGTGGACAGCCAGTGCTCGGGATTCGGAAGTCCCGGCGCTCACTGGTGTCGCCGGGCGTCTCGAACGGGCGCTCCGAAACTTCCTGGAAACGTTTCCGGTCTTTGTAGCGGCCGTTCTCCTCGTCCACCTGCTCGGGCGCGAGGGCGCGCTGAGCAAGTGGGGGGCCGTTCTCTACTTTTCAGCGAGGCTCGTCTACCTGCCGCTCTATGCAGCTGGTGTTCCTGTAGTCCGTTCGCTTGTGTGGAATGTTGCCTTCGTCGGCATTGTTCTTCTTCTGATCGCGGCGGTCTGGTTCTAGAGCCCGAGGCCCCGCTTTCGGCCGAGGCTCCATTCTAGGTTGCCCGCGGGCATCATGACTCCGCGCACCTCGCGCCCAAGCTCCTTCTCCAGAGCCGGCCGCCAGGGCACGAGCTGGAAACCGAGCCCGTCATCGATCATGGCGAAGCGGCCAGAGGCGAGCGTCACCCGCTGCCGATAGACGCCCGAAACATGCTCGCCTTCGGTCGCTGGCTGGTAGGCGAGACCCGTCTCGACGGACAACTTCGCCGCGGCGTCTTCCAGCTCCCGCCGTCGCAGCGTGGCGAGCAGATCGCGCGCGAAAAGGACACGCTGTCCTTGCCGTCGGGCGAGCCCTTCCTCGGCGAGATGATCGACACGCGCCTCCATGGCGTCGCGGACCTGAGCACCGAATCCACCGCCGCTCAGCGGCGGGTCCTTGGCGAGGAGCTGGCGGTCGAGCCAAGTCGCGCCGGACGCGGTCACCTGCGCCTCGATTGAAAGGTCGGAACGGGTAGCGAGTGACAGGCGGCGCCGGCCGTTCGCATCGTCATAGGCTCGCGCCTCGACGATGGCGCCGGCGAGCGCATCGCCGGTCAACTCGATGTCGTTGAACCGGAGATGATGGGTGCGTCCGTCGATGCCCGCGACGATCGCATAGGCCGATCCCTTGAGTTCGTCGTGGAGGCCGCGCTCGACGAGCTTGCCCAACACCGGCTCGGAGAGCTCCTCGCCGTGTAGAGCGAAAGTGCTCACGTCCGGTTCGTGTCCACCGGCGCTCATGGCCTGGTGCATGGTCTTGATGATGTCGCCACGGACGCCGAGCTGGCGTAGCGTCTGCTCCAGCCCCGGCTTCAGCGTCCAACAGGCGGGACCGACCGGATCGGCCAAGCCGAGCCGTTCGAGCTTGGCAGCACGGCCGAGCAGCAGCCGACGAAGCTCGGGATCCTCGGCGTTCGGCCCGGGTCTCAAGTCGGCGACGCCGCCATAGTCGTCCGCGATGTCGCGCAATGCGCGGTCGAGGCTGGTCCAGCGCTCCGATTCCACCTCGCGCTCGAGGGCCGTGCGGATCTCCTGCTGGCTGCGGGGTCCGAGCTCCAGCGTGACGCGCTCCGCGGCGCGATCGCGGAAGCCGCGGCTGATATATTCGCGGCTGATGACTAGGTCCCGGCCGTCGTCGGCGCGACCCCGGATGAGGACGTGGATGTGCGGGTTATCCGTGTTCCAGTGATCGACCGCGACCCAGTCGAGTTGGGTGCCGAGATCCTTCTCGACGTCGCGCATCAGCTCGCGGGTGAATGTCTTGAGGTCGCCGATTTTGGCCGCATCCTCGGGCGAGATGATGAAGCGGAAGTGGTGCCGGTCATCCTCGCACCGTTCGGCGAAGGCACGCTCATCGGCTGTGTCGGACGCAGCATCGAACATGCGCGCGTCCTCGCCGTCACGTGTCACGCCCTCGCGCTTGAGGTAGGCGATGTGCTTGGGCAGCGGCGCTGAACGGAAGCGAGCCCCCTGGTGACGCACGACACGCGCTTTCATTACGACGCGCCGGGCATTCGATCGCAGCCGGATCGAGACCGCCGCCCGGCGGCCGCGGCCGAAGCGGGACCGGCTCCGGCCCTGGCTCGATCGGAAGCTGTTGCCGACATGCCCGGCCTTCTTCGCGGCCCGCATCACCTCGCCGACAAAGGTCTGCGGGCGCTTGCCGCCGCGATTGCCGTGATGGATGCGCCCAGGCCGGACGCGCAGGTCGTCATCGCGCGTCGTCATAGCCCGACGTCCTGGGGCGATCTGTGGCGACGGCGCTCGGACGCTTGAAATCTTTGGACTATTTGGTAAAAGCGCCAGCAGGGTATGTTGGAGATGTTGGCAAATTCCTCAATCTTCCCAACCACATGCGCCGGACCGAGGGCCGGCCTTTTCCCTTGCCGTCCGTGGGTTGGGTTCCTGTGCTGACGGGCTGCCCTACACAAACCTCTCCCGCAGCCCTCCACGACCCGCTGATGGCCGGCCGAGTTCATTGCGGCCGACCCCGCTTCGACAGGGCCACGAACAGATCTTGGGACTGCGGCGCAAGTCCGGTCCAATCCTGCGCTGGGTGACCTGTGGGTGGACGTGCCGACGGTGTGCCAGGCGTCGTCGTCTTGTCGGCCGGAGGGCTGCTCTGGCGCACTGGAAAAAGCGACGCCTCGGTCCAGGATTTGACGACGGCGGCGAGAAGGACCGTGTCGTCGTCCGCAGGTCCGCCGACGATCGGCGCGAGACGGACGAGATAGGCGCGCGTCTCGGCGGGTAGCGGCCGCCCGGTCGCGAGGTGGTCTTCCCAGCGTGCAGGACCGGCATTGTAGGCCGCGAGGAAACCGGGAATGCCGTACCGATCGTGCAGCTCGCGGAGATACGCCGCACCCGCGAGAATGTTGTCGCGCGCATCGTACGGATCGGCGCCCAGACCGTAGCGCTGACGCAAGCCGGCCCAGGTCTCGGGCATGATCTGCATGAGGCCCATGGCGCCTCTGGACGAGACCGCACGCACGTCGCCGAAGCTCTCCACGCGCATCACGGCACGTATCCACGCCGCCGGAATGCCGAAGCGCTGGGCCGCTTCAGCGACGAAAGCGGCGAAGGGTGCGTGAGGCGAAGCCACCGCCGAGGAGCGAACCTGTGCGGGCTCGGCGCGGGCCGGATGGCAGCCGAGCACTGCCAGAATCGCAAATGCGATGCACGCCGAAATGCGGAGGGCGCGACGACAGCGATTGGCTGGCTCGCCGACAATCGGGACGACGACGGCCGGAAGGGAGGAAGGGTCTTGGCGGGACGAGTGCGGAAGATCGGCGGTCGATGGACGGTGGTGCGGCACGATCAGTCCTCCTGGCGCGTCCAGAGGGGATCGGCCCGGCCGACGATGGTGCTGGCGGGCAGCGGACCGAAGTAGCGGCCGTCGAAGGAGTCCTCGGACTGCCAGTTCATGAGGAAGACATCATCGCCGGCGACGACGCGGCAGCCCTGCCAGACGGGCAGTGGCCGGCCACGACTGTCATGCTCAAGCGCCTCGCCCATGGCGACGCCATCGACAGTGATCGCGCGATCCGTGCGGCAGACGGTCTGTCCCGGCAGGGCGAGGATGCGCTTCAGCATCGGCACGCCCTTCGCGAGGTAGCGGCGCTGATCGAGGAAGCTCGCGAGCGGCGCCGGCGGCCGCACGACCACGAGTTCGGTGACATGCAGCGCGCCAGCGGGATGAATGACGTAGAGTCCGATCGGCACGCTGGCGCTGGCGTTCCAGATGAATTTCGGCGAGACGGGAAAGATCGCCGCGCCGCAGAATCCCAGCAGCGCGAAATACGTCGTCATGACGTAGCCGAAGCGCGTCATGACAGCACGCTCCGCCGCAGGAGCCAGGCGCGATGCTGGTCACGGCTGTAGGGATGCGGCTCGTATCCGGCGCCGAGGCGATTATGGACGTGCCGCCAATGGTCGGGCGCCGCGTCGGCCGGATCGATGCCGAGCGCCTCGACAGCGTCGATCGCCGCGAACACACGTTCGACCTTGGGCCAGCCGCTGATGCGCAGCAGGATCTCGCCGCCGGGACGGACGAAAGGCAGTGTCTGATAGGCTTCGCCCGGCGCGACCGCGCGCACGATGTCGATGCGCGAGACGACGGTGCCGTAATCGTTGGCAGCCCAGCGAACGAAGGCGAAAATCGTGTTCGGCGAGAAGGTGAGAACGCGGCGGCGGCGGTCGATGATCGTCTCGCCGACATCGCGGCCGAACCTGATCCAGTGCTCGACGCGCTTTTCGAGCCAGGTGAGTTCGACGGCCGTGAGGGCGTCGGGCGAACACGGCGCTGCCTGCGTGAAGGCGGGGTTCGCCATCATGTCTGTCCTCCATCGATTGCGGGGAATTCGCGGGCGAGCAGGTCGCGCAGCATGTCCGCGACGGTCTGGCCGCGCTGGAAGGCCGTGATCTTGATCCGGCCCCGCAGCTCCGGCGTCACATCGATGGTGAGCCGGGCGGTGTAGAGATCGCCTGTGCCGGGCGGCGCAGCCGAAGGCTCGGGCGTGCGGACCCACGCATCGGGATCGGCCGGCCGAGCGGCAAAGCGGCGATTTGACGGGCGCGCGCTCATCGCATCACCCGATCGACTTCCGCGGCCAGGGCGGAGACCTCGCGCGCGGCGCGGCATGCCGCATCGACGTCGAAGACGAGGCGTCCGGTGCGCGCGGAGTCCGCGAAAGCGACGCGCTGGCCGATACGAGAGGTGAGCACGGGCGGATCGTGATCGGCGAGGCCGTCGGCGGTTTCGCGGGCGATCACTGTGCGCGCCGCGCAGCGGTTGAGCACGAAACGCGCGACAAGCTGCGGGCGGAAGATGCGCGCTTCCTGTAGCAGCTTCAGCATCTCGGCGGAGCCCCAGCCGTCAAAGGGAGACGGTTGCGCGGGGATCAGTACGAGGTCGGCGGCGAGCAAGGCCGAGCGCAGCAGGCCAGCGACGCGCGGCGGCCCATCGATGACCACGTGGTCGGCGTCGCGGGCGAGCTCCGGCGCTTCCCGGTGGAGGGTGTCGCGCGCTAGGCCGATCACGCCGAAGAGACGCGGCACGGCCTCCTTGGCGCGCTGCGCGGACCAGTCGAGGGCCGATCCTTGCGGATCGGCGTCGATGACCGTGACGCGTTTTCCTTGGGCCGCCCAGGCGCCGGCCAGGTGCAGGGCGAGCGTTGTCTTGCCGACGCCGCCTTTCTGGTTGAGGAGCGCGACGATCACCGCCGCTCCTCCTTCCCGGCTTTTCCACGGCCGAGCGCGCCGCCAACTACAGAAGAGTTAGATTCTTCGTTAGATTCTAAGTTAGGCGGCGCGGAAGCATCTGATTGGCCTGACGAAAATGCAGTTTCCGGTTCCTGATAGCACGAGGATGCGGTTCCTGATGGCACGTGTCTCGCGGTTCCGGATAGCACGACCGCGTCCACAGCTTGTCCACAGGACCCTGTGGACAAGGAAGCGGTGCTGACGAAGACGAGCAGCTCGCGACCGCCGCTCGCGCGATCGACGCCGAGGCGATAGCCTGGCAAGGGCTGGCGGCGCGCGATGTCGCGCAGTTCGAAGGCGAAGCGCTTGAACGGCGAAAGGCTCGCCGACTTGGCATGAAGATGTCGGAAATCGAACCGCCAGCCTGCCGGCTGCTTGCCGGCGTGCTTGCGTACGAGGCGGTAGAGCCAGCGCTCCAGTCCGCCCGTCAGCGCGAAATATGCGCGGTCGATCGTCAGCACGAGCGCGTCGTCAAGGACGGCGCGATAGAACCAGTCCGGCACGATGAGATCGACGCCGGCGGCGTTACCGTGTGCGTCCGCGTGCTCGGTCCACTCGTTGATCCAGGAGAAGCGGTGCATGCGCCGCTCGCTCGCCTGGCGCAGCGAGGTGGCGACCGTGGTGGACTGCAAGCGGTCGAACGCGGCCTTCAGGCGATGATAGTCGCGCGCGCTGGTGCCGCGGCCGATGAACGTCAGAATCTCGTACGGGGTGGCGGCCATCAGGCGCGATGTGCGCACACCGGAATCGCGCGCCTGGACGATTTGCGATGCGGCCCAGATCAGGACATCGGCGTCCCAGATGGTGGCCATGCCATGCTCGGGAACGGCTTCGACGCGGATGGCGATGTCGTTCATCCGGTAGTCGATCGGTGTCGTGCGGTGCGTCTTCGCGAGCGAGAAGAACGGATAGGCCATGAGGTCCTGCGCATCGCGTGGCGCGAGGTCGCCCGGCAGCGCCCGAAACAATTCGAGCTGCTCGCGTTCGGAGCGTGTGCGGTGGCGCGCCATCATGGATGGCGTCAGCGGCGCGGCTGGCGGGCTTGTTCAAGTTCAGCGGCGGTGTGGCGGCGCGCGGGCAGCACAACGACTTTGCCGGGATCGGACGTCGACGCCTTGGCGGCGGCGTCGACCCACGCCTGCAGGTCCTCGACGCGATAGACGACGCGGCCACCGAGCTTGGAATAGCGCGGGCCGGTGCCGTAGATGCGGTGCTTCTCGAGTGTGCGGATGGAGAGGCCGACGAAGCGGGAGGCCTCGGGCGTGCGCAGGTAGCGCGGCGGCAAGCCTGCGAGATTGGTGGACATGGGATATCTCCGTGATCGTGTCAGGGGCAGCCGAATGGCGGCGGCTCGGCGATCACGGTGGCGGATAGGTTTGGCTCAGGGGGATGGTGATGTCGAAGGGTGGTCAGATCGCCACCCCGGCGCTATCGCCGGCCACGGTAGGGATGCAGCAGCAGCCGGAAATAGCCGCCTTCCATCAGGCTGAAGCCGTACCGGACCAGGCGGATCGTGCGATCGCGAAGATCGTGCGTCTGCCAGGCGCGGCTCGTGAGGCCGCCAAGGGCGAAGAGGACTTCTGCGATCTCGCGGTAGCTTGCCTTATCGAGCCGACCGTCGAGCGCACGCAGGGCGAGCAGGAGTCTATCTCGGCGTGCCCGCGACAGCGCCGCCGGATTCGCGCCGGGAGCGCGCCCGGCCAGAGCGCGCCAGAGGCGAAGCGCCGAGTTGGCGCGGACCTCGAAAAGGCGGTCGAGCGGCAGGACGACGCAAGGCGCATGACCCTCCAGGGTCTCGACGACATGCAGGCGGAACAGATGTCCGCGCCGTTCGATCAGGCGCTCAGGCCCCGCTTCGGCAAGGGCGGGACCGAGAGATGAGGCG
This sequence comes from Sphingomonas sp., assembly GCF_019242355.1. Taxonomy (GTDB): domain Bacteria; phylum Pseudomonadota; class Alphaproteobacteria; order Sphingomonadales; family Sphingomonadaceae; genus Sphingomicrobium. The sequence continues at coordinate 2,036 of NZ_JAFAVR010000141.1, read as the reverse complement.
TCAGCGCGCTGGTTTGGATCGGTGGGATCGGGCGGGAGCCGGGTCAGAGGGACCACACTCGGCAAGCACGCTGCCGTCCATAGCGGGTGGCGAACACCTCCGCCGTGCGCGGGCTTCGCGAAATCGCACCCCCCAGCGCCGTGCGAAGGCGTTTAGGTCATCGGCGCTGAGAGGACCATTCTCACCGGCCAGTTCGAGCCTTTTACGATCATGCTCGAAGGCGGGATTGCGGCTGAGAAATTCCCAAGCAAACCCAGGCGCATCTAGCGAACGCAGGTCCTCATAGGCTGCCGGCGAACGCCACTCGGCACGAGGCATGAACTATCACTCCTCCATTCGACACGCTCGTCGGCGTCTGATGGAAGATTCGATTGCCGGAGCTGGAATCGCTACGGGCGGGTTTCGCAACGGGCGTTGCCGCCGCGGCAAGGAACCAAACTCAGTGGGGGGCGCCACCGCGCAGAAGGTGGCGGTAGCCGTGCTCCGTCATCCAGTGGGCGCGCGCCAAATGCGTTTCCCAGGCACGCCGAGCCCGGGCTGGCTCGGATGCGGGATCGATGTGCAATACGAGCTTCGCCACTTCCTGCCAGTCCGCGCCTTCAGTGTCGGCGTCGAGCAGACGCAGATAGGTGACGAGGTGCTGCTCATCGTAGCCCGTGAGGATGCCGTCGGTTGGCGCGGCGTCTGCGACAAAGGGGTCGAGCGGTGGCGTTTGCATCAAGCGCGAATCCATCGAGGTCGGTCGGTGTCCATGTTCTGCGAGGGTAGCAACGTTCAGGTTCGAACGCGCGATGCTCGGCGCGCAGGGGCAGCGGGCGGCTCGTTGAGAAGCATGACACCGCGCCCACGATCTGACTCAACGAACAGGATGCCAACGGCTTCGAGCGCCCGGCGGACCTGATCGCGCGTTCCCTCGTGCACCGGGAGGCCGCGTTCGGACTCCATGCGTTTGAGCGCGGTCAGCGCCACGAGGGCTTTCTCGGCGAGCATTTCCTGCTTCCAATTCAGCAAGGCTCGCGCCGCCCGAACTTGTCGGCCGGTGATCATCCATGATCACCTCCGACAGTCGATCTACGCGCACCAGGAAAACGACTATAATAGTCGTTATCGGACGGTTCAACGACGCTGATGACCCTGATTCCGGTGTCCGGTAGGGTCGTTTAGGCAGAAATCCGAGCCGACTGATTCGGCCGCCGGAAAGCACTCCTCTGCGAGCCGCAGCGGCGAGACTAGGCCTATCCCGGGCATGTTTTCGGCGCGGGCGCCCGGAGGAGGACATGCCCGCACGCGTTCGGCGATGGCGTGAATGACAGTCTCATAGGGTGATGGTTTGAGGATTACCGGGATGTCCGGATGCGATCGCTGCAAATCGGCGGGAAGGCCCAGGCCCGTGAACACCACCAGCGGAACGGATTTGTCGCACAGGGCGCGCGCAACGGGCGTGACGGGGCCGTCGAGGAGATTGCCGTCGAGGATCGCCCCGTCCGGATGTTCGTCGAGCAGGGCGAGAGCTTCGACGTTCGTCCGGGCGGGCCCGAGAGCGGTCCCGCGATGATCGGCGATCATCCGGACGAGTTCTGCGGCGATCCAATCATTGTCCTCAGCGACGAGGATTCGCTTTCCGCTCAACATGGCTGTCATCTCGTGCAGGGAGGCCGTAGAGCTGCTGGGCTACGCGAAAGCCCCGCCCAGGAGACCCGGGCGGGGCATCGGGGAGATCCGACTCAGTCGCCGTTGCGCTTGCTGGGGCGCGACCAGATGAGGGTGTAGCCTTCGCCGTCCTCGTCATCGAACAGGTTGGCAAAGATCGGCGCGTTGAAGGACGGATCGTCGAGCTTGAGCGAGAGATAGTCGCGGCCCTCGTTGGAGCGCTTCGACCAGGCGGCGCCGATCTCGGCCCGGCCCACATACACGCGGTGGCTGGGAGCGTTGTCGTTGGAGCGGTTGGTTTCCGGCACGATCCGGACGCCCTTGGTCTGGAGGCTCAGGGTGACGATCTCGCCCTGGAAGTCGCTGCCGACCTTCTTGAAAGAACC
>NZ_JAFAVR010000014.1 GCF_019242355.1 Sphingomonas sp. | reverse complement strand
GATGAGCCCTGACCGCGTCGAGGAGGAGCTGTTTGGGACTGAGGAGGACGGCAATATCCGTCCCGGCCTGCTCGAGCAGGCGCATGGCGGGACCCTGTTCCTCGACGAAATTGCCGACATGCCGCTGACGACCCAGGCCAAGATTCTGCGCGTCCTCACCGACCAGAGCTACCATAGGGTCGGCGGCCAGCGGTCCGTGAAGGTCGACGTCCGGGTGCTTTCGGCGACCGCGCGCAACCTGCAGGACGAAATCGCTGCGGGGCGATTTCGCGAGGACTTGTATTACCGGCTCAACGTCGTCCCTGTACGACTGCCGCCGCTGCGAGAGCGACGGGAGGACATTCCCGAGCTCGCCAACCATTTCCTTGCGCGCTTCGCGACCGAGCGTCGAATCCCCACCCCGAGCATTTCGGAGGAGGCGATGGCCGCGCTTCAGGCCCACGACTGGCCGGGCAATGTGCGCCAGCTCAGGAACATCATCGAGAGGACGGTAATCCTGGCGCCGGGCGAGCGCGTCTCGTGCATCGACGCCGACCTGCTGCCGCCAGAAGTGCTTGATAACCCGGGCGCGCAGGCGGGATCGACCACCGCCATGGCCATCATGGGCAGTCCGCTTCGCGAAGCCCGGGAATCGTTCGAGCGTGAATATCTGAAAATCCAGATTCGCCGGTTTTCCGGCAACATCTCCCGCACCGCGTCGTTCATCGGCATGGAGCGGTCGGCCCTGCATCGGAAGCTGAAGGCGCTGGGCATCGGCGACAAACGCGAGGGTGAAGAGGAATAGGAGCTTAAAGGTCGGTGGCCGGGCGAACTTTGAGCCTGCAGGATCATTTCCTCAACAGCGTCCGCCGCGCTCGGCTGCCGGTCACGATCTTCCTGGTGAAGGGCGTGAAGCTGCAGGGCGTGGTCACCTGGTTCGACGCGTTTTCGCTGCTTCTGCGCCGCGAAGGCACGTCGCAGCTAGTCTACAAGCATTCGATCTCGACCGTCATGCCGTCCGAGCGGCCGCCGGACTTTCAGGCGCCGAGCGCGGGCGGCGAGGGGACAGCCGGAAGGACCTCGCTTCAGGATCACTTTCTCGCCGCCGCGGTCCGCGAACGCGTCCCGATGACCATGTTCCTTGTGAATGGCGTGATGTTGCAGGGCTCGGTGACGTCCTTCGACCAGTTCTCGGTGTTGCTCGAGCGCGGCCGGCACGTCCAACTGGTCTACAAGCATGCCTTGTCGACCCTGCAGCCGGAGGAGGCGCTGGAGCTTGGGCCGGCGGAAACAGCAGACGACGCGGAGCCTGAATGACCACTTACGACGGCAATGGCGCGATCGAGGTTGCGCGCGGCGAACGCGCCGTCATGGTCGTACCCGAGCTGGCGCGCGAGCCGTCGCGACGCTCTGCCGAGGCGAGGCTGGAGGAGGCACGCGGGCTGGCCGAGGCGATCGGCATCCAGGTCGTCGCCGCGCGTGCCTTCCGGGTGAGGACCGTTCGCCCGGCGACCCTGCTCGGCAAGGGCCAGGTCGAGGAGATCGCCGGCCTGGCCAAGGAGAATGACGCCCGCCTGCTCATCGTCGATGCGGCGCTCGCGCCTATCCAACAGAAGAATCTGGAAGAAGAGGCCGGCGCCAAGGTCATCGATCGAACCGGCCTGATCCTCGAGATCTTCGGCGAGCGGGCAGTGACAGCGGAAGGCCGGCTGCAGGTCGAGCTCGCGCACCTCGACTACCAGGCAGGGCGACTGGTCCGAAGCTGGACCCACCTCGAACGGCAGCGCGGCGGGTTCGGATTCCTTGGCGGTCCGGGCGAGACCCAGATCGAGGCTGACCGGCGGTTGATCCGCGACCGCATGGCCCGCATTCGCCGCGAGCTCGACCAGGTGAAGCGAACCCGCGCACTGCACCGCGAGCGCCGCCAGCGCGCACCCTGGCCGGTGATTGCGCTTGTCGGCTATACCAATGCGGGAAAGTCCACTTTATTCAATCACCTAACGGGCGAAGCTGTGTTCGCGAAAGACCTTCTTTTCGCGACTCTCGATCCGACCATGCGCGACATCGACCTGCCCGGATTCGACAAGGCCATTCTGTCGGATACCGTCGGCTTCGTCTCAGACCTGCCGACCGAACTGATTGCGGCGTTCCGGGCAACGCTGGAGGAGGTGCGCTCGGCCGACCTTCTTGTCCATGTCCGCAACATGGCGCACCCCGATCGCGAGGCGCAGCGCGATGACGTCGAGGACGTTCTACAGTCGCTTGGCATGGCGGAGGAGGGGGCGCCGCCGCGACTCGAAGCGTGGAACAAGGTCGACCTGCTGTCGCCCGAGGAGCGGAGCCAGCTGGGCGGGGAAGCGCATCGCCGCGACGATGTTGTTCCGGTGTCGGCATTGACGGGCGAGGGACTGGACAGACTTCGCGACCTCATTGCCGGCAGGCTACGCAGCGGCGAAGAGGTGCATCATGTCCGGATTGCCGCAATCGACGGCGGCAGGATCGCCTGGCTGCACAGCCGCGGCGACGTGATCGACCAGCACGTGGAGGGCGACCAGCTCGCGCTGTCCGTTCGGCTTTCACCCGATAATTGGGCGCGGTTTCAGGCCTTGGAGTCCGCTTGAGTCGCTTTGGCAGCAACCCAGAGGCCTTCCTTCTGCGATAGCGACATGTCCGCGAATTCCGGAACCGCCTCGATCGCTCGAAAACGCCGCTCGAACTTGGTATTGGCATCGCGCAGCGCGGCTTCAGGGGCGATCTTCAGATGTCGTGCGAGGTTCACTATGGCGAACAGTAGATCGCCGATCTCTTCGGTCTGACGCTCCCGATCGCTTTCGGCGTCCAGCTCCGCGAGTTCCTCGTCGATCTTTGCACGGGGGCCAGAGGCGTCTGGCCAGTCAAACCCGACGCGCGCGGCGCGCCGCTGCAGCTTGACGGCACGCTCAAGCGCGGGAAGCGCCAGGGCCACGCCGGCCAGCGCGCTCTGGTCCTCATGCTGCCGGCGCTCATCCGCCTTCAAATTCTCCCATCCCGGACTGTGCGCCGCTTCGCCAAAGATATGCGGGTGGCGGCGCTCGAGCTTGTCACAGATGCGGTCGATGACGTCGTCGAGCGTGAACTGGCCGGCCTCGGCGGCCATTTGCGAATGGAAGACGACCTGGAGCTGCAGATC
>NZ_JAFAVR010000032.1 GCF_019242355.1 Sphingomonas sp. | reverse complement strand
GAACCGGATGAGCAGGGCGAGCTGCAGCGTGACTTCGCCTTTGCCGCGATCGATGAAGCGCAGCTTGGAATCGATCCCGAACGGGGGCATGTCTTCACCGACCGAATGCTTCGCGCGCGCGGACGCGAAGAAACCCTCATTCTCGGCTCGGAAACGTTGAAGCCGATCGTGCGCGAGTTGCTGCCGCAAGCCGAAATCGTCAGTCGCCCGCGCTTCTCAACCTTGCGCTACGCGGGCAACGTCAAGCTGTCCCGCCTTCCGCCACGCTCTGCGGTCGTCGCCTTCTCCGCCGAGCAGGTCTATGCGCTCGCCGAAATGCTGCGCCGCTTCCGGGGCGGCGCCGCGGTTGTCATGGGCGCGCTTTCGCCCGCCACCCGCAACGCTCAGGTCGCGATGTTCCAGCGCGGCGAGGTCGATTACCTGGTCGCCACCGACGCCATCGGCATGGGCCTCAACATGGACGTCGCGCACGTCGCCTTCGCCGGCCTCGAGAAGTTCGACGGCCGTCGCGAGCGCCGCCTGTCCATTGCGGAAATGGCGCAGATCGCCGGCCGCGCCGGCCGCCACCAGCGTGACGGCACCTTCGGCGCCCTCGGCCTCGGCAGCGCCAACGCCGAGTTCACCGACGAGGAAATCACGGCGATCGAGGAGCACCGCTTTCGCCCGCTCGACTCCGTTTACTGGCGCAACGCCGATCTCGACTTCACCGACGTCCGCGCACTGATCGCCAGCCTCGAGCGCAAGAGCGACGACCCGCTCCTGCGCGCCGCCCCGAACGCTATCGATCTCGCCGTCCTCAAGCTCATTGCCGAGGATCCCTCCATTGCGGGCCGCCGCGGCGTCCATGCGCGCCGCTTGTGGGCAGTCTGCGGCCTTCCCGATTTTCGCAAGGTCGGGCCGATGCACCACGCGCGCATGGTCCGCCGCCTGTTCAGCTACATCGGCGAGGGCGGCCACGTGCCGCACGAATGGTTCGCCGCCGAGGTCGCTCGGCTCGACAATGTCGCCGGCGATATCGAAGCCCTCGCGGACCGCCTCGCCGGTGTCCGAAGCTGGGCCTATATCGCCCATCGCTCCGACTGGCTGAGGGAGCCGGCGAAGTGGGCGGACCGCACCCGCGAGGTCGAATCGCGGCTTAGCGACGCGCTCCACTCGGCGCTGACCCAGCGTTTCGTCGACCGCCGCACCGCCGTCCTCGTCCGCGACATCGGCTCGCGCGGGGCGGATGCCTTGCCGGTCACCGTCGCTGCCGACGGCGAGGTCAGTGTCGGGCCGGAACCGATCGGCCACCTCGCCGGCTTCGACTTCCGCGTCGATCCCAATGCCCGCCTCGCCGACAAGCGCCTGCTCCTGGCAGCGGCCGAGCGCCGCCTCGGCGAAGAGCTCGACCGCCGCGCCGCGACCCTGGTCGAGGCGCCGGACACGATTTTCTCCCTCATCGCCGACGACAAGGGCGGCCTGGCCGTCGGGTGGGAGGGCCAGGTCCTCGCCCGACTGGCGCCCGGTCGCTCTCTTCTGGAGCCCGCGATCCGCACTGCCCGCCCTCTCGACCGTCTCTCCGCGCAGAGCCGCGCCGCCCTGCGCGAACGCCTCGAGCGCTGGTTGGACGCCCAGGTCGACGCCAACCTCCGTCCGCTGAAGCGCCTCGCCGCTGCAGCCACCGACCCGGCAAGCTCGCCCGGCGTCCGCGCCGTCGCGGCGATGCTTGCGGATGCCGGCGGAGCCCTGCCGCGCAAGGCGATGCTCGGCCCGATCTCCCACCTCGAGCAGGTGGATCGCCAGGCGCTCCACGCGCTTCGCATCCGTCTCGGTCCGCTCGACGTCTTCCTTCAAGCGCTGCTCAAGCCCGCCGCGCAGCAATGGCGCGCCGCACTGCTCGCGGTCCGCTCCGGCCAGCCGATGCCCGCCCTCCCCGCCGCCGGGGCCGCAATGCTCGGTCCCGAAGCCGACCCGCGCGGCGCTCCACTCGCCTATCGCCGGCTCGGCCGCCGCTGGATCCGCATCGACCTCGCCGACCGCCTCGCCAGCCACGCCCGCAAGGTGCGCTCCGCCGGCGGCGATGATCCCGTGGACGCCGAGCTCGCAACCTCCGTCGGCCTGGACGAGGACGCCATCGCGGCTCTCATGTCGGAAGTCGGCTTCACCCGCGCCGGCGACGCCTGGAAATGGCGCGGCCGCCGCCACGAACGGCCCCGCCCGCCCTCTCGCAAGTCCCACGCTTTCTCCGAGCTGGCCAAGCTCAAGCGCTAGGGATGCGCGTCGACCGCTATCTCCACTGCATCCGGCTGGTGAGGAGCCGCACCCTCGCCCAGTCGCTGATCGCCGAGGGCCGGGTCCGCGTCGACGGCAAGCGCATCGAAAAGCCGAGCGAGGAGGTCCGCGTCGGCTCCGTCATCGCTTTGCCGCTCCACGACCGCGTCCGGATCCTGCGGGTCCTTGCCTTGCCTCACCGCCGCGGCCCGGCGAGCGAAGCGCGCGCCTGCTACGAAGAGCTGGGAATTGACGGCGCTGGCGGCGCGACATAGCAGCCACCCAAACGGAGCGAAGATCACATGACCTATGTCGTCACCGACGCCTGCATCCGCTGCAAGTACATGGACTGCGTCGAGGTCTGCCCCGTCGACTGCTTCTACGAAGGCGAGACGATGCTCGTCATCAACCCGAATGAATGCATCGACTGCGGCGTGTGCGAGCCGGAATGCCCGGCCGAGGCGATCCTTCCCGATACCGAGAGCGGGCAGGAAAAATGGCTTGAGCTCAATTCCACCTTCTCCGCGCAATGGCCGAACATCACCCGCAAGAAGGACAGCCCGGCCGACGCCGATGAGCACAAGGGCGAAGAAGGCAAGTACGACAAATATTTCACGTCGGACGCCGGCGCCGGCGACTGACCGCGCTGCGGACTACCGCATCGTGAAGGTGTAGTTCACGCCAAGGCCACCCGACAGCTGGTTGCGTGAACCGTAATCGCGCACGATCGGCGACCTGGCCGCATCCCCGACCAGCCGCTCGTAGCGCGCATAGCCGAACAGGCCCCAGCGGCTGTCGAGCGCATAGGTGATCCCGCTTGCGACGCCCACGGCATGCACGCCACCGCCGGGATCATGCACCGGCAGGCCGGAAGCGAGGGACGCCGCCGGGCTGACCCCGAAATAGGCGCGCTGGTATCGCGCATCGGAAAACAGGACCCGCGGCCCGATCGAAAACACGTAGCGGTCGCCGTCGCGCCAGATCTTGTCCGCGCTGACTTCGCCGACCAGCCCGTCATGCCCGTTGATGCCCTTGCGCAGCTCCGCGCGCAGCCGCCAGGAATCGCCCGCCTGGTACTGCGCAAAACCGCCGACCTCGACGGTTCGCGATACATTGCCGACGAGGGCGCCGACGTCGGACTCCTTGCGGCGGCCCGTCAGGTTGACGACTGGCCCCACGGAGAAGCCGCCGCTCGACGCCAGCTCGAATCCTGGGCTCTGGTCCGGCGCGGTGAACGCGAACTCGTGCCCATGGCGTGCGATGTTGACGTGGAACAGCGGGCCGACGCTGGTTCCGTCCGCGCCCACATATCGGGGCTGCAGCTGCGCCCCGATCCCGACCCGCACTCGCGTCGCGTCGCTGTCCGCCGCAGTGGCAGGCGGCGCGGGGTACTGGACATCCTGCGCGGCGGCGGCGCTCCAGGCGGGAAGGACGGCGGCAGCGGCGATCAGGAGGTGTCTCATGACTGCCGTAACCGCTTGCGGCCGGGTTTAGTTGCACACCCGTATCGGCCCGGCTCTCACCGGTACGGATCAGCGTCGATCGATGATTTTCCCGACGATCAGGTCCGCCGCGTCCTCCGCGCTCATCGCCATCGTGTCGATTCGGATTTCGGGCGTCTCGGGCGCCTCGTACGGGCTGTCGATGCCGGTGAAATTGGCGATCTCACCCGCGCGCGCCTTGGCATAGAGGCCCTTGACGTCGCGCTTCTCCGCGTCGGTGAGCGGCGTGTCGATGAAGATTTCGATGAACTCGCCCTCCGGCATCATCTTGCGGACCATCTCGCGCTCGGCGCGGAACGGCGAGATGAAGGCGGTCAGGACGATCAGCCCCGCGTCGGTCATCAGGCGAGCGACCTCGCCGACGCGGCGGATGTTCTCGATCCGGTCGGTCTCGGTAAAGCCGAGGTCGCGGTTGAGGCCGTGGCGGACATTGTCGCCGTCGAGCAGGAAGGTGTGCCGCCCGCGCGCGCACAATTTCTTCTCGACGAGGTTGGCAATGGTCGACTTGCCGGCGCCCGAAAGGCCGGTGAACCACAGCACCGCCGGCTTCTGGCCCTTCAGCGAGGCGTGGCTCTCGCGGCTCACGTCGAGATGCTGGCGATGGACGTTCAGCGACCGCCTCAGCGCGAAGTGGAGCATCCCGCAGGCGACCGTCGCATTGCTCATCCGGTCGATGAGGATGAAGCTGCCGAGCACTCGGTTGGGGCTCGACCCTTCCGCGTCATAGGGCTCGAACACCATCTCGCGATCCGTCGCGATCTCCGCGACAGCGATCGAGTTGAGCTGCAGCGTCGGCGCCGCAAGGTGCTCGAGCGTGTTGACGTTGATCTCGTACTTGGGCTGCTGGACCGTCGCCGCGACCGTCTGCGTGCCAAGTTTCAGCCAGTAGCTCCGGCCGGGAACGAGCTCCTCGTCCGCCATCCACACGACCGTCGCTTCGAACTGGTCGGCGGCCTGGGGCGGCACACCGGCAGCGGCGATGACGTCGCCGCGCGAGCAGTCGAGTTCCTCGGTGAAGGTCAGGGTCAGCGACTGGCCGGCGACCGCCTCGTCGCGATCCCCTTCGGCGGTGACGATCCGCGCGATCCGCGTCGTTCGCCCGGACGGCAGCAGCCGCACCTCTGCACCAGCGGCGATGCGGCCGGAGCAGACCTGACCCGCAAAGCCGCGAAAATCGCGGTTCGGTCGATTGACCCACTGCACCGGCATCCGGAACGGCTTCTCGGCGTCCGCGACCGCGTCCACCGGCACCGTCTCGAGCCATTCGAGCAGGGTCGGCCCCGGGTACCAGGGCATTGCTTCGCCGCGGCGGGCGACATTCTCGCCGGTCACTCCGGACAACGGGATGGGATGCCACTGGTCGATGCCGATCTCGGCGGCAAAGGTCCGGTAATCGCTGCAGATCGCCTCGAAGGCCGCTTCGTCGAAATCGACGAGGTCCATCTTGGTCACGGCCAGCGCGATCTGCCGGACTCCCATCAGCTTGGCGATGAAGCTGTGCCGCCGCGTCTGGGTCAGCACGCCCTTGCGGGCATCGATCAGCACCACCGCCGCGTCCGCGGTCGAGGCGCCGGTGACCATGTTGCGCGTATATTGTTCATGTCCCGGCGCGTCGCCGACGATGAAGCTGCGCTGCGGAGTCGAGAAATAGCGGTAGGAAACGTCGATGGTGATGCCCTGCTCGCGCTCGGCGGCAAGCCCGTCGACGAGCAGCGCGAGGTCCAGCGCCGCCCCTTGGGTCCCATGCTTGCGGCTGTCGGCCTCGAGAGCCTCGAGCTGGTCCGACGGCACCTGCTTGGTGTCGTAGAGCAATCGTCCGATCAGCGTCGACTTGCCGTCGTCGACGCTGCCGCAGGTGATGAAGCGAAGAAGGTCGCTCAAAAGTAGCCCTCCTGCTTCTTGCGTTCCATGGCTGTGCTGCCGCCCTCGCGGTCGATCGCCCGGCCCTGCCGCTCGGAAGCCTTCGATTCCATCATTTCGGCGATCACCTCGTCGAGGGTTGTCGCACTGCTCTCGATCGCCCCCGACAGCGGATAGCAGCCCAGCGTCCGGAACCGGACCGTGCGCATCTGCACCGTCTCGCCCTCGGCGAGCCGCATCCGCTCGTCGTCCACCATCAGGATCAGGCCGTCGCGCTCGACGGTCGGCCGCTCGGCCGCGAAGTAGAGCGGCACCAGGTCGATCTTCTCGCGGGCAATATATTGCCAGACGTCGAGCTCGGTCCAGTTGGACAGCGGGAACACCCGCATGCTCTCGCCCTGCGCGACCCGCGCATTGTAGAGCGCCCACAGCTCCGGCCGCTGGCGCTTCGGGTCCCAGCGGTGGTTTCGGTCGCGGAAGCTGAAGATGCGTTCCTTGGCGCGGCTTTTCTCCTCGTCGCGCCGGGCGCCGCCGAAGGCCGCGTCGAACTGGTAATGGTCGAGCGCCTGCCGAAGGCCCTGCGTCTTCCACATGTCGGTGTGGAGAGGGCCGTGGTCGAAGGGGTTGATGTCCTGCGCCTGCGCCTCGGGGTTGCGCCAGATGAGCAGTTCGGTGCCCTCATGCGCGGCGACCGCGTCGCGATTGGCGTACATGTCCCTGAACTTCCACGTCGTATCGACATGAAGCAGCGGGAACGGCAGCGGGCCGGGATAGAAGGCCTTGCGCGCAAGGTGCAGCATGACGGCGCTGTCCTTGCCCATCGAATAAAGCATCACGGGCCGCGACGTCTCGGCGACGGTCTCGCGAATGATGTGGATGCTCTCGGCCTCGACCCGGTCGAGATGGCTAAGTGGTTGCATTGCGGCTATTCGCATAGCCGCTCAGCGCCCGAGCGCAAGCGAGTCCGCCCGCCGGGTTCATGGCGTAGCAATGTGGGACAGCGAACAAGGCGCCGGAATCATCGGGGCCAGGGGGCGCCCGCCTTACAGGAGAACCATCAATGACGATTATCAATCTGCGCCGGCTTGCCGGCATCGGCGGCGTACTTTCCGTCGCCACCGCTTCGGCGGCATTCGCCCAGGCCGCCGCGCCGACCGCCGCTGCTCCGGCGGCGCCGCAGCAGGTCACCCGCGCCCAGGTTTCGCAGCAGCTCGACACCGAGTTCAAGGACCTCGACGCGAACCATGACGGCAAGCTGTCCAAGGCCGAGGTCCAGGCCGCAATGACCCGCCGGGTGACCGAGGCCCAGACCGAAATGAACCAGCAGTTGAAGACCGTGTTCGACAAGATCGACACCAACCACAACGGCTCGATCAGCCTCGCCGAGTTCCAGGCGCAGCAGAAGCTGTCGGTCGATCCGGCCAAGGTCGACGCCCGTGTCGCCCAGCTCGACACTAACCATGACGGCGTCATCTCCGCCGAGGAATATCGCAACGGCACCCTCGTCCAGTTCGACGCGGCCGACACCAACCACGATGGCGTCGTCTCGGCTGCCGAGGCCCAGGCGGCCGGCCAGGGCCGCTAAGGCCTCGCTTTCGCTGGCGCGGGGCTCGCCTCGCGCCTAAGGCCTTGTCTTCCCGGGGAGCCCGATTGGGCTGAGAGTCGGTATTCGGCCGAGACCCGTTGAACCTGATCCGGCTGACACCGGCGTAGGGAGGCAAGACATGGCAGACGTTCCCGCTCGCACCGAGCTTTATCCGCCCCGGAACGGGGAGGGGAACCATGCGCAGCATGGTGGAGGGGCCGCAGCGCAGCTGCGCGTGACCACCGGTCCGATCCGCGGATCGCGCAAGATTCACGTCGGCGATTTGAAGGTCGCAATGCGCGCCGTCGACCTCGAGCCGTCGTCGGGCGAGCCGCCCGTCATCCTCTACGACACCAGCGGCCCCTACACCGACCCTGCCACCCGCATCGACATAATGGCCGGCCTGCCCGAGCTTCGCCGCGACTGGATCCGCGCCCGCGGCGATGTCGAGGAAGTGCAGCAGCGCGAGACCCGCCCCGAGGACAACGGCCAGCTTGGCCCGGATCGGTCCGGCGGCGTCCAGCCCTTCCCCAATGTCCGCAAGAAGGTGCTCCGCGCCAAGCCCGGCGCCAACGTCACGCAGATGCATTACGCCCGCCGCGGCATCGTCACGCCCGAGATGGAGTACGTTGCCGCCCGCGAAAACCTCGGCCGGGAAGCCGCGCTCAATGCGCAGCGCGACGGCGAAAGCTTCGGCGCTGCAATCCCCGACTTCGTCACCCCCGAGTTCGTCCGTGAGGAGATCGCCCGCGGCCGCGCCATCATCCCCAACAACATCAACCACCCCGAGTCCGAGCCGATGGCGATCGGCCGCAACTTCCTGGTCAAGATCAACGCCAATATCGGCAACAGCGCCGTCGCTTCCGACGTCGCGTCCGAAGTCGACAAGATGGTGTGGGCGATCCGCTGGGGCGCCGATACGGTCATGGACCTTTCGACCGGCCGCAACATCCACGACACGCGCGAATGGATCGTCCGCAACTCGCCCGTGCCGATCGGCACCGTCCCCATCTACCAGGCGCTGGAGAAGGTCGGCGGCATCGCCGAGGACCTGACCTGGGACGTCTATCGCGACACGCTCATCGAGCAGGCCGAGCAGGGCGTCGACTATTTCACCATCCACGCCGGCGTTCGCCTGCCCTACGTCCCGCTCGCCGCCAACCGCGTCACCGGAATCGTCAGCCGCGGCGGCTCGATCATGGCCAAATGGTGCCTCGCCCACCACCGCGAGAGCTTCCTCTACGA
>NZ_JAFAVR010000016.1 GCF_019242355.1 Sphingomonas sp. | reverse complement strand
GACGACATGGGCGAGATGCCGCTGGTCAACGCGCTCGCCAGCCGCCGCAGCTTCACTGGCCAGGTCGCCAGGAGCCGCTCGGACGGCAACCGCAGGCTGGTCCTTTCCGGGGAGGTCGTGACAACCTCCGACGGCGGCTTCGCCGGTTTCCGCGGCACCGCCGACACGCAGGACGAGCCGCCGCCCGGCCAGGTCCAGGCGCGAAGCGCCGCCTTCGACCATGCCCTGGACGAGGCGCTTCGCTCGCCGCTCGACCGGATCATCGAGAGCGCCGAGCGAATCGTCGAGCGCGCCGATGGGCCGTTGCGCAACAATTACGCGACCTATGGCGGCGATATCGCCGCCGCCGCGCGCCACCTGCTGTCCGTTGTCCAGTCGATGAGCGAGGACGGCGCCAACGATCACACGACGGTCGATCTCACCGCGCTTGCCGCCGAAGCGGTTGTCATGCTCGAATCCGCCGCCGAGGACCGGCGGGTCGCGATCGCAGTCGATTCGGCAGCCGCCCTTCGCGCCAGCGGCGAGGAGCGGGCGGTCATCCAGATCCTCGTCAACCTGATTGGGAATGCCGTCCGTCACTCGCCGGAAAGCGGCTCCGTGCAGCTCCAGTTCTCACGCACGTCCGGGACCGCATCCGTCACCGTCTCCGACCAGGGGCCGGGGATCGAGGGCGCCGACCAGCAGCGCATCTTCGAGCGGTTCGAGCGCGCCGACGAGAAGGCTGGCGGCACCGGCCTTGGGCTGGCGATCTCGCGCCGGCTCGCGCGATCGATGGGCGGTGACGTCACGCTCGAAAGCATTCCGGGTCAGGGCGCCCGCTTCACCCTCACCCTTCCGAGTGCTTGATCAGGCGGCGCTGGTCCTCTTCTCGACCGGCACGTAGTCGCGCTGGGGCGCGCCGACATAGAGCTGCCGCGGCCGGCCGATCTTCTGCTCGGGGTCCGAGATCATCTCGTTCCACTGCGCCACCCAGCCGACCGTCCGGGCAAGCGCGAACAGCGCCGTGAACATGTCGGTCGGGAAGCCGATAGCGTTCAGGATCACACCGGAATAGAAATCGACGTTCGGGTAGAGCTTCTTCTCGATGAAATATTCATCGTTGAGAGCGATGTGCTCCAACTCCTTGGCGACGTCGAGCACAGGGTCGGAGATGTTCAGCTCCTTCAGCACCTCATCGGCGGTCGCCTTCATCACCTTCGCTCGCGGATCGAAGTTCTTGTAGACCCGGTGGCCGAAGCCCATCAGCCGGAAGGGGTCGTTCTTGTCCTTGGCGCGGGCGATATATTCGGGAATACGCTTCGTGGTCCCGATCTCGCGCAGCATGTTCAGCGCGGCCTCGTTGGCGCCGCCGTGCGCCGGCCCCCACAGGCAGGCGATGCCGGCTGCGACGCAGGCGAAGGGGTTGGCTCCCGACGACCCCGCGAGCCGCACGGTGGAGGTCGACGCATTCTGCTCATGGTCGGCGTGGAGGATGAAAATCCGCCGCATCGCCCGCTCAATGATCGGATTGACCTCATAGGGCTCAGCCGGGACGCCGAAGGTCATGCGCAGGAAATTGCCGGTGTAGGTCAGGCTGTTCTGAGGAAACATGAAGGGCTGGCCGAGGCTGTACTTGTAGGCCATCGCGACCAGTGTCGGCATCTTGGCGATCAGGCGGTGCGAAGCGATCATCCGCTGGTCGGGATCGGTGATGTCGGTGCTGTCGTGGTAAAAGGACGACAGGGCGCCGACGACCCCGCACATGATTGCCATCGGGTGCGCGTCCCGGCGGAAACCGCGATAGAAGGTCGCAAGCTGCTCATGCACCATTGTGTGGCGAGTGATGGTCCGGACCCATGAATCGAGTTCCTGCTGGGTCGGGAGCTCGCCGTGGATCAGCAGGTAGGCGACCTCCATGAAGCTCGACTTCTCGGCCAGCTGCTCGATCGGGTAGCCGCGATGGAGCAGGATGCCCTTCTCGCCATCGATATAGGTAATCTTGCTCTCGCAGCTCCCGGTCGAGGTGAAGCCGGGGTCGTAGGTGAACATGCCCGTCTGGCCATACAGCTTGCGGATATCGATGACCTCGGGACCGACCGAACCGTCCAGCACCGGATAATCGAAATTTCCGGCGGGGGTGTTCAGGGTGACTGTCTTCTCGGTCATGCATTCGGCTCCACTAGCTGATCGGCAATGCGGCTCAGGCTTTCGCCCTTACCCAGCAACATGAGGACGTCAAAAATACCCGGCGAGCTGGTCCTGCCCGTAAGCGCCGCGCGAAGGGGCTGTGCAA
>NZ_JAFAVR010000136.1 GCF_019242355.1 Sphingomonas sp. | reverse complement strand
GATCGAGATGACGATGATCATCCACTTGCGGCGGGCATCGGCGAGTTCCGGCGCCGGGTCGGCGACCGGCTGGCGACGCGAGTTGATGGCGATGATGCCGAACATCAGCGGGGTTATGCCGAACACCGGCGTGTCGATGAACTTGCGCCACCAACCGAACGCGCTGCCGACGTAGAGGACATCGACAGCGATGGCGACGAGGATCAGGACGACGCCGGCCCATTGCACCGCGTCGAACGGCCACGACGGCGGCCCGTTCGGGCGCTCGCCGGCGTAAGGGTCGAAGCTGTGCTCGCGATAGCCGCTCATCGCGACGTTGCCCCGTGGCTGGCGCTGTCGAGCTCGGCCTGGCTCGGGTGGTAATCGAGGCCGCCGAGCGCATGGGTGCCGAGGATGATGGCGACGGCGAGGAGCAGGACGGCGCCCTGGCTGTCGCGGCGGCCCGCGCTGCTGTTGCTGTCGGTCATCGGCACCCGCCGCGTGTAGAACCACAGGCCCGCGCCCAGGAGGACGATGGCGATCGCCAGCTCGACCAGCCGGCCGCTGTTGAGCGCGGGAAGGCTCATGCCGGTGGACGCCCGAGGGCGGCGGCGGCGTCGAGCCGGGCGGCATAGGCCTCGATCGCCGCGGCGGTGTGGCCGACATAGGCGCGCGCGTCGTCGAAGCGGCGCTGCTCGATGCCTTCGCGGACTCCGGGCAAGGTCTTGGCGCCGTAGCCGGTCAGCGTGCCGGGCGCGTAGACCATGTTGCGGTACCAGGGGCGGCTCGGCAGGCCGACGGGATCGAGCAGCAGCTGGTCGATGCTGGCAAGCTCGGCGGTGATTTGCGCCTGGGTCGCGGGCGGCAGGCGGTCGATGCGGCCGAGCACGGAGTCGGCGGCTGCGGCGGCGCGCTTCAGGTGGTCGGACGCGTTCTGCAGCGGCAGCATGTCGATGAGCGGCGTGACGCCCTTGTCGACGGGCGCAACGACCGGATCGGTCGGCGAGGCGGCGAGCGTGAACACCTTGTCACGGCGAAGGTCGGCGAGGGTGCGGTCGCGCTCGCGCTGGCTGGCGGCGAGGGTCATCACCTGGTCGACATAGCGGCCGACCTGCGCGGCGAAGTCGGAATAGCGCGCGGGCACCCGCGGCGCGTCGGCAACGCGAAGCACGATCCGGCCGACCAGCTTCGACAATGCAGCGCCGTAGAGCAGGCCGGGATCGTCGAAATGGGTGACGTGATAATAGCTGTCGTAGACCGAATGGTAGCTTCCGCCCGATTGGTCCTCGCCGCCGAAGCCGAGGTTCAGCGAGGCGATTCCGAGATGCTGGAGGAAGGCGCTGTAGTCGGAGCCGGAGCCGAGCGCGCCCAGCGGCAGCTCGCCGCCGGACCTGGCGGCCTCGACAAGCTCGGGCGAGCTGCGGGCGGGCGCGACATATTGCGCGGCAAGGATTGCGGCCCGGCCGCGCTCGGCGGTCGGGACACCGGTGCGCGGGTCGAGGACGTCGTTCGCCGCCTGGTTGACGAGATGCTGAAGCTCGCCGCTGCCCTCGGCGCCGAGGAAGCCACGGCCATTATTGTCCGTGTTGACGTAGAGGAGCGCCTTGCGCTGAAGCTCGGCAGCATGCGTCTCGGCCCATTCGGTCGAGCCCAGCAGGCCCGGCTCCTCGCCGTCCCAGCTTGCGTAGACGATGGTCCGCGCGGGGCGCCAACCCTGACGGTAGAGCTGTCCAAGCGCCTTGGCTTCGGACATCAGCGCGACCTGGCCAGTAAGCGGATCGGACGCGCCGAACACCCAGGCGTCGTGGTGGTTGCCGCGAACGATCCACTGATCGGGGTAGACCGAGCCGCGCATGACCGCGATCACGTCGTAGACCGGCTTCAGCGACCAGTCGGACCTGACGGCGAGGTGAACCTTCACCGCGTCGCTTCCGCCCCAGTGGTAGGCGAGGCCGAGACCGCCGCGCTCGGCGCCGGTCACCAACGGGCCATCGAGCTGGGCAATGATCTTCGCTGCGTCGCCATAGGAAATGGGAAGCGCCGGGATCTTGAGGATGGTGGTCGCGGTCTGGCGAGTCAGGCGGTGCGCCGAGGCGGTCGCTCCGATCCCCGGGGTCAGCGGGTCGCCTGGGTATTGGGTCATGTCCTGAACCGACCCACGCTGGACACCGGCTTCGGGCCGGCCGCCGCCGCGCGGATAGGGATCGGCCTCGGCATAGCTGTCGTCGGCGGGGTCGGAATAGATGAGGCAGCCGACCGCGCCATGCTCCTGCGCCAGGCGAGGCTTGAGGCCGCGCCAGCCGGAGCCGTAGCGGGCGAGCACGATCTTGCCCCGGACGCTGATCCCGCGCTGTTCGAGCGCGTCATAATCGTCGGGCATGCCGTAATTGACATAGACGACCGGCGCGGTGACGTCGCCATCGCCCTGGTAGGCGACATAGGGAGGAAGCGCGCCGGCGGTGTTCTGCGACGACGGATCGGCGGCGATCGCCGGCTCCTGCCCGCCGAGGATGACGCGCTGCGGAGTCACCATTTCCACAGTGGTTGAAATCGGTGTCGGGTAAAGGACGTCGAAGCGCTCGATATGCGCGTCCCAGCCCCATTGCCTGAACAGCGCCAGCTGCATGTCGGCATTGGCCTTGTCGTGGGGCGAGCCGACCTGGTTGGGCGCGGACGACATGTCCTGCAGCCAGCGCATCTGGTCGGCCGTGCTGATCATCGCGTCGAAGCTCTTCTCGAGCGTCTGCGGGTCGCCCGCCACGGGCTGCGCGGCCGCGGTGCCCGCAACCAGCGCGAGGGCGAGTGCAGCGAGACTGACGGACGGGCGAATGATCATCTCTTGAGGAACTCCGAACCGATGGCGAGCGTCACGATAGTCGCGACAAGGTCGAGCGCGACGAGGCCGAGCACGACGGCCCCGGCGCCTTTGGCGATATTGCGGGCGCGCGCCCTCACTTGTCCCGCCGCTTCTTCAGCCAGGACGAGCCCGAGGTGAGGAAGACGAGCAGACAGCCGCCGAGCACGACGAAGGACCCGAGCGCTACTGACATGCGAGGCACTCGTCATAGTCGGTGCTTGCGCCGAGCTGGATTTCCTTGAGCTCGGGCGTGTTGTCGGCCTCGACGCCGCCGGCGAAACCGGCGCGCTGCACCGACTTGGAGCGAAGGTAATAGAGCGACTTGATGCCCTGCTCCCAGGCGCGGAAATGGAGCATCATCAGGTCCCACTTGTCGACGTCGGCCGGGATGAACAGGTTCAGCGATTGCGCCTGGTCAATGAACGGCGTGCGGTCCGCGGCAAGCTCGAGCAGCCAGCGCTGGTCGATCTCGAAGCTGGTCTTGTAGGTGTCCTTTTCCTCCTGCGTCAGGAAGTCGAGGTGCTGGACGGACCCGCCCTGCTCGAGGATCGAGTTCCAGACGTTGGCGCTGTCCTTGGATTTCTCCTGAAGCAGCTTCTCGAGATACGGATTCTTGATCGAGAAAGAGCCCGACAGCGTCTTGTGGGTGTAGATGTTGGCCGGGATCGGCTCGATGCAGGCGGAGGTGCCGCCGGCGATGATCGAGATCGACGCGGTCGGCGCGATCGCCATCTTGCAGCTGAAGCGCTCCATGACGCCCATGTCGGCGGCGTCGGGGCACGGCCCGCGCTCCTTGGCGAGCATCATCGAGGCCTGGTCGACCTGGGCGCGGATGTGCTTGAAGATTCGGAGGTTCCAAGACTTCGCCATCGCGCCTTCGAACGGAAGGCCGCGCGCCTGCAGGAAGGAGTGGAAGCCCATGACTCCGAGGCCGACGGAGCGCTCGCGCTCGGCGCTGTACTTGGCGCGCGCCATCTCGTCCGGCGCGCGGGCGATATAGTCGCTGAGCACGTTGTCGAGGAAGCGCATGACGTCCTCGATGAACTGCTTGTCGCCGTTCCACTCGTCCCACGTTTCGAGGTTGAGCGAGCTGAGGCAGCAAACGGCGGTGCGGTCGGCGCCGAGATGGTCCTTGCCCGTCGGCAGCGTGATCTCGCTGCACAGGTTCGAGGTCGTGACCTTGAGGCCGAGGTCGCGGTGGTGCTTGGGCATCGACCGGTTCACCTGGTCGATGAAGATGATGTAGGGCTCGCCGGTTGCGAGGCGGGTCTCGACCAGCTTCTGGAACAGCGAGCGCGCGTCGACGCTGCCGCGAACACTCTGGTCCTTGGGGCTGCGCAGCGCGAACTCGGCGCCCTCGCGGACGGCTTCCATGAACTCGTCGGTGATGAGCACGCCGTGGTGGAGGTTCAGCGCCTTGCGGTTGAAGTCGCCCGACGGCTTGCGGATCTCGAGGAACTCCTCGATCTCGGGGTGCGAGATGTCGAGATAGCAGGCGGCCGAACCGCGGCGGAGCGAGCCTTGGCTGATCGCCAGCGTGAGGCTGTCCATCACTCGAACGAACGGGATGATGCCGCTAGTCTTGCCGTTGAGGCCTACCGGCTCGCCGATGCCGCGCACCCGGCCCCAATAAGTGCCGATGCCGCCGCCCTTGGACGCCAGCCAGACATTCTCGTTCCAGGTGCCGACAATGCCTTCGAGGCTGTCGGACACGCTGTTCAAATAGCAGCTGATCGGCAGGCCGCGGCCGGTTCCACCGTTGGACAGCACGGGCGTCGCCGGCATGAACCACAGCCTGGAGATGTAGTCATAGACGCGCTGCGCGTGCTCGGCGTCGTCCGAGTAAGCGGCAGCAACGCGCGCGAACAGGTCCTGATAGCCCTCGCCCGGAAGCAGGTAGCGGTCGCGCAGCGTGTCCTTGCCGAACTCGGTCAGGAGGTCGTCCCGCCTGGCGTCGGTGACGACGTCGAAGCGAGGCGCGTCGACCCGCTTGCTGCCCGTCGCGGGCGCCGCCGCATCGTCCGAGGGAACCTGTGAGCCGGTTGAAAAATCCATTGCGCTTCCCCGTCCTAGTGCAGCCTATTTAAGGCCGTTTGTTCCCCAAACGTTCGACTCGGAGTCCTACTGCTTTCCGAGTCTCTTGTCGCGCATCCGGAGGCTTTTCCCAGCCGCCCGCCTGTGGAAAGCGGGGACGAGTCCGCCCGTCACCGGAATATAGTGATTCCGGCGCAGAACACCAGTAATTGAGTATCACCCCCTGTGCGCTACCATCTATTGTGCCTTAACCGGCGGCAGACGCAAGCGGGTAAATTGCGGCTGAACCAGAATCCTGTGGATTTGCACGCGCACCGCGGCCGGATCCTCGAGCGCAAGCTGCGCTATGATCCTGACAGGCCGGTCGGCTCGGCCTATATGCGGTCTATGCGACCAAGGGCGGTACCGACGGCTCACCGCGCCTTCATGGCGGCGCTGATGGCGGTGGCGCTTGCGCTGCGGCTGCTGAGCCCGGCGGGATTCATGCCCGCGTTCGACCATGGCGCAGTGACGATCGTGGCCTGTCCCGACGCGGAACCCGCGGCGCCGATGTCGATGGCGCACCATCACCATCAGCACGGCGACAAGGCGCACCAGCAGCCCTGCCCCTATGCGGCAGCGTCCTCAACCGGGCCGCTGCCCCGGACTTCGCCGGCCTTGCTCCCGACCCCGATCTCCCCCGCGGCGCTGCCCGCGGCGGCGCTCGTCCAGACCCCCCCCGCCGGCCAGCATCGTGAGCGGCCACCCGCGACCGGACCGCCTGCCGTCCCCGCCTGAGCCGCAACCCGCGAACCATTCAGGCGCCCCACCGAGGGCGCAAGGGAATAAGTACATGTATCGAATGATCCGAAGGAACGCGCCTGCCGCGCTCGCAGCCGCGTTCCTGGCGAGCGCGGCACAGCCGGCATATGCCTGCGCCAGCTGTGGCTGCACGCTGACCGCCGACTGGCTGAGCCAGGGCCTCGCCGCGCAGCCGGGCACCACCCTGTCGCTGCGTTATGACTTCGTCCCGCAAACGACCCTTCAGTCCGGCACGCGCAAGGTGGACTTCGGCGCCATCGCGCTGCCGTCCGACCGCGAGATCGAGCGCTACACCTATAACCATAGCCTGACCGCGACGCTGGACCACCAGTTCGCCAATGACTGGGGCATCGACGTGCAGCTGCCGCTGCTCACCCGGCCGCACAATACCTTCGCCGAGGATACGACCGAGCCGAGCTATTCCGACACGCGAGGGATCGGCGACATGCGAGTGGTCGGGCGATGGCAGGGGCTGTCGAGACCGGGAAGCGTCACCGGGATCGAGGCCGGCGTGGTGCTTCCGACCGGCAAGTTCCGGCAGACTTTCAAATCCGGGCCCGAACAAGGGGACGAGGTCGATCGCGGGCTGCAACCTGGCACGGGCACGGTGCAGGCCGTTCTCGGCGGCTATCATCTGGGGCCGGTGACTCCGGAGCTCGGCTATTTCGTCCAAGTGACCGGGCAGAAGGCGATCGACGAGCGGGCCGGATATCGGCCGGGAAGTTTCGTCCAGGCGTCGGCGGCGCTGAACCTTACCCGTTGGCGCAATGTCACGCCGCAGCTGCAGATCAGCTACCGTCACACCTGGCGCGATAGCGGGCGGGCGGCGGACCGACCGAATAGCGGCGGCGACCAGGTGAACCTCGCTCCGGGCTTGTCGGCGAAGCTCGGCAGCCGGGCGGTCGGCTTCGCTTATGCCGAGGTCCCGATCCATAATCGGGTGAACGGCTACCAGCTGGTGCCGAAGGCGAAGCTGTCAGCGGGGGTGCTGTTCCACCTCTAGCGGTGGGTAAGCAGCGGCGTGACGATCCGGTCGAGCGTCGCTGCGTCCACCATGCTCCGGCCGTTCGCCTTGCTCTCAAAGACGAGGTGACCCGAGCCGTCGTAGACGCGGGTGACGGGGATCGCGGAGGGGATGTCGCGCCGCGGCATCCGAACATCGTCGATCCGCGCGACGGGGAAGGCGAAGCGTTCGGTGGCGGACTTGAGCTTTGCACTGGAAACGCCGTCGTCGATCGACACGGCGAGCATCGCCAGGCCCTGTGCGCGGTGCGACCGATAGTAAGCGTCGAGGACGGGCATCTCGAGCCGGCAGGGGGCGCACCAGGTTGCCCAGTAATGGACGATGGTTACGCGGCCGGTTGCGTCGAAGGATGCGCCATCGAGCGTCTTCGCCGCCTGGAAGGGTGCGGCCGCCGCGCCGGCGGGACTGGCGGCGAGCAAGGCGAGAATCAGGAGACGTCCAAGCACGCATTTACTCCGTTCGGACGTGCGTTAGAGTTCGACGACGCGCGAGTGAAGGGGGACCTGCGATGAGGGGATGGATCGGACTGGCGGGGCTGCTTCTGTCAGCCCAGGCGACGGCGGGGAATTACAAGATCGTGCTCGACCGGCCCGCGAACGGGCGGCTGCTGACCGGGCACATGGGGCTGCAGGCGGCCGACGAGCGGACACAGGACACGCTGGTCCGGGTTGTCGCGCCCGGCAACACGGTCGATGTGCGCGGCACCGTCCGGGTACTCGTGATGAACCTTGGCCCGCGCGCCTTCACCTTCGGGCCGGAGCAGGTGACGCTGCGGCTCGGCAATGGGACCGTGCTGAACCCGGTGCCGATGGAGGAGTTCGAGAAACGCAAGGATGTCGTTGAGCAGACGACCGGACGCGCACGCGCGATCGATCTTGGCAATCGCAACACCATCGCGACCCTGGGCAGCGGCGGCGGCGGCGGTTCTGATGCAGGCGCACCGGGGATGCCGCAATCGCTGCCGACCGGGACAACCGCCGACACGGCCGGCCAGGACTTTCAATCGGACTCCGACCTCCTGCCGGGCTCGGAGACGCTCAATGCGATCTACCAGCTATTGATTCCGCTCAACGTCGGGCCGCAGCAGGCGTGGGGCGGCTATTATGTGTTCGACGTACCCAAGGCGGTTCAACGAGCGCGCGCCGACCAGCCGCTGACGATCGACGTCCGCACCGGCGACGAAGTTCACCGCTTCACGGGCGCGCTGCACTGGCGGTCCTGATCAGGCCTGGCGGGCTTCGGGCGGCGGAGCGATGACTCGAAGCGCGGCCTTGCGGATGCGGTAGTCGAGCGGCGGCTCGGCCCGAACCACTTCGCCGTCGAGCGAGACGGCAAGCTGGCTGCGGCGACTCTCGACCCGCAGGCGCTGGACATTGTCGAGCATCACCATGTCGTCGCCCCGGGCACGGTTGAACAGGGCGCGGACGCTCGCAGCGATCAGGCCGCGCCGCGTCTTCTTGCGCATCACGAACACGCTCAATTCGCCGTCGTCGAGGCTCTCGCGCTGGCCGGGCGCCGCGATGTCGAGGCGGTAGTCGTTGTTGCCGACGAACAGCAGGGGTGTGTCGACGCGCGCCTTTTCGTCGTTGACGGTCAGAGTCAGCCGCTCGTGGTTGAAGCGGGCCAGCGTGCGCGCGGAGGCGACGATCATTGCAAGGCGCTTGCTTCGGCCGTGGCGCTTTTGCTGCACGTCGCGGTCGCGGACCATCAGCGGATAGAGGCCGATGGCGCTGTTGTTGATGAAGATCCGGCCGTTCATCTCGGCAACGTCGACGCGGCGCTCGTGGCCGGTGGCGATGAGCTTGGCGGCGTCCTCGATCTCGGTCGGAATGCCGAGGTCGCGGGCGAAATGGTTGAGGGTGCCGAGCGGAAGCACGCCGAGTCGGGTTTTCGAGCCGACGAGAGCTGAAGCCGCGGCGCTGATCGAACCGTCGCCGCCGCCGACGATGACCAGCTCGTCGCCGCGATCGGCGATCGCCTTGGCGCGGACCTCGCAGTCGCCGCCGTCGATCAGCTCGATCTTCGCGTCGATCCCGGCGGCTTTCAGCGCCGCCTCGACCTGTTCGGGAATCTTCGGATTGGCGGCGATGGTCCCGCCACCGCGGTTGAGGAGGACGCTGACACTCATGCAGTGGAGCTATAGTGATCGGCGGACCGCGTCACCCCTACCCGGTCCGGGCTGGCCGAGAACGCTCGGAATTGGCAGAGAGGAGGGATGCCAGTCCAAACCGTAGCCATGCTCACCGCGGGCGGCCTTGCGCCCTGCCTTTCCTCCGCCGTCGGCGGGCTGATCGAACGTTACACCGAGGTCGCGCCGGACGTTCGCATCATCGCGTATCGCAACGGTTATGCCGGGCTCCTGACCGGCGACAGCGTCAAGGTGACGGAGCAGGTTCGCGCGAACGCGCACCGCCTGCACGCTTTCGGCGGCACCCCGATCGGCAACAGCCGGGTGAAGCTCACCAACGTCAAGGATTGCGTCAAGCGCGGGCTGGTGAGCGAGGGCCAGGACCCGCTGCACGTCGCCGCCGAGCAGTTGAGCCGCGACGGCGTCGACGTCCTCCACACGATCGGCGGCGACGATACCAACGGCACCGCCGCCGACCTTGCGGCTTACCTCAAGGGCAACGGCTACGAGCTGACCGTCGTCGGGTTGCCCAAGACGATCGACAATGACGTCATCCCGATCCGGCAGTCGCTCGGCGCCTGGACCGCCGCCGAGCAGGGCGCGCTTTATGCCCGCAACATCATCGCCGAGCATTCGTCGAACCCGCGGATGCTGGTCGTCCATGAAGTGATGGGGCGCAACTGCGGTTGGCTGACCGCGGCGACGGCGTTGGCGCATCACCGCTGGGTGAGGGACGCCGAGTTCGCCGAGTGGGAGGAGAACAGCGCCGGCCGCTGGGACGTCCACGGCGTATTCGTGCCCGAGCGGCCGTTCGATATCGGCGAGGAAGCGACGCGGCTGCGCGCGATCATGGACAGGAACGACAACGTCAACC
Source organism: Sphingomonas sp. (assembly GCF_019242355.1). GTDB lineage: Bacteria > Pseudomonadota > Alphaproteobacteria > Sphingomonadales > Sphingomonadaceae > Sphingomicrobium. Next base: position 5,733 of record NZ_JAFAVR010000136.1, on the reverse strand, counting down.
TGTTCATCTCCGAAGGTGCGGGCGTCAGCGAGATCGTCGCCGCGATGGAGGCAGCCGGCGACGAAGTGCCGCGCGATCCGTTCGGCCATGTCCAGCTCGACAAGATCAACCCCGGCCAGTGGTTCGCGAAGCAGTTCGCAAGCGCGCTCGGCGCGGACAAGGTGCTGGTGCAGAAGAGCGGCTACTTCTCGCGCTCGGCAGCGGCCAACGCCGCCGACCTGGCGCTGATCAGCCGGTGCACCAACTATGCGGTAGACGCGGCGATGCGCGGGGAGTCGGGCGTCGTCGGCCAGGACGAAGACCGCGGCGACGAGCTCCGCGCGATCGAGTTCGACCGGATCGCCGGGGGGAAGAAGTTCGACGTGTCGACGCCGTGGTTTGTCGAGTTGCTACGGGAGATCGGGCAGGAGTGAGGCGTTTGCGCGGTCTCACTCCACCTTCGTCATCCCGGCCTTGAGCCGGGACCTGCCTGATCCTTAGCTCACGCGATGGAAAAGAATCCTTGCGTCTACATCCTCGCGAAATCGTCGCACGGCACGCTCTACACTGGAGTCACGTCGGACCTGCCAACGCGCATCTGGCAACATCGGGAAGGCTTGGTGCGGGGATTCACGCAGCAATACGGAATCAAGCGCCTCGTCTGGTTCGAGCCGCACGAGACAATGGAAGCCGCCATCCAGCGCGAGAAGCGGATCAAGCGCTGGCTGCGCGCTTGGAAATACGCGCTCATTCATGACAGCAACCCGACCTGGCGCGACCTCGCTGAAGACTTCGGATTTCCTCCCCTGTCACTGAAGTGAAGGCAGGTCCCGGCTCAAGGCCGGGATGACGAGTTCGCCTCTTGTCCGATTCCGTGGATGCCCCGAATTGCCGCCGCCACGCTGACACCCCATATCCAACGCAATGGCCATTCAAATTCGCACTTCCCTTGCCGAGCCCGAGACCGGGGAGGCCTTCGTTCCGCACAAGCCGGCTCGGCCGGAGAAGGCGGAAGGGGGCAAGCTGTTCAAGCTGGCGTCGGATTATGAGGCGGCGGGGGACCAGCCGACGGCGATCCGAGAGCTGACCGAACAGGCGCGGGACGGCGAGAAGAGCCAGGTGCTGCTTGGCGTCACCGGGTCGGGCAAGACCTTCACCATGGCGAAGGTCATCGAGACGCTGCAGCGCCCGGCCCTGGTCATGGCGCCGAACAAGATCCTCGCCGCCCAGCTTTACGGCGAGTTCAAGAGCTACTTCCCCGACAATGCGGTCGAGTTCTTCGTCAGTTACTACGATTACTACCAGCCCGAGGCCTATGTGCCGCGGTCCGATACCTACATCGAGAAGGAAAGCTCGGTGAACGAGGCGATCGACCGGATGCGCCATTCGGCGACGCGGTCGCTTCTGGAGCGCGACGACGTGATCATCGTCGCGTCGGTTTCGTGCCTCTACGGCATCGGTTCGGTCGAGACTTACTCGGCGATGGTGTTCAGCCTGAAGAAGGGCGGCGTCGAGGACCAGCGCGAGGTGATCCGCAAGCTGGTCGCTCTGCAGTACAGACGCAACGACGCCGGTTTCGCGCGCGGCAATTTCCGGGTGCGCGGGGACAGTTTGGAAATCTTCCCGTCGCACTATGAGGACACCGCGTGGCGGATCAGCTTCTTCGGCGACGAGATCGAGGCGATCACCGAGTTCGACCCGCTGACCGGCAAGACGGTCGCGAGCCTCGACAGCATCAAGGTCTATGCGAACTCGCATTATGTGACGCCGGGCCCGACGCTGAAGCAGGCGATGGAGGCGATCAAGCATGAGCTGGCCGAGCGCCTGAAGGAGCTGGTGGCGGAAGGGCGGCTGCTGGAGGCGCAAAGGCTGGAGCAGCGGACCAACTTCGACCTCGAGATGATCGCGGCGACTGGGAGTTGCGCCGGAATCGAGAATTACTCGCGATTCCTGACCGGGCGCCTGCCCGGCGAGCCGCCGCCGACCTTGTTCGAATATCTGCCCGACAACGCTTTGCTGTTCATCGACGAGAGCCACCAGACGGTGCCGCAGATCGGCGCGATGGCGCGCGGCGACCACCGGCGGAAGATCACGCTGGCGGAGTACGGCTTCCGCCTTCCGAGCTGCATCGACAACCGGCCGCTGCGCTTCAACGAATGGGACGCAATGCGGCCGCAGACGACCTTCGTGTCGGCGACGCCAGGCCCGTGGGAAATGAACGAGACCGGCGGTGTCTTCTCCGAGCAGGTCATTCGTCCGACCGGGCTCATCGACCCGCCGGTGGAAATCAAGCCGGTCGAGGACCAGGTCGACGATCTCGTCAACGAGGCGAAGAAGACGGCGCGAGCGGGTTACCGGACGCTGGTCACAACGCTGACCAAGCGGATGGCCGAAGATCTGACCGAGTACCTGCACGAGGCGGGGCTGAAGGTCCGCTACATGCACTCCGACGTCGAGACGCTGGAGCGCATCGAGCTGATCCGCGAGCTCCGGCTGGGCGTGTATGACGTGCTGGTCGGGATCAATTTGCTGCGCGAGGGCTTAGACATTCCCGAATGCGGATTGGTCGCGATCCTCGATGCCGACAAGGAAGGATTCCTGCGGTCCGAGACGTCGCTGATCCAGACGATCGGCCGCGCCGCGCGCAACGTCGAGGGACGCGTCATCCTCTATGCCGACACGGTGACCGGATCGATGGAGCGCGCGCTCGCCGAGACCGGCCGCCGGCGCGAGAAGCAGCTGGCGTACAATGTCGAGCACGGCATCACGCCGGAGACGATCAAGCGGCAGATCCACGATGTGATGGCCCACCTGGCGACCCGCGACGGCGTCGTGGTCGAGACCGGCGACGAGGAGCGCCCGCACCTCGTTGGGCACAACCTCAAGGCATACATCGCCGACCTCGAGGAGCGGATGCGCAAAGCCGCCGCCGACCTGGAATTCGAGGAAGCCGCGCGCCTTCGCGACGAGATTCGGCGGCTCGAGGAAGACGACCTGGGAATCCCCCAGCCCGACCGCGTTGCGCCGCGCCCGCTCGGCAATTCGTCAGAGGGCAAGCCGGGGACGCGCAAGGGCCGCTACGGAAAGCAAAGCCGGTTCGGGAGGAGCCGCGGGCGGGGATGAGCCCTGCGTAAAGTGAGCAGCGATTTCGTGTTCCAGGCCGGTGGTTGAAGTCGCGCAGCGCCGCTGAACGTCAGCCGGGCCTCGTGTGAGGCTGACCGCTGCGAGCACTGAAACCGAATCTTAAACGCAGTCGCGCGACACTCGCGCGCCATGATCCCGATGCGCACCAGCACGATCTTCAAGAACCGGTGGATGGCGCTCATCTGGGCTGCCGGAATCCTGTGGGGGGCCTATGACGTTGCTGCGGAGCAGCCGCAGGGCAAGCCTGGCGACGGCAATGTGGCGGCCAGAAATGACGACGCGAACTCGACCGGCCCCGACGCACCAACCGACGCGACCGGCGCGCCGATCTCTCGCGAGGACCAGCAGAAGCTCGCCGACGCCATCAACGGGCTTTAATCGCCGGCCGTTCAGGGTGCCGGTGTTTCGATTCGCTCAATGTGCCAGTGGCGCTGGGCCTCGGTCGAGCCCGGCACGTCGTTGACCCGACGCAGGATGAGGTTGAGCGAGCGGTCGTCGCGCCGGCCGTTCAGGCTGCCAGTCAGGTGCATGGGGACAGTGATGTAGATCGAGCCGGCGGCGCCTTCCTGATGCTCGGCCGCGCCGATGGTTGCATGGAGGCCCGACCATGACGCGAACTGGCGGTCGAAGTCGGCGCGCGGCGGCGCTGCCGGGCCCATCAGCATATAGGCCTCGTCGAAGCGGCCGCGGTTCACGAGGTCGGCGAATCCACGCGCGATATCTTCCGCCGCCTCGCTGCTCTTCGGGTCGATCGCGGGCCTCTGCGCCGGTCGCAGCGGCGTCGTACGGTCCGCCGGCGGCACCGGCACGGGCTGCCTGGAGGCGGTCACCCATCCCTGCCGCGATCCGGCCGCCGGCACGGAAACGGTGCCGTTGTCCTGAGCTGCCGGTTGCGGGCGGCCACAGCCACCGAGCGTAACGACGGTGGCGGCGATGGCGAGTTGTCCCAGTCTCATGCGGCTCCTCCAGCGAACGGAACCGCTGTTGGCTCGATTCGTTCGTTTCGCCACAATAACTTCTGAACAGGGAGAGCTTCCATGGCCGATGATCGCGATGATGTTGACCGCACGACCGTGGTCGAGACCGGGAACGGTGGCGGGGGTGGCGGCGTGATTGCCGTCGTGCTGCTGATCATCGTCGTCCTGGTGTTGCTGTTCGTATTCCGCAGCCAGCTCGGCCTGGGCGGACATTCGACCAACATCAGCGTTCCCAACTCGATCGACGTCAACGTCAAGAACACCTGATCACGAAGGAACGAGTGGACGGGCCGCGAGTCCCCGTCCGCGATCGGGCGCGGTTCCACGCGGGGCCGCGCCCGTTACTTGTTGGCGACGTTTGAGTTTCCGCGGGCAAGGCATTAACCGGCGCGAATGACCGACGCGCTTTCCTACCAGACAGGTTTCGGCGGGCATTTCGAGACGGAAGCCGTCGTGGGCGCCCTGCCCAGGGGCCGCAACGCGCCGCAACGCCCGGCGTTCGGGCTCTATACCGAGCAATTGTCGGGCAGCTCCTTCACTTCGCCGCGCCACGAGAACCGGCGCAGCTGGCTGTACCGAATGCGGCCGACCGCCGACCACCGCCCGTTCGAGCGCTACGAAGGCGCGCGGCTGTTCGCGCCCGGCACCGTCAAGGAGCCGCTGCCGCCGAACCGCCTGCGCTGGGATCCGCCCGCCGACCTGCCCGAAGGCGCGGATTTCGTCGATGGGATGGTGACGATGCTTGCCAACCGGCACCCCCAGGACCTCGAGGGAGTCGCCGTGCATCTGTATCGAGCGAGCCGGTCGATGGTGCGGCGGGTATTCGTCGACGCCGACGGCGAGCTGCTGATCATCCCGCAAACGGGCGAGCTGCGCATTGCGACCGAGCTCGGGCGAATGGATGTCGCCCCGGGATCGATCGCGCTCGTCCCGCGCGGGGTCCGGTTCCGGGTCGAGGTGGAGGGCGAAGCGCGCGGATATGTCGCGGAGAACCATGGCCTGCCGCTCCGGTTGCCGGAACTCGGGCCGCTCGGCGCCAATGGCCTTGCCAGCGCGCGCGACTTCGAGAGTCCGGTCGCCTGGTTCGAGGACAGGGACGAACCGACCGAAGTGATCCAGAAATCGCTGGGCAGCCTGTGGACGACAACTCTCGACCATTCGCCGCTGGACGTCGTCGCCTGGCACGGGAATTACGCGCCGTGCCGGTATGACCTGTCGCGGTTCAACACAATCGGCACGATCAGCTTCGACCATCCCGATCCGTCCATCTTCACCGTGCTGACCAGCCCCAGCAATGTGCCCGGCCGCGCGAACGCCGACTTCGTGATCTTCCCGCCGCGCTGGATGGTTGCCGAGGACACGTTCCGCCCACCGTGGTTTCACCGCAACGTGATGAGCGAAGCCATGGGCCTGGTGCACGGCGCCTATGACGCCAAGGCGGACGGCTTCGCGCCGGGCGGCCTGTCGCTGCACAATCTGATGAGCGGCCATGGCCCTGATGTCGAAAGCTGGCGCAAGGCGAGCGAGGCGGAATTGAGGCCGGTGAAGATCGAAGGGACGCTCGCTTTCATGGTTGAGACCTGCTGGCCCTATTTGCCCACGCAATGGGCATTGGAGCGTTCGCAGCCCGATT
>NZ_JAFAVR010000030.1 GCF_019242355.1 Sphingomonas sp. | reverse complement strand
CGACCGAACCAAGGCAATTGGGGTCCGGATCGATCGCGATCGTACAGATATTCCCCTTGGTCTTCGCATCCGTGTAGGCGGCCGCGCCGTTCAACGTCAGGCCGCCGCGGACGTAACTGACATCCGTCTCGACGCCGTTGATGATGGCGTTCCGGGCGTTGTGGATCTCGGTAAAACTGTTCGCGCCAAGGAAGGCGAACTGGAACTTGCTCCACTTCTCGTGGAACAGCGCCGTGTTCCAGCGGACCGGACCGAACGTCGTCTTCCAACCTACCTCGTAATTGCTGAGATAGTCGGGATCGTAGGGCGGCACAGTTCCGCGGCGATTGATGCCGCCTGGCCGGAAACCTCTCGACCAGGTTGCATAGAACATCAAACCCGGACGTGGCTTCCACTGGGCGTTCAGGCGATGCGTGAAGCCGCTGCCCTTCGCTCGAACCGGCACGACATGCCCATTCTCATAGACACCAAGGTTCGTACACGGACTTCCGGGAACGACGCCCGGTAGCAGGACACGCGAGTCCGCATAGGTTTCCGTGTCCTTGTCGTAGAGCCGCTGCCCGCTTTCGGTCCAGCACTGGGCGACGCCGGTGCGATTGCTGCCCGCGCCGTTGGGCGGCGAAGCAGAGAAAGGACCGTCGCCCCCGTCTCCAGGGTTCCGTCCGAAGCCGAAGAAGCCGATCAGGCTATTGTCGTATTTGAACAGGCGCCCGCCCGCGGTCAGCGTGACCGTCGGCGTCACGTCGAGGCTCGCTTCGCCAAACGCCGCATAGTCGCGGTCGTCGCGCTTCTGCTGGGTCAGCCACAATGTGCCCGGGTGACCGTTCACCGACAGGTTGGGATCGAGCCCGTCGATCTTGTAATCCTGATGGATGAAATTCGTCTGCCGCTGGTAGAAGAGGCCACCGATCACGCGGAAAGGCTTGTCAGACGGAGATGCGATCCGAAGCTCGTGGCTCATCTTTTTGAAGTGATTGGTATATTTGATATATTGCTGCGGATTGCTGACATAGTTGCCTGCGGCGTCCGTAAGATAGAAGTAATTCGCCAGGCCGCCTGACGAGTAATACAGCTGGTCATAGGCGTCAGTGTAATCGGCGTAATCGTTCACGCCGCTGTTCGGGCGATCCATGTAGGCGCCGGCGTAAGTCACGTCGAAGTTTGCGATCTTTCCCTGAACAGTCAGCGCCGCCTGCCAGAACCGATCGCGCGTCGGTTCCTTGCGGAAGCGATCGATCTTCAGATCGCCGAGCGCCGGATCGTAGAAGAACACGCCGTTCGACTTGGTCTTCTGATACATGAAAGTCGGCGTCAGGGTCCAGTTCTCGTCCAGGTCCACCTTCAGCGCTGCTCTGCCGCCATAGGTGTCGACCGGATTGAAATTGTTCTTCTCGAGACCAGTGTTCGTTACCGTCGGTCCATTTTTAACGCAGCCAACGGTGATCATGGAACCCGGAGGGGCCGTTGGATCGGGATCAGGGACCTTGATGGGATCGCCGCAATAGGTCCGCTCGCCGTGGATATTGTCGATGAAACCGGCGTCGCGCTGATAGAAGGCAACGCCGCGAAACGCCATGTTCAGGCCGATCGGGAGGTTGATCATCCCCTCGATCTTGCCGCCCTGCCCGCCATGATCGACGGTGTTCATCTCCGCATCGAGACGACCACTGGTGACCCCGAGCTCAGGCTTGTTGGTGATGATGCGAATGGTGCCGGCTTCGCTCGATGCACCGTAGAGTGTTCCTTGAGGACCCGAGAGGCTTTCGATCCGAGCGACGTCGTAGATGTGGATGTCGAGCGTTCCGCCGATCGTCGTCACCGGCTGCTCGTCGAGATAGGTGCCCACTTGCGGCAGCGGCCCCGAGTGATTGCCTTCCGCATTGGTGCCGCCCGCCGCCGAAACGCCGCGCATGTAGACGGTAGTCTGACCGGGCTGGGTAGTCAGGAACGACACCGAAGGCAGCTGCTTGGTGTAATCTTCGAAATTCGAGATGTTGAGCTGATCGAGCCGGCGGGTCCCGATCGCCTGCATGCTGATCGGAACATTCTGGACATTTTCTTCGCGCTTGGTCGCGGTGACGACGATCTCGGTCTGGTCGGGCACCTGTCCGTCCTGCGCCGTCTGGACCGCTGGGGGTGGAGCGGTCACGTCGGTCGCGTTCGTTCCGGGCCCCGGAGACTGGCCCGTGGGAGACGTCTGCGCGAGCGCCGGCGCCGCAAGCGCGCTGGAGGCAAGCAGACCGAGCGCAAATGCCCGACAGGTGCGGTGTCTCATTCGAATGCCCCCATTCGCCAGATGTTCGCCAATGCGACACTACGGTTACACGCTTGTCAACTGCGGCCGTGACGGCCTCGTCACGAATTCACGTTCAGCGTTGCAAGAACGAGACCGGAGGGTCTGGATAAGCCGCCACCACAGGGCCCAGCGCGTCCTTGAGCGACGCGAGGTGCGGCTCGTACGCCTGCCACTCCGCCGTTGCGTCGCGGTGAATCGGCTGCCGCACCTGTTCGGAACTCGCGGTCCGAACCGCGCGCTCGGTCTTGTGGAATTCCAGGCACGCCGGCTCGAAATCCAGGCCGCAATGGCCGAGCAGCGCTCGGACTTCCGCTTCGGTATCGTCGACCAGCCGCTCGTAGATCACGCGATGGACTCGGCCGGGAAGGACCGCGTCAACATGCGCCATCAGCCGGACATAATCCGAATAATAATGTCCAACGTCGGCAAGGTCGTAGGTAAATGCCTGCCCGCGCGCAAAATGCTGGCGGAAATTCGACAGGCAGCAGGCCAGCGGGTGCCGCCTGACGTCTATAATCTTCGCGTTCGGCAGGACGAGCTGGATAAACGGCACGAACAGCCAGTTGTTGGGCAGCTTGTCGATAAAAAAGGGCCGCGCCGTCCGCCGCTGGACGCTGGTGCGTTTGATATATTCTTCGCCAAACGCCCGCCGCTCGTCCGCGCTGAGGTCGAGCGTCCCGCCCGGATAGCCCCCGCCCTTGCCGGCAAGTACCGGCAAGTCAGACAATTCCGACGTGCCTTCGACGAGGCTGTGGCTGGAAAGGATCTGCTCGACCAGGGTCGATCCGGCGCGCGGCATCCCGGCGATGAAGATGGGATCGGGTGCGTCGCAGCCTCCTGGCCTCGTCGCAAATGCCTCCGGCGTGAACAGCGTCACGCAGCGGTCGACGAAGCTCGCGATCTCGCCGGAGCGATAGGGTTGCTGCTCAAGGCGCAGCGCATTGCCGGCCGCATAATGCGCGAAGGCCTCGTCCGTCCGACGCGCGTCGTGCATCGCCTTGCCGAGCGCAAACTCCAAGTGCAGCCGATCGTCGTCGTCGAGCCCGGGGCTGTCGAGCGCCTTCTCAATCGCCGCAACGTCGGCCTCGTCGAACTGCACGGTCTTGAGGTTGGCAAGGCTCCACCAGGCCTCGCCTAGGGCCGGCCTGATCGCAATTGCTCGGCGGTAAGCAGCAATGCCGTCCGCCTGCCGCCCAACAGTCTTCAGCATATGGCCGTAGCTCAGCCAGACCCGCGGCTGCTCCGGCGACCGCTTCAGCACCTGCTCGTAAAGGTCGATGGCCTCGTCGAAATCCCCAAGCCGGCCCAGCGTCGCCGCCTTGAGGTTCCAGTGTCCGAGCTCCTCCGGCTCGGCATCGAAGATATCGTCGAGCAACTCGAGCGCTTCCGCCGGCCGCCCCGTTCGGCCAAGGACGAGCGCCAGGTTCGCCCGGGCAGCGGTGAAGCCGGGCGCCAGCTCGATCGCGCGGCGGAGGAGTGCCTCACTGTCCCGCCAACGCCCGATCCGCGCTGCAAGCTCGGCCAGCATCCGCATCGCGGCGACGTCGAACGGATCGTCCTTGAGGTAGGGCTTCAGGATCCTCTCGGCGATGTCGAGGCGGTTGTCGTTGAGCGCCATCGCCGCCTCGATCAGCGCCGGGTGCAATCTGAGGCTGGTCGTCATGCTGGCCGCCATGCCCCTTGGTAGCCCGTCATTTGCCCTCGCGCCAAGCGGCGGTGCCCGTTATGCCGCGCGGCGATGATCTTCTTCGAGGACCTCGTCGTCGGCGCCGAGACGAATTTCGGCAGCTATGAGGTGACTCGAGAGGAAGTCCTCGAGTTCGCCCGCAAGTATGACCCGCAGCCCTTCCACCTCTCTGACGAGGAGGCGGCAAAGACCCATTTCGGCCGTCTCGCGGCGAGCGGCTGGCACACCTGCGCAATGACCATGGCGGTGCTTGCCCGCTGGTCGACAGAGCACGAGCAGGCCGGACTTGGCTCGCCAGGCATCGACGAGCTACGCTGGCGCAAGCCGGTCTATCCCGGCGATACGCTGCAGGTCCGCGCAACCATCGTCAGCAAGACGCCGTCTCGCAGCCGGCCCGAAATGGGCTCCTTCCGAAGCGAGACGATCGTCACCAACCAGGACGGCGCGCCGGTCCTGACCTTCACCTCGATCGTACTGATCCGCCGCCGAGAAAGCGACTCTCCAGCCGCCTAGCGGGGCCGGTAGGCCGGACGTCGGTTGAAGCCGCTCCAGTTGGGCTGCGTCAAGCGAGCGTTGGCATTCGGCGCCTGTCCGTTGCGGTGGTGCCAATCACCATCGCCGCGATGCCAGTCGCCGTCGCGGTCATGCCAGTTGCCGTTGCGGTGCATCCAGTACCAGCGTTCGCGATCGTTCCACATCCGCGGACGCCGGTAGCTGTCGTAGACGTAGATGCCGGTGCCCGGATAATAGAAATCGTCGTACCAGCCGAACGGTGAACCATAGCCGAGGCCATAACCGCCGCCCCAGTATGGGTCGCCGTAGCCGTAGCCGCCACCATAGCCAACGCCGATGCTGACGCTGCTGTAGGGGCCGTAGCCGCCGTAACCACCGTAGCCGGGTCCGTACATGTCATCGACGCAGCCACCAAGGGCGAGGCTACTGACAAGGGCCAGTGCGGCCAATCGAAGTTTGGGAACGCGCATGCCGAATCTCCAATACGCCGGAGGGATCGGACGGAAGAGCGCCTTGCGTGGTGAACGGCGAATGAATTCCGAAGCTTGCGCCGCTTGCTCGCCTGGATCAGCCGGCGATTCCCTGCTTCGCCTTCGCCCGGCGTGACTTGGCCTGATTCTCGGGCTCGAGAACGCCGGTGACCCGGACCTTCCGCTTCGCTTCGGCCCACACCTGCTGATAGGCGAGATAGCCGAGGATCGACCCGATCAGGAGGAATATCGCGACCGCGACACCCGCCGCGTGGCGAGCTTCGAGGTTCGGTTCGGCCGTCCACACCAGGAAGGCAGCGACGTCGCGCGCCATCTGGTCGACCGTCGGCTTGGTGCCATCGGCATAGGTCACCTGCCCATCCGTCGTCAGCGGCGGGGGCATCGCGATGTTGAGGTTCGCGAAATACGGATTGTAATGCAGGTTGGGCGGTGTCTTGGCGTCCGGGAACTGCTTGAGTAGCGCAGCCGGCTGGTTCTGGAAGCCCGTCAGCAGTGAGTAGACATAGGCGGCACCGCCCTCGCGTGACTTGGTGATCAGCGACAGATCCGGCGGCAGCGCATTGTTGTTGGCGGCACGGGCGGCAACTTCGTTCGCGAACGGCGGCGGGAAATTGTCCGACGGAAGCCCCTTGCGGGTCGTCGCTTCGCCGGTCTGCGGGTTGATGCTCGGAGTCTCGATCTTCCACTGCTTGCCCGAGCCCGCATAGGCTTTGATCTCGGCGTCGGTGTAGCCGAGGCCCTTGAGGTCGCGGAACGAGACCAGCTTCAGGCTGTGGCAGGCGGAGCAGACCTCGGTATAGACCTGGAGCCCGCGCTGAAGCTGCTGCTTGTCGAACGTGCCGAAGGGCCCGTCGCTGGAAAGGCTGAGTTCCTTCGGTTCTTTGTGGAATACCGAGGAGGCCAGCGGCGCCGGCGGGTTCTGCACGTACGTGATGATGCCGCTGAAGAAGGACAGCACCAGGACGGCCGCGAAGATTGCGCCGATGAAACCCAAAATCCAACGAAGAAGCATGTGACTGCCAGCCCCCTTATTCGGCCGTCGCCGTTGCTACCGATCCGGGCCGCGGCGCCTGGCCTACCGGAGCAGCTTCCGCCGTCTCGCCATGAAGCACGCTCTCGGAAATCGAGTTCGGCAATGGGAGCGGCGTTTCGAATGCCGACACCAGCGGCAGGATGATCAGGAAATGCACGAAGTAATAAGCCGCCGCGATCTGCCCCAACGCCGCGTTGAACGGCGTGATCGGCGCGCCGCCGACATAGCCGAGGATGACGATGTCCACGACGAGCAGCCAGAAGAACCGCTTGAACACCGGGCGGTAGGAGCCCGAGCGGACCGGAGAACGATCGATCCACGGCAGGAAGAACAGCAGCAGGATCGAGCCGAACATGGCGAGCACGCCCCACAGCTTCGCATCGATCCAGAACAGGTTGAACGTGCAGCTGCGCAGGATCGCGTAGAAGGGCCAGAAATACCATTCCGGGACGATGTGGGCCGGCGTCGCCAGGGGATTGGCCGGGATGTAGTTGTCCGGGTGCCCGAGGTAGTTCGGCGCGAAATAGGTGAGCAGCGCATAGACCAGGAGGAACGCGGCTGCGAACCAGCCGTCCTTGGCCGTGTAGAACGGGTGGAACGGGAGGGTGTCGCGCTCGTCCTTCACGTCGACGCCGGTCGGATTGCTCGATCCCGGGATGTGCAGTGCCCAGATGTGCAGGATCACGACGGCCGCGATCACGAAGGGCAGCAGGTAGTGGAGCGAGAAGAAGCGGGTCAGCGCCGCCTGGTCCGGTGCATAGCCGCCAAGGATCCAGATGCGCAGCGGCTCGCCGATCATCGGGAAGGCGGAGAAGAAGCCGGTGATGACCTGGGCGCCCCAGTAGCTCATCTGGCCCCAGGGCAGGACGTAGCCCATGAACGCCGTCGCCATCATCAACAGGTAGATGACGAGCCCGAGCATCCACACCAGCTCGCGCGGCGCCTTGTACGAGCCGTAGTAAAGCCCGCGAAAGATGTGGATGTAGGTGACAATGAAGAAGAAGCTCGCCCCGTTCATATGGGCGTAGCGAAGAAGCCATCCGGCGCTGACGTCGCGCATGATCAGCTGGTTGACCGAGGTGAACGCGCCATCGACGCTGGCGTAGTAGTGCATTGCCAGCACGATGCCGGTGACGATCTGGATCGTCAGGAAAATCCCGGCGAGGACGCCGAAATTCCACCAGTAATTGAGGTTCCGCGGGACCGGATAGCCACCGCCGATCGCGCCATAGACCAGGCGCGGCAACGGCAGGCGCTCATCGATCCAGCGGGCGACCGGGTGCTTGGGTTCGTAGGGCCTGGCCCAGGAAAAGCTCATTGGTTCTTGGCCCCTCAACCAATCGTAACCGTGGTCGGCCCGGTAAACTTGTAGTCGGGCACAACGAGATTCTTCGGCGCCGGCCCCTGACGGATGCGCGCAGCCGTGTCGTACATCGATCCGTGGCACGGGCAGAAATAGCCGCCGTACGGGCCCTTGTTCTCGCCCTCGCCGATGCCGAGCGGAACGCAACCCAGATGGGTGCAGACGCCGAGCGTGATCAGCCAGTTCGTCTTGCCGGGCTTGGTGCGCTCGGCCAGAGTCTGCGGGTCGCGAAGCGAGGAGACCGGAACCGCATTGGCTTCCTGGATTTCCTTGGGAGTCAGGTTCCGGATGAACACCGGCTGCTTGCGCCACACCGTCTTGATGCCCTGGCCAGGCAGGATCTTGGAGATGTCGACCTCGGTCGTCGCAAGCGCGAGCACGTCGGCTGACGGCGACATCTGCACCAGCAAGGGAGCCAGCGTTGCAAGCCCGCCGACGCCGGCGAAGCTCACCGCCGCGACCTTCAGATAATCACGCCGGCGCACGCCGTCTTCGCCTTCGACGGCGAGCGCTGTGTCCTTCGAACCCTCAGCGGACGATGCCTTGGTGGCCATGCTTCCCCTTTGACGCGATGTGCAAGCTCGTGCCGGGAGGCACTTGCGCGAGGCCGCGCCCGGGCGGTGCCCAAGCACGATTGGCGGGCCTGATAGCGAGGGGTTCGGGCGATGTGAAGGGCCGAATGGGTGAACTTTGGCTGAGCGCGCGGCCCCGCCGAACGCGCGGCTGTCCTTAGTGTGCCAGCCTCGTCTACACGACCGGTTATGGACCGCGTAACAGTAGCCCGTCCGCCAGTCGCCGGAGCGCCTCTTCCTCGCGCTTCGGCCGCGATCGCGGCCTTTTCGACGATTGTCGAATGGTATGATTTCACGCTCTACCTCTACTTCGCAACGGTCCTTTCCCGCGTCTTCTTCGGCGGCGGCGCGGGGTCGCTGCTGACCACCCTCGCCGGGTTCGCGATCGCCTATCTGATGAGGCCTTTCGGAGCGTTAGTCTTCGGCCATGTCGGCGACCGCTATGGCCGTCGCCGGATGATGCTGCTGTCGGTGGCGCTGATGACGGCGGCGATGCTCGGCTTGGCCCTGCTGCCAACGCATGCGCAGGCGGGTCCTCTCGCCGGCTGGCTCCTCCTCTCGTCGCGCTGCGTGATGGGGTTCGCGGTCGGCGGCGAATATACCGGCGTCGTCGCCTATCTGCTCGAAGGCTCACGGCCCGAGCGGCGCGGCCTCGTCACGTCATCGGCGGCCGCGGCTAGCGAGGTCGGTGGGCTGCTCGCGGTCGGCATATCGGCTCTCACCGTCTCTCTGCTCCCGCCCGCCGCCGTCGAGAGCTGGGGCTGGCGGATTCCATTCCTGTTCGGAGCAGCCCTCGCCGGCAGTGTCGGGATCGCCCGCTCGGCGATGCACGAATCGCCCGAGTTCGTGCGCCAGCAGGAGGCGGGCACCGTGCCGGAGAACCCGCTCCTCCACTCGGTCTCGACGCAGGGGCTTGGAATCCTCAGGAGCTTCGCGATCTCGGCCCTGGGATCGATCACTTACTATGTCGGGATCACCTATGTGCCGTCCTTCCTGACCGCCGTCGGGGCGATGTCGGAGAGCGACTCGCTCTGGATTTCGACCGGTGCCGCCGTCGTCGTCATCCTCGTCACGCCGCTTACCGGGCTGCTGTCCGACCGCTGGGGCCGCAAGCCGGTGCTTCTCCTCCTCTGCGGAGCGAGCGCGGTGCTGCCCGTGACTCTCTTCTCGCTGATGTCCAACGGCGATTGGGCGGAAGCACTCGCCGGAGCATTCCTCCTGGCCGCGATCGCGGGCGCCTACAGCGCGGTCGGAGCAGTGGCGACGGCGGAGCAGTTCCAGGGCGAGGGCCGGCTGACCGGCCTTGCCCTCGGCGCGACTGGAGCCACCGCGATCTTCGGCGGTCTGACGCCATGGGGATCGCAGCTGCTCGTCGCTCGAACCGGCGCGCCCTATGCGCCGGGAGCGATGATCGCTCTCGTCGCGCTGCTCGTCCTGCCGATCCTCGTCACGCTCACGGAAACGGCACCGGCCTTGCGTGGTCGCAGGGCTGTTCGAAAGGGGCGAGCGCGATGAACGAACTCGATAACCAGCAGCAGGCGGCCCGCGACTGGTTCGAGGCGCTACGCGACCGGACTTGCGCCGCCTTCGAGGCGATCGAACGCGAAGCAGGATCCGCCGCCGCCTTCGACTACACGCCCTGGGAGCGCTCCGACCCATCCGGCGAAGCGGGCGGAGGCGGAGTGCGCGGCCAGATGGTCGGCAAGGTGTTCGAGAAGGTCGGGGTCAACGTCTCCACCGTTGGCGGCCGCTTTTCGCCCGAGTTCGCCAAGAGCATCCCCGGTGCCGACGAGAACCCGAGCTTCTTCGCCACCGGCATCAGCCTCGTCGCGCACATGGCCAATCCACACGTGCCGGCGGTGCATATGAACACGCGCTTCCTCTGCACCACCAAGCGTTGGTTCGGGGGCGGCGCCGACCTGAACCCGGCCATCCCCTACGAGGAAGACACCGAGGCATTCCACGCGCGCCTGCGCGCCGCCTGCGCGGCCCACGACCCGACCTTCTACCCTCGCTTTTCCAGGTGGGCCGAGGAGTATTTCTTCATTCCCCATCGCGGAGTTCCGCGGGGCGTCGGCGGCATTTTCTATGATCATCTCGAGTGCAATGATCCTGGCGAAGGGGCGACGTTCGTGGAGAATTTCGCATTCACCCGCGACGTCGGCGAGGCGTTCCTCGACATCTTCCCGAAACTGGTGCGCGCGCGGATGGACATGCCCTTCGACGATGCCGACCGCGATCGGCTGCTCACGTTCCGTGGCCGCTACGTCGAGTTCAATCTGCTCTACGACCGCGGCACAATTTTCGGACTGCGCACCGACGGCAACGTCGATTCGATCCTGTCCTCGATGCCGCCCGTGGTGAAGTGGCCTTAACCTCTACGAACGAGTAGCCGCACTGAACACCATGACGACGCCGCCGAAGATCACCACGGCGTCGAGGATCGCGGTGTGAACGTGGATCGG
>NZ_JAFAVR010000196.1 GCF_019242355.1 Sphingomonas sp. | reverse complement strand
ACGGCGAATGGCGCGGCAAGGCCGGTGGCTATGCGCTCCAAGGCTATGGCGAGGTCTATGTCCGGCACATCGCCGGCAGTTATTCGAACGTCGTCGGGCTGCCGCTGGCCGAGACCCGGGTCCTGCTCAAATCGGCGGGATATCCGCTTGCCTGAATGGTGGATCGAGCGCGGGATCGGCGAGACCCGGTTCGCGCTGATCGACGGCGGCGATATCGTCGAGGCTCGGATCGAGCTCGAGGGCTTGGCCCGCGCCGGCACGGTGATCCGCGCGCGGCTGGTCGATTCCGGCACCGGCGGCCGCAACGCCGTCGCGCGGGACGAGAGCGGTGCCGAATTCCTTCTCCCGCGCGGTGCTGCTGGCGTGACGCAAGGATCTGTCGTGGCAATCGAGGTGACTCGCGAAGGCATTCCAGGCGCGGAGCCGTGGAAGCGACCGCTTGCCCGCGTTGGCGGCGCCCCTGGCGATGCCGAGCGCGTGGCCGGTTGCGACGTTTCGTTTCCCGGGCGCCGAGATGTGCTCACTCGGGCAGGCTGGGACGATCTCAGCGATGAAGCTCGTTCGGGCATAGTGCGCTTCGCCGGTGGCGAGCTTCGGATCTCGCCGACGCCGGCCATGACCCTGATCGATGTCGACGGTTATCTCCCGTCCGACGAGCTCGCCGTCCGTGGCGCCGCGGAGGCCGCCAAGGCGATCCGTCGCCTCGACATCGGCGGGTCGGTGGGTATCGATCTGCCGAGCGCCGGATCAAGGGCCGCGCGCCAGGCCGCAGCAGCCGCGATCGACGCTCACCTGCCGCAGCCGTTCGAACGGACGGCGGTCAACGGCTTCGGATTCGTCCAGATCGTCCGCCGGCGCGTTCGAGCGTCACTCGTGGAGTTGGCGCAGGACCGGGCACCGTTCGAAGCCCGCGCCCTGCTTCGCCGGACGTCGCTGGAACGGGCCGGTGCGACGCGGCTGGCTGCTCACCCGTCCGTCATCGCCGCCATCGAGAGGGCGGAGAACTGGACCGAGCGCCTGTCGAGGCAGCTTGGCGGCGCCGTCACCTTGCGCGCCGACCGCTCGCTCGCCATCTCCGGCGGATATGCCGAAACCCCCTGAAGCCAAGCTGTGCCCGCTCTGCGGCAAGCCCGAGGCGCCCGAGCATGCGCCATTCTGCGGCCGCGGCTGCAAGGATCGCGACCTTCTGAAGTGGCTTGGCGAGAGCTATCGCATTCCCGGGCCGCCCGCCGATGAGCAGCATGACTTTGGCAGGGTAGACAGCGAGGGGGACGCCGGATAGGGACCGCCCTCGCTTTGCCGGGTCGCGCCCGGCACGCGAATGCCCAGGTAGCTCAGTTGGTAGAGCACGTGACTGAAAATCACGGTGTCGGTGGTTCGATCCCGCCCCTGGGCACCACTCCTTTCCAGCAGTCCTCGCCGTGCCGCCGTTAGACCTCGAGCCGGTCCGTGCCGCGCGCGACGACGGTGTAGAGCGCGGGCATCAGGAAGATGATGATCAGCAGGCAGGTGATCAGCCCGCCGACGATGACCACCGCGAAGGGGCGCTGCGTATCGGTGCCCACGCCGGTCGCAAGGGCCGCCGGTAAGAGGCCCAGGGCGGCGACGAGCGCGGTCATCATGATCGGCCGAAGCCGCAGGATCGCGCCCTCGCGGATGGCCTCGGCAAGCGGAGTCCCGTTCAGCCGAAGCTCGTTGACGTAGGAAATATAGACGAGGGCCGTCTGCACCGACACGCCGAACAGTGCGAGGAAGCCGATCCCCGACGACACGGAGAACGGCGTCCCGGTCAGCCACAACGCCAATATGCCCCCGACCGGCGCCGACATCAGCACGCCGGCGAGCGCAATCGCCGGGAATTTGAAGTTCCGGTAGAGCAAGAACAGCAGCAGGAAGATCAGCAGCAGGGTCAGTGGGACGATCGTCGTCAGCTGCGCCCGCGAGGCCGTATATTCGCTATATTCGCCGCCCCAGTCCGCGCGATAGCCTTGCGGCAGCTGCACCCTGCTCGAGACTTGCGCCATCTCATCCTGGACGGCGCTTGCGAGGTCACGGCCCTCGACCGCGAACTGGACGCCGATGAAACGGCTGTTGTTCTCTCGGTAGATGAAGGACGCGCCGCTGCTGACCGAAATGTCGGCGAGCTCCTTGAGCGGGATATGCTGTCCGCCCGGTGTCGCGACGAGGATATTGCCGATCGCGACCGGGTCGTCGCGATACTGGCCCTCCAGCCGCACGACGAGATCGAACTCCTTTTCCTGCTGCACGACCTGGGTCGCGACATCGCCGCCGATCGCCGTCTGGATGAGGCTGTTCACGTCGTCGACGTTGACGCCGTAGCGGGCGATCTTGTCGCGATCGATTCTGATGGCGAGACTCGGCTGCCCAAGCTCCTGCACCAGGGTCACGCCCTTGATCCCGCGCACGTGCTCCAGCACGGCCTTGATCGCCTTGCCCTTCTGTTCGAGCGTGTTCAGGTCCGGTCCGAACAGCTTGACCGCGAGCGCGCTCTTGAGGCCAGTCTCGGCCTCGTCGACGGCGTCTTCGGCAGGCTGCGTGTAGTCGACCGTCATTCCGGGAAACGTCTGCAGCTTCTTGTCGATCGCCGCGATTAGCTGCGGCTTCGTCCGAATTGGCCCGCGCCATTCCGAATAGGGCTTCAGGGCGACGAAGAACTCTGCATTGAAGAAGCCCGTAGCATCGGTTCCGTCGTCGGGCCGCCCATGCTCCGACCCGACCACGGTGACCTCGGGGAACGACGTAATGATCGCTCGGACCTGCGGCACGATCTTCGCCGATTCATCGAACGAGATGGTGTACGGCATGGTCGTCCGCACCCACAGCGCGCCTTCGTCGAGGTGGGGCATGAACTCGGCGC
The DNA here is from genome assembly GCF_019242355.1 of Sphingomonas sp. Lineage (GTDB taxonomy): Bacteria > Pseudomonadota > Alphaproteobacteria > Sphingomonadales > Sphingomonadaceae > Sphingomicrobium. The sequence continues at coordinate 2,976 of NZ_JAFAVR010000196.1, read as the reverse complement.
CGACGTTGATGAAGATCAAGATCGACACGAGCATCAGGATCGCGGCGCCCCCGATGGTCGCGAGCGGCCGGGAAAGGCAGCGGTCGAGGCCGCCTGCGTACCACGAGCGAAGCCGTTCGAAGGTCGCGTTTCGGCGTTCACGCAGGCCGCTCCGCATCAGCCAGGAGCAGAGCACCGGGAGCAGGGTCAGGGTGACGATCAGCGAGCCGATCAGGGCGAAGATCATGGTGTCGGCCATGGGCTTGAACAGCACGCCCGATGGGCCCGTCAGGACGTAGATCGGCAGGAAGCTGACGACGATCACGATCACCGAATAGAAGAGCGGCCGGTCGACCTCTGCTGCCGCGTCGCGGACGATGGCCATCAGATTGTCCGGCCGGTCGTCGCTTTCGGCGAGGCGCCGATAGATATTCTCCACCATGATCACCGCCGCATCGACGAGGATGCCGAAATCGATAGCGCCGATCGAGAGAAGGTTCGCCGATCCCCCCTGCAGATTGAGGCAGGCGAAGGCGAACAGGAGCGACAGGGGGATGGTGAGGGCGACGATCAGCCCGGACCTGACGTCGTAGAGGAAGAAGATCAGGACAACGACAACCAGCAGCATGCCGCGCAGCAGGTTGCTTTCGACCGTCTTCACGGTCTCAGCGACGAGGTCGGACCGGTCGTAGAAGGGGACGACCTTCACGTCCTTCGGAAGGACGCTGGTGTTGAGCTCGCGCGTCTTGGCTTCGACGCCTTTCAGCACGTCTTGCGTCTTCTCGCCGGTGCGCAGCATGATGACGCCCTCGACCGCGTCATTCTGTCGGCCGATGCCGAACTGACCAAGCCGTGGTGCGATGCCGAGCGTGACCTGGGCAACGTCCTTGACGAGCGTCGGGACTCCGTTGTGCACCGCGACGACGACATTGCCGATGTCCTCGAGGCTCGTCAGCCGGCCGAGCCCGCGCACGTAATAGGATTGGCCGCCCTCGGAATAGAAGCCGCCGCCGCCGTTCCCGTTGTTCGCGCTGAGCGCCGCTTCGACCTGTTGCGGCGACAGCCCGGCGCCGGCAAGGCGATATTGGTCGAGCAGCACCTGGTACTGCATGGTCCCGCCGCCGAACCCTGAATCGTCCGCGACGCCAGGAACCGAGCGGTATTGCGGCTCGACCGTCCAGTCCTCGAACGTCTTGAGCTCGGTTGGCGAGCGGTCCGGGCTCTGCAGCGTGTAGCGATAGATGAGTCCCGACGGAGAGGTGAGCGGGCTGACGTCCGGCGAGACTCCGCTGGGAAGGCCGATACCGGCAAGCCGGTTGAGCACTTGCTGCCGCGCGAAATTGCGGTCCGTGTCCTGATCGAAGGTCAGGTCGACGCTCGACAGCGCGTAGAGCGAAACGGAGCGGAGGTTGCTCTCCTTGGGGATGCCGTTCAGTTCGCGCTCGATAGGAACCGTGACGAGCCGCTCCACCTCTTCCGCCGAGTGTCCGGGCCATTGCGTCGTGATCGAGACCATCGGCGGCGACAGGTCGGGGTAGGCATCGACCGGCAGGTGCTCCCAGGCGTGAGCGCCGGCTGCGACCAGCAGGACCGCGACCAGGGCAACGATGATCCGCTGCTCCAGGGCGAGGGCGACAATCCGGTTGATGAAGGAGGAACTGGCCGCCGGCGGCCGCGCGATCGGGTCCGTCGGTCCGTCGGTCATTGGCTCTGCATGAACTGAAGGAACAGCGCGCCGTTCGCGACGACCTTGTCCCCGCTCGCGAGGCCGGTCGTCACTTCGTAGTTCTGGCTGTCGCGATAGCCGAGCGTGACGTGCCTGCGCACGAAGCTGCCGTCGGGCTGCATCGCATACACGAAGGGCATGTTTTCATCATCGCGGAGCACCGCCGAGACCGGGACCAGCAGGCCCGTGCTGACCCTGCCGGACTCGAGCAAGACGTCGACATACATTTGCTTCTTGAGGAGATCGCCCGGGTTGGGAGCGACGATCCGCGCGACCACGGCGCGCGTGTCCGGATCGACCGACGCGGCAACGTTCTGCACCGTCCCGTGAAAGGGTCCGGTGCCGTTGCGGGGGTCGATCGTGGCGGAATCGCCGGGATGGACGGATGACAGGTCGCTCGAGTTGATCTGGGCGAGGACCCAGACCTGCGACAGGTTGGCGACGGTGAAGGCCGCGGAGGTGCCGGATTGAAGCAACTGGCCGGGCGTGATCTGCTTTTCGACGACGGTCCCCGAGACGGGGGCGCGGATGACTCCAGCGAAGCCCGCCGCAGGGTTGCCTGCCGTCGCCCGCGCGATCGTGCCGCGGTCGACGCCCATGGCGAGCAGCGACTGCAGCGCCGACTGGCGGTCAGCGGTGGCGCTTGCGGCGTCGGTCTGGGCCTGCGCTGCTTCGCGCTGGGAGATGCCGTTGTGTGCGGCCAGATCGCGATCGGCGGCGGCGAGCCGCTGCGCGTTGGCCGCGGCGACCACCGCCTTGCGATAGGCCCCGACTGCGGTCGCATAGTCGGCCGACTGGACCACTGCGAGCGGCTGCCCCCTGCCGACGGATTGGCCAAGCGCGACCAGGATCCGGGTGACCGGGCCCGTGAACGGGGAAACGACCGAGGTCGCCTGGTCGTTGTCGAAGTCCACCGTGCCGGGCGCTTCGATACGCTGGCGATAGCCGACCGGAACGACCGTATAGAGCTGGATGTGGGCCCGCTGGGCCTTGGTCAGCTTGACGTCGGCGGCATTGATGGGCGCGCTGTCATTGTCCTCGGGCGCAGACGAGCAGCCGGCAATCGCGGCGAGCAGGCAGGCCAAGGCGATCAGGTGGCGGCGACCGCCGGCTTCAACTGGCATTCGTCGAGCTCATGAGATCGGGCCGATGCCACCAGCCGCCGCCCAAGGCCTGGAACAATGCGGCGGTGTCCGTGAAGCGGTCGGCCTTCGCCTGGATCTGGGCCAGCCGGGCCTGCTGATAGGCCTGCTGCGCGGTGAGCACCGCGA
>NZ_JAFAVR010000175.1 GCF_019242355.1 Sphingomonas sp. | reverse complement strand
GCGGGAAACCGATCTTCTCGTAACCAAGGTTGGCGACCAAAGTGCCGAGCGTCGTGTCGTGGACGCTGATCCCGACCAGCAAGCTGAAGGTGAAGCAGCTGTTGACGAGCGGCTTGCCGAATTCGGTCTTGGCCGCTGCTTCGACGTCGAGGTGCAGCGGCTGGGGATTGTGGGTGAGCGTCGTTATGAGGAGGTTGTCGGTCTCGGTCACGGTCCGCGTGATCGCGTGGGCGACTCGGTCGCCAACCTGCCACTCGTCGAAGAAACGCCCGGCCATCGCTCGCTCCTAGGCAGGGAGCAGAAGCTCCGCAACGGCTTGTGTGATCGCGGCGCCGTCGAGGCGGTAGGTGGCGTAGAGGTCGGCGAGGCTGCCGGTCTGGCCGAATTTCTCGACTCCGAGAGGCGCGACGCGCTGTCCGAGAACACCGCCGAGCCAGGACAGGGAGGCGGGAGCGGCGTCGGCGAGGGTGACCAAGCCAGCGGTGCGGGGGAGGGCGGAGAGCAATGTCTCGACGTGGCTCAGGTTCCGCGTTCCGCTCCATCGCGCCGCTTGTGCGGCCGTCCAGCCGCGGTGGAGGAGGTCGGGCGAAGTGACGGCGAGCAGGCCAAGGCCGGGGACGTCGTCCTTGAGCTCCTCCCAGGCGGCGAGGGCCTCCGGCATGATCGCGCCCATCGCGACGATCGCGGCTTCGGCGTCGCGCCCGGGAGCACGCAGCCAATAGCCTCCCTCGAGCGCGCCTTCGCGCCAACTGTCGCCGGTGCGATCGATTTGTCGGATGCTTCGAGTCGAAAGGCGCAGGTAGGTGCTTTCGCCTGCCGGGTCGTCGATCAGGCGGAAAGCCTCCTCCATCATCGCCGCAAGTTCGTCGGCAAAGGCGGGCTCGTAGTGGCGGAGGCCCGGCTGGCCCATGGCGATCAGCGGCGGGTTGATCGACTGATGGGCACCGCCTTCGCCGGCGAGCGTGATCCCGCTCGGCGTCGCGACCAGCAGGAAGCGCGCGTCCTGGTAGCAGGCGTAGTTGAGCGCATCGAGGCCGCGGGCGATGAACGGATCGTAGAGCGTGCCAATCGGGACCAGCCGCTGGCCGAACAGGTCGCCCGAGAGGCCGGCGGCAGCGAGCATCAGGAACAGGTTGCTCTCGGCTATCCCGAGCTCGATGTGCTGGCCTTTGTTGCTTGCGCCCCATTTTTGCGCGGATGCAATTTTTGCCTGGGCAAAGACATCGTCGACATTGCTTCGCCGGAACAGGCCGCGCTGGTTGACCCAGGCGCCGAGGTTGGTCGACACGGTAACGTCGGGCGAGGTGGTGACGATGCGGTCGGCGAGCGGCCCGCCGGCCTTCGACAGGTCGAGGAGGATGCGCCCGAACGCAGCCTGCGTGGATTGCTCCTCGCCCGTGGGCACGGGGATGGCGGGAACGGAAATTGTGCCGAAGCTGCGAGGCCTCTTCTCGCGCATGACGCGAGCGCGATCGATCAGCGCCTCGACCCCGGGCCGTTCATTGTCGCCGACGCCCTCCAGCGGCTCCCATTCGCGGCCTTCGGCGACGCCCATGCTGTCACGCAGGGCCGCCGTCTGCGTCGGGTTCATCAGGCCGGCGTGATTGTCCTTGTGGCCGGCGAAGGGCAGTCCGAACCCCTTGATCGTCCAGGCGATGAACAGGGTGGGGACGTCCTCCTGCGCGGCGTCGAACGCCTCGACCAGCGACTCCATGCAATGGCCGCCAAGGTCGCTGAACAGCGCCGACAGCGATGCGTCGTCGTGGCTCTTGAGGAACCGCGCGGCGGGTTTGCCGAGATCGCGCTCGATGCGCGCCCGCAACGCTGCGCCGCCCTGGTAGTGGAGCGCCGAGAGGTCCGCGTTGGGCAGCGCGTCGAACCAGTCCTTGAGCGTGGGGTCGGCGTCCAGCGTGGCCTTCAGCTTTTTGCCGTAGCGAAGCTCGACGACCCGCCAGCCGCAGCTTCGGAAGATTTCGTCGAACCGCTCGAACATGCGGTCGGCGCTGGTCGCGTCGAGGCTCTGGCGGTTGTAGTCGACGATCCACCACAGGTTGCGGACATCGTGCTTGTGGCCCTCGATCAGCGCTTCGTAGATATTGCCTTCGTCGAGCTCGGCATCCCCGATCAGCGCGACGAAGCGGCCCCGGTCGGTTTCGGGCAGCAAGCCATGCGCGGTGAGGTAATCCTGGATCAGGCTGGCGAAGAGCGTGATGGCGACGCCCAGGCCGACGGAGCCTGTCGAGAAATCGACCGGAATCCGGTCCTTGGTCCGGCTCGGATAGGATTGCGCGCCGCCGAGACCGCGGAAGTTCTCCAGCGCCTCGCGGCTCTGACTGCCGAGCAGATAATGGATCGCGTGCAGCACAGGCCCGGCGTGAGGCTTCACCGCGACCCGGTCGTTGGGCCCAAGCGCGTGGAAATAAAGGGCCGCCATGATCGCGCTCATCGACGCGCTCGACGCCTGGTGCCCGCCGACCTTCAGCTCGTCTTCGCTCGGGCGGATGTGGTTGGCATGATGGATGGTCCAGGCCGACAGCCATCGCAGCCGCTCGTCGAGGATCCTGAGGGCTTCGATATCGGTAGTGACGGGCTTCAGCATGGGAGCCGATTAGACGAGCCGGGCGTCGTCGAAAAGCGATGGCTGCGGCGATGACGACGTCTGGCGCACGGGGCGCCCTTGCCGCACTATTGCAACTGCGAAGCGTTCGCAATAAGTGCCGGTCCGTACCGAAGGACGGGGGGTTCATGAACAGGCATTGGCTTATCGCAGCGTTGGTTCTGCTTGCTCCGTCGGCGGCGGATGCCGCCCCGGGGCTCGACGATGTGGTCTATGGGGCGACCGTCGAAGCGGGCAGGTCCGAGATCGAAACTCGCTATGGCCGCCTTGCCGGTGGGCCCGCGGACGGCGCGGATGCGTTTGTAATTGAAGCTTCCCACGCCTTCACGTCGCGCTTCTACGCGGCTGGCCTTGCGGCGTTCGAGCGCGATCCGGGGAGTGGCCGCCGTCTTGATGCGCTCGCACTCGAAGGCATCTACACTCTCGGCCACGTCAAAAGTCTCGATCTCGACGCGGCGATCTATGTCGAAGTGGAGCATGCCCTTCACGGGCCGGATAATCTCGAGACGAAGCTGTTGCTGGAGCGCCGCAAAGGCCCGTTCGACGCTCGTCTTAACCTGATTGCCGAGAGACAGTTCGTGTCGGGCGATCCTGTCGACTTCGGCTACGCCGCGTCCGCGGACTACGAAATCGCTGACGACATCAGCTTGGGCGTCGAAGCATTTGGCGAATTGGGAACGTCGCGATCGCTGACGACCCGGAGCGAACATTACGTCGGACCCGCGGCCAAGATTGAGCTCGATCATGCTGGGCCCGGCGAACTGGAACTGCGGGCGGGCTATCTCTTCGCCGTTGACAGGGCTCGGGACGACGCCCGAGGCCAATTGCGTTTCGGGCTGGAATATGAATTCTGACAGCCAGCCGACCTCACGCCGCTTCCGCTCGGCCGCGCTCCGCATCGAACCGCGCCTGTGCCGAGTGGATGCGCTCGACATTCTCCGTCGCCCATGTCGCTAGGCCGCAGATCGGTTTCTGCAGCGACTTCCCGAGATCGGTGAGCTCATAATCTACGCGGGGCGGGATGGTCGGCGTGACGGTGCGGCTGACGAGGCCATCGCGCTCGAGGTTGCGCAGGGTGAGGGTCAGCATTCGCTGCGAGACGCTGGGGATTTCGCGGCGAAGCTCATTGAAGCGCTTCGACCCGTCGCCGAGCGTCTGCACCACCAGCACGGTCCACTTGTCGCCGATCCGCGAGAGCAGGGTGCTGATCGTTCGGCATACAGGGTTGGTCGGATCCTTCATTTTGCTCTCCGGTCACAGCACTGTTCCTGCACCACAAATTTGTTCTTGGCGCACAAATCAGTGCGTTCTTGCTACTGATTTCGTCCCGGTTATCTAGGGTGCCTCGGTATCAATTCCATACCTAGGAGGCAATAGTGACCATCCTTCACATCGACAGCAGCATCACCGGCGAACAAAGCGCAAGCCGCGCGATCAGCAAGGCGGTCGTCGACCAGCTGCACGGCGCGGCCCCTGATGCCCAGGTGGTCCATCGCGACCTGGTCGCCGAGCCGCTGCCGCACCTGACTCTCGACGCCTTCGCCGACAGTTCGGTGGTCGAGGAGTTCCTGGCCGCGGACACGGTGGTGATCGGCGCGCCGATGTACAATTTCACCTTGCCGACCCAGCTCAAGGCGTGGCTCGACCGCATTCTCGTGGCAGGCAAGACCTTCCGCTACACCGAGGCCGGACCGGAGGGGCTCGCCGGCGGCAAACGCGTAATCATCGCGCTCGCCCGCGGCGGCTATTACAACGCCGGATCGCCTGCGAGCGCGCTCGAGCATCTCGAGACCTACCTGACCGGCGTCTTCGGCTTCATCGGAATCCGGCCGGAGTTCGTCGCCGCCGACGGCCTCAATCTCGGCGCGGAGCAGCGCGAGAGCTCGGTCAAGCAGGCGCTTGGCGAGACGGTGCGGCTGGCGGCCTGACGTCCTCATCGGTGGCGTCGACGCACGCATCGGCCCACCGGTCGGAGCCCTGGCTCGATCCTCTCCCCGCTCAGCGAGCCGGGGCTCCTTTCATTACAAAATCGAACACTCTCCGGGCCTTGCGCGTTGTTAGTGCGGAAGGAGCCAATGATGTCCGAACTCAGTGAAAAGCAGCGCGACGATCTCGACGACGATCAGTATGCGTTCCCGAAAGAGCGCAAGGAGCCGCTGAACAATGCCTCCCACGTCCGCAACGCGATTGCCCGGTTCAACCAGGTGAAGGGTGTCAGCGACGACGAGCGCGATTCGGCGTGGCGGCGCATCAAGAAGGCTGCGGACAAGCATGGCGTCGACGTGCCGGAAAAGAGCTGGCACGACCTCAAATCGAAGAAGTAGCCTTAGGCTCAGGCGCTCAAGAGCCGGATCGGATTCTCGATAAAGCCCTTGAGCGTCTGCATGAAGCTTGCCGCGTCCCAGCCGTCGATGACACGGTGATCGCAGGACAGCGACAGGTTCATGCGTTTGCGGACCTCGATCTCGTCGTCGATCGGGACCAGCTTGTCCTCGATCTTGTTGACCGCGACGATCGCGACCTGGGGCGGATTGACGACCGGGGTCGAGGTGATTCCGCCCAATGGCCCAAGGCTGGAGACGGTGAAGGTGGCTCCGCTGAGCTCTTCACGGGTTGCCTTGTTCGAACGGGCGGCGTCGGACAGGCGCAGGATTTCGGACGCGAGCTCCCACACCGAGCGGCTCTGAGCGTCGCGGATGGTGGCGACCATTAGACCGTTCGGAGTCTGGGTGGCGACGCCCATCTGTACCGAGCCATGGCGGGTGACGACCATCGCCTCGTCGTCGAAGGTCGCGTTCAGCATCGGCCAATCGGCGAGCCCGCGTGAAAGCGCCGTAATCAGGAATGGAAGCAGGGTCAGCTTCGGATTGGAGCCGCGGTCGCGGTTCATCATCTGCCGCGTCTCCTCGAGCGCGGTGACGTCATATTCCTCGACCAAAGTGAAATGCTGGATGCGCCGATTGGCCTCGGCCATGTTCTCCGCGATCTTGCGGCGCAGGCCGA
>NZ_JAFAVR010000049.1 GCF_019242355.1 Sphingomonas sp. | reverse complement strand
ACATGAAGTCCATCGCCTGCAGGTGGCTGAAGGCTGTCGGGCGAATCTTGACGCGGTAGGGCTTGTTGCTGCCGTCCGCGACCAGATAGATGCCGAATTCGCCCTTGGGGCTTTCGGTGGCGACATAGACCTCGCCCGCCGGCACGTGGAAGCCCTCGGTGTAGAGCTTGAAGTGGTGGATCAAGGCCTCCATCGAGGTCTTCATGTCCGCGCGCGGCGGCGGCACCACCTTGCGATCGAAGCTCGCCACCGGGCCCGAAGGCATCTCGTTGAGGCACTGCTTCATGATCCGGATCGACTGGCGGACCTCCTCGACCCGCACCATGAAGCGGTCGTAGCAGTCGCCGTTCGTCCCGACCGGGATCTCGAAGTCCATGCGGTCATAGACTTCGTAAGGCTGCGAGCGGCGGATGTCCCAAGGGATGCCCGCGGCGCGGATCATCGGGCCGGAGAAGCCCCAGGCGATCGCATCGTCCTTGTGGACGATCCCGATGTCGACGTTGCGCTGCTTGAAGATGCGGTTGTCGGCGACCAGGCTGATCGCATCTTCGAACATTTGCAGGCGGTTGTCGAGGAAGTCTCCGATCTTGTCGAGGACAGCCGGCGGAATGTCCTCGCGCACGCCGCCGGGCCGGAAGTAATTGGCGTGCATGCGGGCGCCCGACACATGCTCGTAGAGCTGCATCAGGTCCTCGCGAATCTCGAACAGCCACAGGTTGGGCGTCATCGCGCCCACGTCCATGATATGGCTGCCAAGGTTCAGCATGTGGTTCTTGATGCGGGTCAGCTCCGCCATCATCGTGCGGATGTACTGGGCGCGGATCGGGATCTCGAGGCCGAGCAGCTTCTCCACGGCAAGGACGAAGCTATGCTCCATGCACATCGGCGAGCAATAATCGAGACGGTCGAAGTAGGGCAGCGCCTGGGCGTAGGTCTTGTATTCGATCAGCTTTTCGGTGCCGCGGTGGAGTAGCCCGACGTGCGGGTCGACGCGCTCGACGATCTCGCCGTCGAGTTCGAGGATCAGGCGGAGGACGCCGTGCGCGGCCGGGTGCTGTGGGCCGAAGTTGATCGTGTAATTGCTGATCGTCTCGTCGCCGGGATCGCGCGGATGGCCAAGCTCTAGGCCCTCCCCGCCGGCGCCGACGTCAACCTCGACGGTCCGCTTGATGGGGCGAAGATCGTAGCGGGTGTCGGTCATGCGTCACCCTTCGGCTTGCGCGGCGCCCTTGCCTTGGGGGGAGACTTCGGTCCGGGCTTCGAGACTTCGCTCTCGGCCTTCTTCGCGCGCGGCTTGCTGGCCTGCCTGGTCGCTTCCTTGTCGGCCGGAGCACCGGCACCGGTGTCGGCAGGCTTTTCCGTGACCTTGGCCTCCTCAGCCGGAGTCTTCACGTTCTGCGGCGCGGTCCCGCTCGGCGCAGGCGCAGGCGATGGCGCACCGGGGGCTTCCGGCTTTGCCTTCTCGTCGCCGGGCAGGGCATATTCCGGCCCTTCCCACGGCATCAGGAAATCAAAGGTGCGGAAATCCTGGGGCAGCGAGACCGGCTCGTAGACCACCCTCTTCTCCGCCTCCGAGTAACGCAGCTCGACATGGCCGGTCAGCGGGAAGTCCTTGCGGAACGGGAAGCCCTCGAAGCCATAATCGGTCAGGATGCGCCGGAGGTCGTCGTTGCCGCTGAAGCCGACGCCGTACATGTCGTAGACCTCTCGCTCGAGCCAGCCGGCGACCGGCCACAGGCCCGTGACGCTCGGCACCGGCGAGGTCTCGTCGGTCGCGACCTTCACGCGGACGCGGCGGTTCCTGGTCAGCGACAGCAGGCAATAATTGACCTCGAACCGCTCCGGACGGTCGGGATAGTCGACGCCCGCGATCTCCATCAGCTGCTGATATTCCAGGCCCGGCGTGTCGCGCAGGGTCCGGCAGACTTCGACAATGCTGTCACGCTGAACCGTAAGCGTGATCTCGCCGACCTTGTCGACAGCCTCGATCAGCGACGCGCCAAGCGCCTTGGTCGCGGCGTCGATCACGCCGTCGTTCGGCGCCGTCTGCGGGACATGAGCGGCAAGCTTGACGGCCACTAAATCCTCCCCGGCACGGGGAGGTGGCAGCGCGTAGCGCTGACGAAGGGGGCGCCCTCCACCATGCTCCGCATGGTCCCCCTCCCCGTTCCGGGGAGGATTTTCAGCAGCGCATCACTCACCGCTCGATCGTCCCTTCGCGGCGGATTTTCCGCTGCAGCTGCAGGATACCGTAGAGCAACGCTTCGGCGGTCGGCGGGCAGCCGGGGACGTAGATGTCGACCGGCACGATCCGGTCGCAGCCGCGAACAACGCTGTAGCTGTAATGGTAGTAGCCGCCGCCGTTGGCACAGCTGCCCATTGAGATCACATAGCGCGGCTCGCTCATCTGGTCGTAGACGCGGCGGAGGGCCGGGGCCATCTTGTTGCAGAGCGTGCCGGCAACGATCATCACGTCCGACTGGCGCGGGCTCGCGCGCGGCGCTGCGCCAAATCTTTCAAGGTCATAGCGCGGCATGTTCACATGAATCATCTCGACCGCACAGCAGGCAAGACCAAACGTCATCCACCACAAGGAGCCGGTCCGCGCCCAGGTGAACAGGTCCTCGGCCGTCGTGACCATGAACCCCTTCTCGTTCAGCGATTGCTGCAGTTCGAGCAATTTGGCCTGGTCGACCTCCCCAGGCACGAGGCCGGCGACGCGCGCGAGCTCCTCCTCGGTCGGCATCCGGTCCTCGGGACCGCTGAGCATCACTCCCATTCGAGCGCGCCTTTCTTCCAGGCGTAAGCAAGCCCGAGGCCAAGCTCGGCAAGGAAGATCATCATCGCCAGCCAACCAGTCCAGTGCGTGAAGTTCAGGCTGACCGCCCACGGAAACAGGAAGGCCGCTTCGAGATCGAACACGATGAACAGGATTGCGACCAGGTAGAAGCGCACATCGAATTCTGCCCGCGCATCCTCGAACGCCGGGAAGCCGCACTCATATTCGCTGAGCTTCTGC
>NZ_JAFAVR010000232.1 GCF_019242355.1 Sphingomonas sp. | reverse complement strand
ATGCACGGTCGACCTTCGCCAGGATGTCGCCCGGCAGATATGTCATCGCGTCGCAATACATCATGCGCACGACATCCGGCACCGCCTTACCAAGGTCGAGGTCGAACCGGTTGTCGCCCGGATCCGCGCCGATGACCGGCGACGCTTCGAAGCTCCATTCGTCGAGAAAGCTGCAATAGACATCGTCGAACGTGCGCGCGGTCGCGGCCACTCGGAACGCCTTCTGCAGCTTGCCGCCAAAGTGGGGTTGGCGGCGCCCGGGCAGCAGTCCGCCGAGCCCGCTCCAGATTCTCGACGGTATGCGGCTTAACGGCGCACCGGTCACTGATCGGAGCGGCTTCGGTACGCGTTGCAGTTGATCCCAAAGCCACGGCGCGACGAAATGCCGGTTGTATCCCGCGAACAGCTCGTCCCCCCCGTCTCCAGTCAACCCGACAGTCACCTGATCGCGAGCGAAGCGGCTGACGAGATAGGTCGGGATTTGCGAGGAATCGGCGAACGGCTCATCATACATGGTCGGAAGCAGCGGAATGACGTCGCTGGCCTCCGCCGCGGTCACGTACTGCTCATGATGGACCGTGCCGAGATGGGCTGCGACGCGCTTCGCATCCTCTGCCTCGTTGAATGCCGACTGCTCGAAGCCGATTGAATAGGTCCGGATCGGTATCGACGAATATTTCTGGTAGAGTGCGACAACCGTCGAGCTATCAACGCCTCCCGACAGGAAGGCCCCGACCGGAACGTCGGCCATCGATTGTCCCTGGATGGCGATCGCGAGCGCGCGTTCCAGTTCGTCGAGCGCATCCTGCTCATCGTCGATGGTGTCATCGAGCCCACGGAGCACGACATCGGCGTATGACCAGTAACGCTCGAGGCGAACTCCGTCCTCGCGACGGCCCTCCAGAGGTGCCATGGTTCGCGGGCGAGCGCTTGCCTCCCCCCTGACCGTAAGGATGCATCCGGGCAGGAGCTTGAAGACACCCTCGTAGATTGAATCCGGCGGCGGGACGTACGTCCGTGCAGCAAACGGGCCCATCGCGCGGCGGCGTATACGCGCGTTGAAGTTCGGGTGACTGGTGAGCGCCTTGAGTTCCGATCCAAACAGGAAATCCTTGCCTGCCCAGCCGTAATAAAGGGGCTTCTCGCCGAACCGGTCGCGGGCCAGGCTGAGCGTCCGCTCGTGTCGGTCCCAGAGGCCGAGCGCGAACATGCCGACACTGCGTTCGAGCGCCGCGCGCAGCCCCCAGGTGACAATCGCCTGGAGAAGGACCTCGCTGTCCGAATGGCCGCGCCATCCCTCCTCCGGCACGGCGTTCATGGCCTCGAGGTCGCGTCGGATGTCGTGATGGTTGTAGATCTCACCGTTGTAGGTCAGCACGAAGCGGCCGTTCGCGGACAGCATCGGCTGGTGACCGGCCGGCGAGAGGTCGACGATCGAGAGCCGTCGATGGCCAAGGCCGATGCCGGCGCCGCCGTCGATCCAGCAGCCGGAATCGTCCGGCCCGCGATGCGCAAGCGGCCGGGTCATGCGCAGCACGGATTGCTCCGTGACCCCAGCGGAAGACAGGATACCGGCAATTCCGCACATTCCGAGCAACAAGTCTCCTACCGTGGCTCACGTTCGGCCGGCAAACCGCGGAGCGTCGGACGACGTCGGCAAGATTAAATTCCTGTTGTTTTCTCGCCTAGTTATCCTTCGATAGCAACCCAGGCGGAGTGCGGAGACTTTGACTTACCGCCTCTTGGGCGTTTGCATCGCATTGGTCCCCCTGATACCGATACGACGTCTTCGGCCAGGCGCTCACGCCAATCTGCGGTACAGGAATGCCAGTCGAGATCTTCCCGAATTGCGCGCTGTATCCGCTGGATGTCCTGGGCGATGAGCGAGGCAGCCTGATCGCCATTGAGGGCGGTAGGGACGTTCCCTTCGAAATCGCGCGCGTCTACTACATCTTCGGGACACAGCCCGACGTCGAACGCGGTTTCCACGCGCATCGGGACCTCAATCAATATGCCGTCTGCGTCACCGGCAGCTGCACGGTCATGGTGGATAATGGAAGCGAACGACGGACGATTGCGCTGGGCCGTCCCGACGAGGCGCTCCGCCTCGGTCCGATGATCTGGCACGAGATGCGCGATTTCAGTCCGGACTGTGTCCTGATGGTGCTTGCGGACGCGCATTATGAAGAAGCGGACTACATCCGGGACTACGACCAATTCGTCGTAGCCGCCGGGCTCGGTCGATGACGGTCCCGATCCTCGAGCTGTACCCGGCTTATGAGGAGCTTCGCGACGAGATCGATGCGGCGATGCTTCGGGTCGCCGAGTCTGGCTGGTATATCGGCGGCCCGGAGGTGGAGGCGTTCGAGGAAGCCTACGCACACTATTGCGGCGCAGGCCACTGCGTCGGCGTCGGCAATGGCCTCGATGCGCTCCACCTCGCGTTGAGAGCGCTCGGCGTCGGACCCGGCGACGAGGTCATCGTCGCCAGCAACAGCTATATCGCCACGTTGCTCGCCGTCAGCATGACGGGAGCCACGCCCGTCCTCGTCGAGCCAGACGCTGCAACGCATAACCTCGACCCGTCGCGGATCGAGGCCGCCATCACCGGCCGTACGAAGGCGCTGCTGCCCACCCACCTTTACGGCCAGCCCGCCGATCTCGATCCAATGCTCGACATTGCCCGCCGCCACGGACTGCGCCTTGTCGAGGACGCCGCCCAGGCGCACGGCGCACGCTACAAGGGACGGCGCGTTGGAAGCCACGGCGATGCGGTCGCCTGGAGCTTCTACCCAAGCAAGAACCTGGGTGCGATGGGGGACGCCGGGGCTGTCACCACGAACGATCGCGAACTTGCCACTCGCGTCCGCATGCTCGGCAATTACGGATCGTCGACGCGCTATGTGAACGAGGTGAAGGGCGTCAATTCGCGCCTCGATCCGCTTCAGGCGGCCATCCTGCGCGTCAAGCTGTCGCGCCTCGACGAGTGGAACGGTCGCCGGCGCGCCGTCGCATCAACTTATACCGCCGAACTGGCCGCAACCGGGCTCGCGCTCCCGTTCGTTCCCAACTGGGCCGATCCTGTGTGGCACCTTTATGTGGTGCAGGCGCCTGATCGCGATGAGCTGCAAGCGCGTCTCGATGGCAAGGTGCAGACGCAAATCCACTATCGGATCCCGCCGCACCTGCAGGGTGCCTATAGCGAGCTCGGCTTCACTCCGGGCAGCTTCCCGGTTGCCGAGCGCTTGGCGAATCGAGTGCTTAGCTTGCCGATCGGTCCGCATCTTTCGCAGGCCGACGTCGACCTCGTGATCAGGGCGATAACGAGACGGAGCTCGCCTTAGAGATCGCCCGAGATGGTCTCCTGCAACAGGCAGCGGCCGCCGAACGATTCCTTCTGCCACAGCAGGCCTTCGTTGATCTCCTCGCCGTCCATCGAGGTACCGAAGCTGAACCAGCCTGCACCCGCCGCCGCGGCTTCCTGCATGGCCGAGGCGATAACGAGGTCGAGCGCATTCGACCGCCGGCCGGCCTCACCCGACGCAAGATATTGCGTGTGCCAGACCTCGTCGTAACGAAACAGAACTGCGCCCGACACCACGGCCCCGTCCAGCCGGGCGGCGCGCACCAGGATTCGATCCGGAAAATTTCGCTGCAGTGCCTGCAACTCTGCAATGGAATGCACGGGGACTGCATCGTGACGTCTCGCAAGCACGTCTGCCAACAGTGGATAGAAGAGATTGAGCCCAATCTCTTCGACCGTCACGCCAAGCTTCTTCGCTCTGAGAATGTCGCGCTGCTTGCTCTTCGAGATCGACGATGGCCCGCCGAGCCTGACGATGCTCGACACGTCGCGGCGCACGACGTGGAAGTTTCGCCTCAGGAAAGCCAGTTCCGCGTCCTGTGAGGGATGGCTCGCGAACGGCGGGGGAAGCACCCGAACCGTTAGCTTCCGGGCCCCCCATTCGTGCAGCTTGCCGAGTAGCGCTTCTCCTGCGTCGAGCACCGCGCTCGTCCTGACGGCGCGCCGGACGACGAGGCCGCCGAACGTCAGTCCGCCATGACTGTGCACGTGGCCCTCCATGATCGAGGCCGGAAAGATGATCGCCGGACGGCCGTCGACGAGGATCAGTGCAGAGCAATCCTCGAACCGATCGGCATGA
>NZ_JAFAVR010000266.1 GCF_019242355.1 Sphingomonas sp. | reverse complement strand
GCACCCACGACGACCAGAAGCCACAGGGTGGCGAGGAAAGCGAGGGTACCGAGAGCTGCAGTCATCGATTCATCCTTGTCTTTGAGCGCCTAACCGAATTGGACACGTTTCGTTCCAACCACGACAAAATCGCCCGGTGAGACGATTCAATGTTCCCGATATGTTCTCGCCTGTCAAGCTCTGGCCAAGCGCTTGAAAAGCGGGCGAGCTTCCGTTAGGGGCGCCGATATCCCACAGGCGGAGCTTACATACCGGTGCCGATCGAACGATCGGTGACACGGCTCCGTCGAGGCAAAACCGGAAGGAGAAAGACCTATGGCGACCACCGTCGTCACGATGCAGCAATTGCTCGAGGCCGGAGCGCACTTCGGCCACCAGACCCATCGCTGGAACCCCAAGATGAAGCCGTACATCTTCGGCGACCGCAACGGCGTTCACATCATCGATTTGTCGCAGTCCGTGCCGCTTTTCTCGCGCGCGCTGGACTTCATTCAGCAGACGGTCGCTCGCGGCGGCAAGGTGCTGTTCGTTGGCACAAAGCGGCAGGCGCAGGACCCGGTCGCCGAGGCGGCCCGTGCGTCCGGTCAGCATTTCGTCAACCACCGCTGGCTCGGCGGCATGCTGACCAACTGGAAGACGATCTCCAACTCGATCAAGCGGCTGAAGAGCCTCGAGGAGCAGCTGTCGGGCGACACCGCCGGCCTCACCAAGAAGGAAGTCCTCCAGCTGACCCGCGAGCGCGACAAGCTCGAGAAGAGCCTTGGCGGCATCCGCGACATGGGCGGTCTGCCGGACGTCATGTTCGTGGTCGATACTAACAAGGAAGAGCTGGCGATCAAGGAAGCCAATGTGCTTGGCATTCCGGTCGTGGCGATCCTCGATTCGAACAGTGATCCGACGGGCATCGCGTTCCCGGTCCCGGGCAACGACGACGCCAGCCGCGCGATTCGCCTGTATACCGATTCGGTTGCGCAGGCCGTCGGCGAGGGCCGGTCGGGCAACGCCCAGGCTCGCGGCCAGGACATCGGCAGCATGGCCGAGCCGCCGGCGGAAGCCGCGCTGGCGTGAATCCATTCCCCCTCCCGCCCGCGGGAGGGGTCAGGGGAGGGCCTGTTATCGCAGGCTCTCGACACCACATTCCCTCCCCCAACCTCTCGCGCCAGCGGGAGGGGAGCTATGAAGGAAATACAGATGGCTGAGATCACGGCCGCTTCCGTGAAGGAACTGCGCGAGCGCACCGGCGCCGGCATGATGGATTGCAAGAAGGCGCTCGCCGAGAACAATGGCGAGATGGAAGCCTCGATCGATTGGCTTCGCGCCAAGGGTCTTGCCGCGGCCGCCAAGAAGGCGGGGCGGACTGCGGCCGAAGGTCTCGTCGGCGTCGTCGTCGAGGGCACGCGCGGCGCCGCCGTCGAAGTGAACTCGGAGACGGACTTCGTCGCCAAGAACGAGATCTTCCAGGATTTCGTCCGCAACGTCGCCAAGCTGGTGCTTACGACCGGAACAGACGTCGAAACGCTGGCCGGTGCGGCTTACCCCGAAGGCGGCACCGTCCAGGAGAAGCTGACCGACAACATTGCCAAGATCGGCGAAAACCAGTCGCTTCGCCGTGCGGCGATCATGGAAGTTAGCCAGGGCGCAGTCGTGTCCTATGTCCACAACCAGGTCGCTCCCGGCCTCGGCAAGATCGGCGTTCTGGTCGCGCTCGAGAGCGCAGCTTCGGCCGATACGCTGACCCAGCTCGGCAAGCAGATCGCGATGCACGTCGCAGCCGCTCACCCGCAGGCACTGTCGGCCGAAGAGCTTTCCGCGGAGCTCGTGGAACGCGAGCGCGGCATCGCGATGGAAAAGGCGAAGGAAAGCGGCAAGCCGCAGAACATCATCGAGAAGATGGTGGAGGGCGGCCTCGCCAAGTTCCGGAAAGACAATGCGCTCCTGTCGCAGCTGTTCGTCATGGACAACAAGACCCCGGTCGCCGATGTCGTGGCGTCAGCCGCGAAGGACGCCGGCTCGCCGATTACGCTCAAGGGCTTCGTGCGCTTCCAGCTCGGCGAGGGCATCGAAAAGAAGGAAAGCGACTTCGCCGCCGAAGTCGCCGCCGCCGCCGGCACGAACAAGGCCGAGCCGGTCGCGTAACGCACCGTCCCGGCACGTCCGGGGATATTGGCAACGGGGCGGCCCGGCCATAAAGGCTTGGCCGCCCTTGTTGTCTCCTCGAAGGACGGTTCCGACGCCTATGACCCGCCAGCGCTTCAACCGCATCCTCCTGAAGGTCTCGGGCGAGGCGCTCATGGGGCAGGGGCAGTTCGGCATCGATCCCGCGGCTGTAGCAGGCCTCGCGGAGGAGATCGCGGCCGCCAAGGGTCAGGGGCACGAGCTCTGCCTGGTGGTCGGCGGCGGCAATATCTTCCGCGGCATGGCGGCGGCGGCCAAGGGCTTCGACCGCGCGACCGCCGATTACATGGGCATGCTGGCCACGGTGATGA
>NZ_JAFAVR010000082.1 GCF_019242355.1 Sphingomonas sp. | reverse complement strand
ACCGATCCGCGCCCGTCCGACCATCGATAAGCTCAGCCGAGATTCTGATTGTCGACGGCGACTGACGAACGCTGCCCGTTAGAATGTTGGCGACCCCGAGCTTTTGGGCAGCAACCCTGACATCATCCTGGCTTACCGCAGCGGAGGAGGTGCTTCCGATCACCGTCAAACCACCCAGCCGGGTTAGCGCGCCGCGTATTTCATCGGCTATGCCCTCTGCGAAATAGGCCTGGTTCGCGTCGCCACTGAGGTTTCTGAATGGCAGGACAGCGATGCTGCCTGGTCCCGAAGCAGCGCTCGGCTTGAAATGAACCCAGGCCGCAAGCCCCGCGGCAGCGGCTCCCGCACCCGCGCACCCAATCATAATGGATCGGCGCGTCAGTACGGATTTGCCGGAGGGAAGGCCCGCGGGTCCATCGATCCGCCGATGAAGTGCGTCCAAGAGAGCCAAGTAGGCCGCTTCCTGCCGGTCGCCCTTCCAGCCCTTGAGGGAGAGGGCATGCACCTCCCCGAAACCCAGCGGCGGTCGAACGGCGTCCAGCAAAATGGGTACGTATGCGCCGCGCTGCCGAGCCCGCGCGGCCTCGTCGCGAACAAATTCGCCTTCCGGCCCGACGGACCGCTTCGTCCATGCAACAAGCACTGACCGGGCGGATTCAAGCTTTTCCTCGATGTCCCGGCGCCAATTTGCCCCGCCGCCGATGTGTGCATCCCACCAGACTGTCAGACCATCGGCTTCGAGGGCCGCAATGAGGGGCTTCAGTCGAGCGCGATCTTCGGACTTGTAGGAAACGAAGACGTCTGGCGCTTGATCCGCCACTCCGGCCCCCCACGACAAACGGCCGAGACCTTAGGATGCTGGGAATCAGAAACAAGCAGGAATGCTATGCGGGTCAGTGTCTGCTTTGGGTCGAAAGCAGACATTAGCTTCTCGGCTAAACAAACGCTGGCTCCGCGTTGCAATCCGCGACATCCGAAGGGATCGCTTTGCGGCGGCAGGGAAATGGGCCCGCACCTGGAGCTCCCGGCCAGACACGGGCGAGACGCATTTTTACACGAGAGCCGCCGACAAGCTGGCCGGGAAGCCTCGACTTGGAAATGGCGGCGTCGAAGCTGTGCATTTGCGGTACAGGTGCCAAGTGGCGCGGATCGAACCCGATCAGCCCAGGAACTTGGTGACGAACTCGCTCGCGGGGCTGGCCTGGATCTCTTCGGGCGTTGCGAACTGCTCGAGGTGGCCCTGGTTCAACACTGCGACGCGGTCGGCGAGAGCGAATGCTTCTTCCTGGTCGTGAGTGACGAAGATGGACGTGAGGCCGAGGTCGTCGTGGATTTTTCGAAGTGCATCCCTGAGTTCGCGCCGGACCTTGGCGTCGAGCGCTCCGAAAGGCTCGTCGAGGAGGAGGATGCGAGGCTGGCGGGCGAGGGCGCGGGCAAGCGCCACGCGCTGGCGCTGCCCACCCGAGAGCTGGGATGGATAGCGCGCTCCGAGCCCGGGGAGCTGCACCAGCTCCAACAATTGCTCGACTCGCGCGCGGATGTCCGTCGCCGAGGGGCGGGCGCGCCGGCTCATGACGTCGAGGCCGAACGCCACGTTCTTCGCGACGGTCATGTGGCCGAACAGGGCATAATGCTGAAATACGAAGCCGATGCCGCGCGACGAGGGACTGTCGGCGGTGACGTTGCGCTCGCCGAACCAGACCTGTCCGCTTTCCGCGGTCTCAAGGCCTGCGAGAATGCGAAGAAGGGTCGTCTTGCCCGACCCCGACGGCCCGAGCAGCGCGACAAACTCGCCGTCGCTGATGGTCAGCGATACGCCCGCGAGCGCGGGATAAGCGGAGAAGCTCTTCGAAATCTGCTCGACGCGGATCGACATGTCAGTGGCGGGCGCTGAGTGCGCCGCGATAGCGCCATTCGAGCGCGGATTTGAGGGTGAGGGTGACGAGGGCCAGAAGAGCGAGGAGCGAGGCGACTGCGAAGGCCGCGACAAAGTCGTAGTCATTGTAGAGTGCCTCCACTTGAAGCGGCATGGTATTGGTCTCGCCGCGGATGTGACCGGAAACGACGCTGACGGCGCCAAACTCTCCCATCGCCCGGGCGTTGCACAGGAGCACTCCGTAGAGCAGGCCGAAGCGGATATTGGGCAGCGTGATACGCCAGAATGTCTGCCAGCCCGATGCGCCGAGCGTCAGCGCGGCCTCTTCGTCGGAGCGTCCCTGGCTGGCCATGAGCGGAATGAGCTGCCGAGCGACGAACGGGAAGGTGACGAAGACAGTCGCGAGGATCAAGCCGGGCAGAGCGAAGATGATGTGGACGTCGTGCCGATCGAGCCACGGCCCGAACCAGCCTTGCGCCCCGAAGATCAGGACGAAGACGAGGCCCGAGACGACCGGCGAGACGGAGAACGGGATTTCGATCAGCGTGATCAACGCTGTCTTGCCGCGAAAGTCGAACTTGGCGATCGCCCAGGCCGCGGCCAGTCCGAACATCGTGTTCAGCGGTACCGACACCGCGGCGACGACCAGCGTCAGCCAGATCGATGCCTTCGCGTCGGGGTCGCGGATTGCTGCCCACCAGGCGCCCATGCCCCTCAGAAACGCCTCATAAAGGACGGCGCCGAGCGGCAGCAGGAGCATCGCGGCGACGTAGGCAAGAGCTGCCAGGATCAGCAGCGCCTTGACCGCGGCGGGCTCGCGAAGACCGGCGCGGGTCATCCGCCCCTCCGCTGCTGCCAATGCTGCAGCATGTTGAGAAGCAGCAGGAGGGCGAAGGAAATTAGGAGCATCACGCAGGCGATCGCGGCCGCCCCGGCGTAATTATACTCTTCGAGCTGGGTGACGATCAGCAGCGGCGCGATCTCGGATTTGAAGGGGACGTTGCCGGCAATGAAGATGACCGATCCATACTCGCCCGCGCCGCGAGCGAAGGCGAGCGCGAAGCCGGTCGCGAGCGCCGGGCCGATCGACGGCAGGATGACTCGCGAAAATGTCTGGATCCGCGTCGCTCCGAGGGTCAGCGCCGCTTCCTCGACTTCGCTCGAGGCATCGGCGAGCACGGGCTCGACCGTCCGGACCACGAACGGCAGCCCGATGAAGGTCAGCGCGACCACCACGCCCGCGGGCCTGTAGGCGATCGGCAAACCGGCCGGCTCGACGATCCGTCCGATGATGCCGGTGTCCGCATAGAGCGCGGTGAGGGCAATGCCCGCAACCGCCGTCGGCAGGGCGAACGGCAGGTCGATGAGCGCGCTCAGCAGGCGTCGGCCCGCGAAGTCGTATCGGACCAGAACCCAGGCGACGAGCAGGCCGAACACGCAATTGATCGCCGCTGCCATCGCCGCCGCTCCGAAAGAGAGCCGGTAGGCGGCGAGCGCGCGGGACGAGAAAGCCGCGCTGGAGAAGCTGTGCCAACCGTCGCTTCCGCTCTTCAGAAACACTGCCGAGAGCGGAATCAGGACGATCAGCGACAGCCACAGGATCGTGATGCCCAGCGACAATCCGAAGCCAGGCAGCCGCGAGGAGCGGCGAGGGAACGCACGGGACATCACGAGTTCGTCAGAAGTCGAGGTGCAGACGCGTTGCGAAAGCGTCGCCCCGGGTCTTCGATCCGACCGGGTCGAGAGGCGTGTTGTCGCCCCAGAAATGCACCCAGTTGAACATGAGCTTCACGTACGGATTGAAGTACCAGTTCAGCGCGCCGGTGAAGCTCGACGCCTTGTTGCCGATCCGCGACGCGACCGGCGTGTCCGCAAGGTTCAGATGGTCGTAGCGAACCGCGACCTCGAACGCGCCGAGTCCGCCGTTGCCGAGCTCATGGAACGGCCGGACGCGATCGAAATTGCCGCCCTTGAACGGCCGGGTCTCGCCCGTCAGCATATAGGCCGCATATCCGTAATAGCCTGTGAAATGCAGGTTATCAGCGTCGAACCGGTCAAGCCACAGCCGCCCGGCCTCGCCTGCGACGGTCAGGGGCCCGAATACGCCGGCCGCCTCCGCGCCTGCATAGGTCATCGAGTGCACGTTCGTGATCACGCCGCTGTCCGCGATGTTGCCGTTGTCGACGCGGATGTTCGGCCGGTCATTCAGTCGAACCGCGTCGGGGATGTCGCCGGACTTCAGCCGATCGCGATAGAAGCCGGACAGGCCGACATGGATGATCTTGCCGTCCTGGAAGACCGGCTCCCAGGTCGCGCGGCCGTTGAAGCCCCAGCTTTCGCCCGGCGCGGTGCCGAGCCCGCGACTGACGCTTTCATTATCGCCGAAGAAGCCGCCGGCGACGTTGATGTTCTCCTTGGGCGCATAGGCCGCAGAAATGCCGATGCGTCGCTCCGCTCCGGCATTGCCGAACGCATTGGTGAACATCCCGCGCTCGATGAACACGTTGTAGTTGTCGCTATTGTTGCTCTCCAGCCCGAACGGAGCCTTGTGCTGGCCAATGGTCAGGACCGTCTTCGGGATCTTGGTGTACTGCAGGTAGGCGTCGGTGATGTTCACCGCGTCTCCCGCGAAGTCCACCTCGGCCCGGTAGTTGAACCATTTGAACGCAGTGCCCTCGAACCCGAGGCGAAGGCGGCGGAAGGCGGTTCCATCGTTATAATCGTAGCCACCTTCGCGCGAGCTGAACACGGCGGCATCGGCATCGACCACGCCGCGCGGCTTGAAGGTGAAGCTGCCGTTGGGGTCGGATATGGTTGGGACCCAGCCAAATTGCGCATTCTTCGCCGCTCGCGTCTCGACGGTTGCGAGACGGCCTTCGTTGAGCTCCGAGCTCTGCCTCAGCTCGGCATTCTCCTGCTCGAGCTGGTTCACTCGCGCTTCGAGGGCGTTCAGCCTGTCGAGCACCGGATTGCCGGTCGGCGCGGCCGGGGCGGCCTGCGCCGGCTGGTCGCTGGCCGGCTCAAGCGTGTCGAGCTGCGACGCGTCGTTCGTCGGCGCCGACGGTTGCGGCGCCTGCGGGGTCGTCTGCAGCGCACGCGCGGGTGACGTAAGCGCGAGCACGGAGGCGCCCGCGAGAAGCAGGATACGCATGATGTGTTTTCCCCTTTGTGTGGAAGCTAACGCTTCGCCGCTTCGTATTCCTGGTCGAACAGGCCGCCGTCATTGAAGTGCAGCGCCTGTGCCTTGTCCCAACCGCCGAAGTTCCGGTCGATCGTGAACAGCTTGAGGTTCGGGAACTGCGCCTTGTACTTGGCCGCGACCTGTGGGTTGCGCGGCCTGAAGTAGTTGCGCGCGATGATCTCCTGAGCCTCGGGCGTGTAGAGGAACTTGAGATAGGCCTCCGCGGCCTGCCGGGTGCCGTGCTTGTCGACGACCTTGTCAACCACCGCGACCGAGGGCTCGGCGAGGATCGAGACCGACGGGTTCACGATCTCGAACTTGCCGCGGCCAAGCTTGTTGGCGGCGAGCAGCGCTTCGTTTTCCCAGGCGATCAGGACGTCGCCCTGCCCACGTTCGACGAACGTCGTCGTCGATCCGCGCGCGCCGCTGTCGAGAACGGCGACGTTGCGGAACAGCTTGGCCATGAACAGCTTGGCCTTTTCAGGCGAGCCATAGGTCTTGAGCGCGTAGCCCCATGCCGCGAGGTAGTTCCAGCGTGCGCCGCCGCTGGTCTTCGGATTGGGCGTGATGACCTTCACGTCCGGACGGATGAGATCATCCCAATCCTGGATGCGCTTGGGATTACCATGACGCACGAGAAGGACGATCGTGGAATAATATGGCGTGCTGTTGTTCGGAAGCCTTTGCTCCCAGTTGCTCGCAATCAAGCCCTTCTTGGCGATCGCGTCGACGTCATAGCCGAGCGCCAGCGTGACGACGTCGGCGGGAAGGCCGTCGATAACCGAACGCGCCTGCTTGCCCGATCCGCCGTGGCTTTGCTTGATGATGATCGGCTGCTTGGTCGCTGCCTGCCACTTCGGCGCGAATGCGGCGTTGATCTGCTGGTAAAGCTCGCGCGTTGGATCGTACGAAACGTTGAGGATCTGGGTTGGCGCGGCGTGAGCCGACACCGGCGTGATCGCTGCCGCAAGCGCAGCAATACCTATACGAAGTGTCTTCGTCCGGAGCATGATAATATTCCCTTCGGTGCCGATATCCTCCATATTCTCTAGTTCCCTAGTAGGGAATAGGGGAAATGCACACCCGGGCGCAGATTCGTCCCGTTCCGGCGCAATCTGGGAGTCGGCTAGACCGGGGTCTCGAAGGGCATCGGCGCCAGTTCGTGCGCGTCCACTCGCACGATCGCGACCGTTCAGGAGGGGATGAACGGGTAAGGGGAAATCGACTTCCGGGTGCGATCAACCGCGAGCATTCGCCCGGCGGGCGGAGTAGCGCGATAGGCGCAATCCATGCGCGGGCAGATCGCGCATGCTGGCCCGACCGGAGTGACTCGCGGCCGGGACAGATCGTAGACGTCGGCGCACGACAGCTTGTGAGCATGGCGAAGGTCGCAGCCCAGGCCGATCGCCAGCAAACCGGTCGCAAGCTCGGTGCGGATCGGCCGCTCGATCGTCCGCGCGACCGTGAAATAGCGCTGGCCGTCCGGCGTTTCGATCACCTGCGTGACGACCTGGCCGGCGGCCTGAAAGGCGGCGTGCAGGTTCCAGCGCGGACAGGTCCCGCCGAAACGCGAGAACGGGAAATTCTCGCCGGCATAACGCTTTGAGATGTTGCCGGCGGGATCCACCCTCAACATGAAAAACGGGACGCCGCTCTCCCCCGGTCGCGTGAGCGTCGTCAGGCGATGGGCGACCTGCTCCACGTTCGCGCCATATTCGCCGCACAGCCGGTCGATCGAATAGCGATAGCTTTCGGCGCTTTCGAGGAAGCGCCTGTATGGCATCATGATCGCGCCTGCCGCATAATCCGCGAGGCTGATGTGAAGCAGCTGCCGGATGCCCTCGTCGGGCGGCCGAGCTTCGGCCACCATCCGGTCGATCACGTTCGCGAACTCGACGAGCGCGAGCTGGTAGGCGAGGGCGAACAGCCGGTTCTCGGACCGCAGCTGAGACGAGATCAGGAAATGCCGTCGGTCGGCGTCGTAAAGCTGGCTGACGCTCCCAAGCTCCGATTGCGGAACGACGGAGGCGGTGATGCCCCACGCGTCCTTCAGCCGGCGCCGCATCGGCCCCGCCATCGACAGCGAATCGCTCAGCGCCGCGCCCAATGTTTCCGCTGCTTCCTCGAGCGCGGGATAATGATTGCGATGCTGCTGAATGTAGTCGCGCACGAAGTTTTCGGGCGTGACGAGGACGCGCGCGTCGGCAGCCCGGGCGGCGCTGGGGTGGCGCTCGGCCTCCTTCACGCTCGTGTACAGCCGGGCGATCGCATCGGCGATGGTGGGCGCATTGTTGGCGAGCTCGGCAAGCTCGAAGCGGGGCACTCCGAAGTCCCTCAGGATCTTGTCGGAGAAAATCTCGACCAGAGCATCGGCGCCGGTGTGCACACCGCTCCCGGCCGCGAATGCGCGCACGTCGATATCGTAGAGCTCGGCAAGCTTGAGCAGCAGGCCCGCGGTTACGGGGCGCTGGTTGCGTTCGAGATGGTTGAGATAACTCGGACTGATCGCGAGGCTCTTCGCCATCTCGGTCTGCGACAGGTCGCGATCACGGCGCAGGCGGCGCAGGCGATGACCGAGGAAAAGTTTCGCCGACATGCGGAGAAGCTGTCAATCTTTGTCGAAGATCGCAAGTCAATTTGTGACCGATAGACCCTTTTTGCCGGGACGCGATGGTGACGGAATGGTCCAATGGGCCCGATTCGCTGATCGAGCTGGAGAATGGCATGACAAGTTTTGACGAGTTGGTTGGAGCACCCACCGGGCGGTTCGACGGTATCGAGCGCGCGTATACGATGGACGAGGTGCTTCGGCTGCGCGGCTCGGTCGCGATTGAACATACGGTCGCGCGGCGGGGTGCACTCAAATTGTGGGAGCTTCTGCATCAAGACGAGCCGATCCGCGCGCTCGGAGCGGTGACCGGAAACCAGGCGATGCAAATGGTGCGGGCGGGGCTCCAGGCGATCTATCTGTCTGGCTGGCAGGTCGCAGCGGATTCCAATGTTGCCGGCGCGATGTACCCGGACCAGTCGCTCTATCCGTCGAACTCGGGGCCGGAGCTTGCGCGCAGGATTAACCGCACCCTGCAGCGGGCCGACCAGATCGAGCACATGGAAGGCGGCGCGAAGCGTGACTGGTTCGCTCCGATTGTCGCTGATGCGGAAGCAGGGTTCGGCGGCCCCCTCAACTGCTTCGAGATCATGAAGGCCTATGTCGAGGCGGGCGCCTCCGGCGTTCACTTCGAGGATCAGCTCGCGTCTGAAAAGAAGTGCGGCCACCTCGGCGGCAAGGTGCTCATCCCCAGCCAGGCGGCAGTCAGGAACCTGGATGCCGCGCGCCTTGCCGCCGACGTGTGCGGCGTTCCAACGATCATCGTCGCTCGCACCGATGCCGAAAGCGCGAAGCTCATCACCAGCGATATCGATGAGCGCGACCACGAGTTCATCACCGGCGAGCGCACGCCCGAGGGATTCTTCAGGCTCCGTGAAGGGAGCGGCCTCGATCATTGCATCGCGCGAGGCCTCGCATTCGCGCCCCACGCCGACCTTCTGTGGTTCGAAACCAGTCATCCGAACATCGACGAAGCGCGAGCCTTCGCCGACGGCATCCATGCCCGCTACCCGGGCAAGATGCTGGCCTACAATTGCTCGCCCAGCTTCAACTGGCAGGCGAAGCTCGAACGGGACACGATCGCCAATTTCCAGCGCGAGCTCGGAGCCATGGGCTACAAGTTCCAGTTCGTCACGCTTGCCGGCTTCCACAGCCTCAACCACGCGATGTTCGAGCTTGCGTCCGACTACCGCGACCGC
>NZ_JAFAVR010000239.1 GCF_019242355.1 Sphingomonas sp. | reverse complement strand
GGTCGATCTGCACCGAGAAGGTCGCGCCGCCGGCGGTCTCGAACCGGGCATAATCGGGCGGATTGTCGACGATCTGCGTCAGGCCGAGCTTGCGGTAGAAGTCAACGGAACGCTCGTAATTGGTGCCGGTCACGGTCACCTGGTTGAGCCGCGGACCGCCGCCCGTCTCGAGCCGCACGTTCTGCTGCCCGAGCGGTCCAGCGCCCTGTCCGAGACCAGGCGCCTCGCGCAATGCCACGCGGACGAATTCACGGGCACGCCCAATCGCTTCCGGCAGGGAATTGCCCTGCGCTAGAAACAACGCCGTGGCGCTCGCGAGCGTGCAGCCGGTCCCATGCGTGCTGGTCGTGTCGATCCGCTGGCCCTGCCAGCTGGTCATATTGTCTTCTTCGATCAGCGCGTCGGCGAGCGCTTCGCCTTCCTCGTGCCCGCCCTTGATTAGGACTGCGCAGCCATGCTCGCCGACCAGGTGAAGCGCGGCCGCAACGGGATCGTCCTCCGACGTCAGGCGGTGAAGTTCGGGCAAGTTGGGAGTCACCACTGTCGCGACATCCATCAGCCGCCCGAAGGCGGCGACGGTCGCCTCATCGGCAAGCTCCGACCCGCTGGTGGCGACCATGACCGGATCGAACACGATCGGCAGCCCCGGCTGCTCGGCGCGAAGGCGATCCAGCCGCGCGGCGACCTGGGATGCGGTGAAGGCGCTACCGATCATGCCGATCTTGATGGCGTCGACGCCAATATCGTCGATGACCGCATCGATCTGTGCCAGCACCGTTTCCGCCGGTACGGGGTGCACCGCCGTGACTCCCAGCGTGTTCTGAGCGGTGATGGCGGTGATTGCGGTCATCGCGTGGCCGCCCAGCATGGTGACGGTCTTGATATCCGCCTGCACGCCAGCGCCGCCGCCCGAGTCCGATCCGGCGATGATCAGGATCCTCGCGGTCGAGGTCATCGCCGTTGCCGCGTTCCGGGTCCCGGAGCCGAAATGATGCATGTGCACAGCAGTGTCGTCTGACCGACAATTGCCAAGAAAGGGTTCACGCTGCCGACTGGACGGCCGCGCAGATGTCCTCGACCAGCCGCTCCACCATCTGTGGGTCCTCGCCTTCGGCCATGACGCGGATCAGGGGTTCGGTCCCCGACTTGCGGATGACGAGGCGTCCCCTGCCTTCGAGCTCCGCCTCGGCCGCCGCGATTCGCTTGCGTACGCTATCGGCCTCGAGCGGCGCGGCGCCGCCGTTGAAGCGCACGTTCTTGAGGAGCTGCGGCAAAGGCTCGAACTGCCGGAGCAGCGTGCTCGCCGGCGCCTTCGCTTCCACCAGCGCGGCAAGCACCTGCAAGCCCGCCACCAGGCCGTCGCCGGTGGTCGCGTGATCGGACAGGATGATGTGCCCGCTCTGCTCCCCGCCGACGTTGCAGCCGCTGCGACGCATGCCTTCGAGGACATAGCGGTCGCCGACCTGCGTCCGGAGCAGCTTGAGGCCAGCCTCGCCGAGCTTCCGCTCGAGGCCGAGGTTGGACATGACGGTGGCGACGATGCCGTCGCCGTGAAGCTCGCCGCGGCGGTGCAGGCTGAGGGCGATCAACGCCATCAGCTGGTCGCCGTCGACCAGGCGCCCGGTTTCGTCGACCACGATCAGGCGGTCGGCGTCTCCGTCGAGCGCCAGGCCGATGTCGGCCCCGCTTTCGACTACCGCTTCCTGAAGCTGCTTCGGGTGAGTCGACCCGCAGTTCTCATTGATGTTCTGGCCGTTGGGCGTGACCCCGATCGGAACAACGTCGGCGCCAAGCTCCCACAAGGTATCCGGCGCGACGTGATAGGCGGCGCCATTCGCGCAATCGACGACGACCTTGAGGCCATCGAGCCGCAAATGGTCCGGGAAAGTCGACTTTGCGAAATGGATGTAGCGGCCGCGGGCATCGTCGATCCGGCGCGCCCGGCCGATCAGCTCGGCCTTGGCCAGCTTCGGCTGTCCTTCGAGGCGCGTTTCGATCGCGCGCTCGTCCTCGTCACTGAGCTTGTAGCCGTCAGGGCCGAACAGCTTGATCCCGTTGTCGGCGAACGGATTGTGGGATGCGGAGATCATGACGCCGAGGTCGGCGCGCATCGAGCGGGTGAGCATCGCGACCGCCGGAGTCGGCATCGGTCCGAGCAAGACGACGTCCATGCCGACACTGGTGAAGCCGGCGACCATCGCCGATTCCATCATGTAGCCGCTGAGGCGCGTGTCCTTGCCGATCACGACGCGGTGCCGGTGGTCGCCGCGCACGAAGTGCGCTCCGGCCGCCATTCCCACCGACAGCGCCATCTGCGCGGTCATCGGCTCGCTGTTGGTGAGCCCGCGGATCCCGTCCGTGCCGAAGAATTTGCGTGTCATCGCCGGCCGTTTAGCGCGAGTGGACCGCCGCTGCTACTTCACGCCGTGCATGATCTTGCGAAGCCACGGCGAGATCACCAGCAGGACAATGCCGGCCGCGATCGTCATTTCACCGCCGGTCATGAAGGTGTGGGTGTAGGTCGCCAGCGCGAGCTGCGGGTTGGTGACCTGCCCGCCGACGGTCTCGACCGAAGCCGCCTGAGCCGCGGCTCCAGCGAGATATTCGCCGACGGAGATCGACAGGAACCAAACGCCCATCATCATGCCCACGACGCGGGCGAGCGACAGCTTTGTGATCATGCTGAGGCCCACCGGCGAAATGCAAAGCTCGGCGATCGAATGGAGGAAATAGGTCAGGACCAGCCACCACAGCGACACCCGCGCCGCCTCGTCGGCCGTTGCGCCGCTCCAGGACAAAACGACGAAGCCGAGGCCGACGAGTACCAGCGCAAGCGCGAACTTGAGCTGGATCGATGGTTCGAGATTGCGCTTGGCAAGGCCGAGCCACAGATAGCTCAGCACCGGAGCGAACAGGACCACGACAATCGGATTGAACTGCTGCGTCGCTGCCGCGGTCATGTGGAAACCAAAAATCTGAAGGTCCGTGTTGCGATCGGCGAACAAAGTCAGCGACGAGGCTGCCTGCTCGAACAGCGCCCAGAAGGTCACGTTGAAGATGACGAGGATGACCGCGGCAAGCATCATCTCACGCTCTGTCCTGTCGCCCGCGCGCCACGACCAGATCGGGATGCCGATCACTGCGGCAAGGAAGATCAGCAGCAGCGCCTTCCCGAGCAGCGGCGTCGCGACGACATATTCCCAGATCGTGTTCCCGCTAGCCTCGGGCGTATCGATCACGTTGCGGAAGATGAGCCAGAACAGGACCACCGACGCGATCGACAGGATGTAGATAAGCGGCGCACGGTCCGCCCCTTCCTGCTTGGGCGGCTCGCCGTAGCCAGCGAGCCGTCCGCCATCGAATTGGGTCATGCCCCAGCCGAGCAGGAGCACCAGCGAGACGCAGAGGAAGCCGGCCCACCAGCCGACGTGATCGGCGAGGAAGGGCACCGCCAGCTGGCCAAGGATCGAACCGATGTTGATGCCCGCGTAGAAGATCGTGAAACCGGCATCGCGGCGGCGGTCGCCAGGCGCGTAGAGCGCTCCCACGATGGTCGAGATGTTGGGCTTGAAGAAGCCGTTGCCGATGACGATCAGGCCCAGCGCGAACAGCAGGAAGGTGGTGTAGAAGGACGAGCCTTCGGCGCCGGCGACGAACTGCGATGCGGGGACCGTCTGCGCAACCTGGCCGCCGGGCGCGAGCAGCTGCACCGATCCGTCGGGCAGGCCGTGGATGGTCAGCGTCTGGCCGTTCATCTGGATGGTCTGGGGCGCTGTGTTCGGCGCCAGCGTCGTCGCGGCCTGCGCCTGAGTGACGTCATAGCGGGTGCCCGCAATCGTCGCATAGGGCTTTGCCGCCTGGCCGCCGAAGCACAGCATGAAGTAGCCGACCGCCATGACGATCGCGCCCCATTTCACCGCCCGCTTCGAGCCAAGATAGCGGTCGGCGAGCCAGCCACCGACGACCGGGGTCAGGTAGACGAGGCTGAGATAGCCGCCGACGATTCCGTTCGCCTGGTGGTCCTGGAAGAGGAAATGCTTGGTGAGATAGAGCACCAGCAAGGCCCGCATGCCATAAAAGCCGAATCGCTCCCACATCTCGATCCCGAACAGGCGGCGGAGCTGCCGTGGGTGGCCCATCCAGGTGCCCTTGTCGGCGGGCTGGACGTGCGTGATGTCCGGCGAGGACGGCGCTTCTGCGCCGGGCGTGTCGACCATTCGAAATCTCTCCCCATGCGCGGGCAATGAAGCCGAGCGCGACGCGGCGACGGTAACGACGATTTTGCGCATGTGAAGCCGATTGTTGCGATGCGACGGCCAACCTATGTGCGCTTCCCGATGCTGAACGATCGCTCCTCCGCCCTTTCGCTGCTGCAGACCCGCCGATCCGCCAAGCCCCGTGACCTCATCGGGCCGGGTCCGTCGGCCCAGGAGATGCGGCTCATCCTGGAAATCGCGTCGCGCACGCCGGATCACGGCCAGCTCTTCCCCTGGCGCTTCATCCTTGTCGCCGACGACCAGCGCGATAGCCTCGGCGCGCTTCTCCGCCAGGCGCTCGTCGAGAGTGACCCATGCGCGATGATCGCCCGTCACGAGAAGGAGGACCAGTTCGCGCACTATGCCGGGCAGCTGGTGGTGCTGGTCTCGGCGCCGGTGCCCGATCACAAGATCCCGGTCTGGGAGCAGGAGCTGTCGTGCGGTGCCGCGGCCATGAACCTGCTGCTCGGCGCCGAAGCGCTCGGCTATGTCGGCGGCTGGGTGACTGGCTGGCGCGCTTATTCGGAGCGGGTGAGAAGCGCCTTTTGCGAACCCGGCGAGCGGATCGCCGGCTTCATCTTCATCGGCCAGCCCGGCCGCGAGCTCGAGGAGCGGCCGCGCGAACCCAAGTCTCCGATCGTGAAAAGCTGGACGCCGCCCGCACCCTAGGCCTGTTTTTATTTGAAATTTACCTGGAGCGCTGTATTAGAACAGCATGACGCTTGGCCGGCAGCACGAGAAACCCGTCTACGTCCGTCTCCGCGAGACGATCGCCGATGCGATCCTCGCCGGCAAATATACGGATGGCGACCCGCTTCCCTCGGTTCGCGCGCTGGCCGCGGAGCAGCAGGCGAACCCGCTCACCGTCGCCAAGGCCTACCAGGGCTTCCAGGATGAGGGGCTGATCATCGTCCGGCGCGGAGTCGGGATGTTCGTCGCCCCGGGAGCGCGCGCGAAGCTGAACGCGTCGGAGCGCAACCGTTTCCTCAAGGAGGAGTGGCCGCAGATCAGCGCGCGGATGAAGCGTCTGGGCATCGATCCGGCCAAGCTGATGGAGCGCGACCGCGCCTGAACTTCCCGGAGCGGCGGTAATCCGTTAGCCGCGCCTCGATGCACACCCGGCTTATCCCGTTCAGCGACGACGCCGTTGCCGAGGCCGCCCGCCTGATCCTCGCGGGCGAGCCGGTCGCGGTCGCGACAGAAACAGTCTACGGGCTCGCTGCCGACGCAACCAGTGCATCGGCCGTCGCCCGCATCTACGAAGCCAAGGGAAGGCCGAGCTTCAACCCCTTGATCGTGCATGTTCCTGATCTTGCTTCAGCTGAGCGCATCGGTGTCTTCGACGAGACTTCGCGTGGACTTGCCGAAGCTCATTGGCCTGGTCCTCTCACTCTCGTGGTTCCCCTTCGCGACGATGCGGGAATTGCCTCGATCGTCACGGCCGGCCTCCCGACCATCGCGCTTCGAGTTCCTGCGCACCGCGCGATGCAGGCATTGCTCTTGGCAAGTGGACGGCCATTGGCCGCACCGTCGGCCAATGCGA
>NZ_JAFAVR010000206.1 GCF_019242355.1 Sphingomonas sp. | reverse complement strand
CCGTAGCCGAACGGGTGGTATTTGTCGGGCGGCTTCTTGGCCTGACGCCGGCCCCACATCAAAAGCAGCTGGTTGGCGCAGTCGACGACGCTATGCACGCCCTCGGTCAGCATCGCCGAGGAGCCGGTAATCGCGGCGGCGGCGAATTTCGAGACGGCGATGCCGAGGTTGGCGAGAAGCGCGACGACGAGCGTCCGCGTGCTCGTGGTGGGGGCGCTCATCGGCCGCGAAAGGTCACAAAGGTCGCGCTCGCCCCGCGCGTGATCGCGCACGCACGCCCGCGAGGGCCGGGAACAACAGCATGGTCAGCGCTCGAACGAAGGCAGGTCATGCCGCCCCATTGCACATGTCGGGCTGTGTAGGACAGCGGCGTCAGATGTGGATCACTCGACCGAACGCGGCAAGGACGCTTTCG
Source organism: Sphingomonas sp. (assembly GCF_019242355.1). Taxonomy (GTDB): domain Bacteria; phylum Pseudomonadota; class Alphaproteobacteria; order Sphingomonadales; family Sphingomonadaceae; genus Sphingomicrobium. The sequence goes on along the minus strand of NZ_JAFAVR010000206.1, from coordinate 7,246 downwards.
TGCATCATCTCGCTGAGCGTCGGGTGCGGGAAGACGGTCTGGATGAAGTCCGTCTCGACCAGCTCGGCGGTCTTGCCGATCGTGTAGCCCTGGATCAGCTCGGTGACCTCGGCGCCGATCATGTGGGCGCCGAGCAGCTCGCCGGTCTTCGCGTCGAACACCGTCTTCACGAAGCCGTCGACCTCGCCGAGCGCGATCGCCTTGCCGTTGCCGATGGCCGGGAACTTGCCGACCTTGACCTCGTAGCCGAGCTCCTTCGCTTTCGCCTCGGTGAGCCCTACCGAAGCGACCTGGGGGCGGCAGTAAGTGCAGCCGGGGATGTTCTTCGGGTCGGTGGCGTGCGGGTGGACGTCCTTGTTGCCGAGCTCCTGCGCGATGGCTTCGGCGGCGGTGACGCCCTCGTGGCTGGCCTTGTGGGCGAGCCACGGCGGCGCGGTGACGTCGCCGATCGCCCAGATGCCGGGGACGTTGGTGCGGCACATCGGGTCGGTGTCGATGTGGCCTTTGGTGGTTTTCACGCCGAGCGCTTCGAGCCCGATATTCTCGGTGTTGGGGACGATGCCGACGGCGACGATGCAGTGGCTGAACCTGTGGTCGGCGGACTTGCCGTCGCCGGTCTTGATCTTCGCGGTGACGCCGCTGGCGTCCGGGGTCAGGCTTTCAACACCGGCGCCGGTGAGGATGGTCAGGCCCTGCTTCTGCAGGCTCTTTTGGAGCTGCGCGCTGATCTCCGCATCCTCGACCGGGACGACGCGGTCGAGCATTTCGACGACGGTCACCTTGGCGCCGAGGTCGGCGTAGAAGCTGGCGAATTCGATACCGATGGCGCCCGAGCCGATGACGAGCAATTCGGTCGGCATTTCCGCCGGCGTCATGGCGTGGCGATAGGTCCAGATGCGCTTGCCGTCGGCCTTGGCGAAGGGGAGGTCGCGGGCGCGGGCGCCGGTCGCGACGATGATGTGCTTGGCGGTTAGGTCGGCGGTCTTGCCGTCGGAGCCGGTAACGCTGAGCTTGCCCTTGCCGGTGATCGCGCCTTCGCCCATGTGCACGGCGATCTTGTTCTTCTTCATCAGGTGCGTGACGCCCTGGTTGAGCTGCTTGGCGACGGCGCGGCTTCGGCCGACGACCTTGGCAAGGTCGAACGACGGCTTGTCGTTGGAGAGGCCGTAGGCGTCGGCGTGGGTCATGTAGTGGAACACCTCGGCCGTGCGCAGCAGCGCCTTGGTCGGGATGCACCCCCAGTTGAGGCAGATGCCGCCGAGATTCTCGCGCTCGACGATCGCGGTCTTGAGCCCAAGCTGCGCCGCGCGGATCGCGGCGACATAGCCGCCCGGTCCGGAGCCGAGGACGATGAGGTCGTAGGTGTCAGGCATTGCTCTCTCCAAGCCCCTCTCCCCTTGCGGGAGAGGGAGGGGCCCAAGCCGCAGGCTTGGGAGGGTGAGGGGATGTCAGTTCAGCGTAGATGGCGTCGAACACTCCGCCGATGTTCTCGAGGATGTCATTGTTCCAGAAGCGAAGGACCGAAAAGCCCTGCGAGCGGAGAAAGGCATCGCGGCGGACGTCGTAAACGTTCTCGGCATGGTGGGAGCCGTCCGCCTCGATTATGAGCCGCCTTTCCAGGCAAACGAAATCTACAATGTAAGGGTCGATGACGAACTGACGTTTGAACTTGAATGTCGGCATGCGGCGGTCGCGGAGCATAGACCAGAGACGCCGCTCGGCTGGAGTGGGGCTGGCACGCATTTCCCGCGCGCGATCGCGCAGTTCACGGGCATGCAGGCGTTCGTCGTTGGAGGGCGCACCCCTCACCCTTCCGCCGCTGCGCGGCTCCCTCCCTCTCCCCGTGAGGGGAGAGGGGTTGCTGTTCGTCACGCCAGCATTCCCAGCGGATTCTCGACCAGTTCCTTGAACGCCTTCATCAGCCTGGCGCCGTCGGCGCCGTCGATGGCGCGGTGGTCGAAGCTGCCGGTGGCGCTCATGACGGTGGCGATCTGGAGGCTGTCGTTGACGACGTAGGGGCGCTTCTCGCCGGCGCCGATGGCCATGATCATGCCTTGCGGCGGGTTGATGACGGCTTCGAACTGCTTGATTCCGAACATGCCCATGTTGCTGAGCGACGCGGTGCCGCCCTGATATTCCTCGGGCTGGAGCTTGCCCTCCTTCGCTCGCGACGCCAGGTCCTTCATCTGAGCCGAGATCGCCGACACGCTCTTGGTGTCGGCATTGGCGATGATCGGGGTGATGAGGCCGGCGGGGATCGACACGGCGACCGAAATGTCGGCGCGGCTGTACTTCAGCAGCTGGTCGCCGGCGAAGGCGACGTTGCACTCCGGAACCGCCATCAGCGACTGGGCGAGCGCCTTGATCAGCAGGTCGTTGACGCTGAGCTTGACGCCGCGGCTTTCGAGGCCGGCATTGAGCTCGCCACGCAGCTTCAGGAGCGCGTCGAGCTGGATGTCCACGGTGAGGTAGATGTGCGGAACCTGCTGCTTGGACTCGGTCAGGCGGCGCGCAATGGTCTTGCGCATGTTGGAGAGCTTGACGGCTTCATGCGGGATCGCCTGCTCGGCGGGGCCCGGGAGGACGGCGTGGGCAGCGGCTGGCGCCGCTGACGGAGCAGCCGCGGGTTGGGCGGACGGAGTGGGGGCGGGCGCCTTGCCGGCGGCGGCGTCGATGTCGGCGCGGACGATGCGGCCATCAGGGCCGGTGCCCTTGAGGCTCGCGAGGTCGATGTTCTGTGCCTGGGCAAGGCGGCGGGCGAGGGGCGACGCCTTGATGCGATCTCCCTCTCCCCTCGCGGGAGAGGGCGACTCAGCCGCAGGCTGAGCGGGGTGAGGGGGTGTCGGGGCGGAGCTGACTGGTGCGTCGGCTTTCGGGGCGGGTGCCCCCTCTCCCTGCCGAGCTGCGCTCGGCTGTCCCTCCCCCGCAGCGGGGGGAGGGGCTGGCGCGGCGCTCGCGGCGGACGTCGCATCTTCGCCTTCGCCGGCGAGGATGGCGATCGGAGCGCCGACCTTCACGCCGTCGGTGCCCTCGGGGACGATGATCCTGGCGATCGTGCCTTCGTCGACGGCTTCGAATTCCATCGTCGCCTTGTCCGTCTCGATCTCCGCGAGGATGTCGCCGGAGGAGACGGTGTCGCCTTCCTTGACCAGCCACTTGGCGAGCGTGCCCTCCTCCATCGTCGGGGAAAGCGCGGGCATCTTGAGTTCGATGGGCATCTGCGGTGTCCGTAAAGGAGGTCGTGTCGGTGAAGCGGCCTTGGGCTCAAAGCCAATGCGGCGGTTGCGGTCAAGCCTGCGCCGAAACCCTAGCCGCCGACTTGCACTTGGCCGTGGTTTACCGCAGCACTGTTCGGCATGGGGGATCAAGGCATCAAGCGCACCTATCTGGTCGTGGTCGACGACAGCGACGAAGCGCGCGTGGCGCTCCGCTTCGCGGCGCGGCGGGCAGTCAAGACGAGCGGACGGATCGAGGTGCTCGGGATCGTCGAGCCGCAGGATTTCGTTCAGTTCGGCGGTGTCCAGGCGGCGATCGAGGAAGAGCAGCGGCTTCGCATCGAAGGCGTCGTCAGCGCCGCGATCGGCGAGCTGCTGAACGAATCGGGGGTCGAGGCGAACATCGTCGTCCGGCAGGGCGAGGCGGTGCGCACGGTGCGCGATTTCGTCGGCAAGCGTGAGGACGTGGCTGCGCTGGTGCTGGGAGCGGCGGCGAGCGGCGACCCGGGGCCGTTGGTGGGTGACCTGGCGGGCGCCGACGCGGGCAGGCTGCCGTGCCCCCTGATGGTCATCCCCGGTTCGCTCAGCGAGGAGCGGCTCGAGCAGCTGAGCTAGAACGCGCCCGCGAGGATTTCGGCGAGCTTCACGCAGCCGGCTTCGTCTTCCTCGCTGAACCGCCCGGGCGTCGGGCTGTCGAGGTCGAGGACGGCGAGAAGCTGTCCGTCGCGGACGATCGGGACCACCAGCTCACTGGCCGAAGCGGCGTCGCAGGCGATGTGGCCGGGAAACGCGTTGACGTCCTCGACACGCTGGGGCCGGAGGGTTGCAGCAGCGGCGCCGCAGACGCCCTCGCCGAACTTGATGCGGATGCATGCGGGGCGACCCTGAAAGGGCCCGAGAACCAGCTCGCCGCCGACGTTGCGGTAGAAGCCTGCCCAGTTGAGATCTGGCAGCGTCTCCCAGATGAGCGCGGCGGCATTGGCCATGTTGGCGATGGCGTCCGGCTCACCCGCGACGAGACCCTCAAGCGCGGAGGCGAGGTCGCGATAGAGCGTCGCCGAGTCGGCGGCGGCAATCTTGAAGTCGTACATCAGTCGAAACTCACTTTTCCTCGGGCTTGCTTCACGCTGCTGCGCTGGCGCTTCTTCTCGACGCGCTCGGCCTTCGCGGCTCGGCTTGGGCGCGTCGGACGGCGCTTGGCCTGGACGATATGGGCAGCGGCGATCATCTCCGCCAGACGGCGCCGCGCATCCTGGCGGTTGCCGTCCTGGGTGCGGAAGCGGCGGGCGGTGATCAGGAGCTCGCCTGCGCTCGTGACGCGGCTGCCGGCAATGGCCTTGAGCCGCTCGTAGGCATCCGGATGGAGGCCGAGGCGGAACAGGTCGACGCGCAGCTGAACCGCCGTCGCGACCTTGTTGACGTTCTGGCCGCCGGGGCCTGTCGCGGCGAGGAAGCTTTCGCTCAGCGCCTCTTCGGGGATTCGAACGTCCTCAGGCCGCATCGCGCCACTCGGCGAAGCTGTCGGGCAGGGGGGCGGTGACGTCGATTGCCGGCTTGCCGTCGCGCGGGACGACCAGGCGCGAGGCGTGGAGGAGCATGGGGCCGCCGGGAATGCCGTAGACGCGGTCGCCGACGATGCCGCGGCCGAACGCCTCGCGGGCATGGGCGCGGATCTGGTGCGTGCGTCCCGTCAGAGGACGAAACTCGACCAGTGTAGCCCCGCCGCGAACCGCGAGCCGCCGCCAGTGCGTTGTCGCCTCGGCACCATGTTCGTCCGCAACCATTTTCCATCCGGCTTCGGCGCTCGAGCTCTTGGCGAGCCGCACGTCGATCACTCCCTCCGCGTGCGGGAGCTCGGCGCCGATCACCGCGAGATAATATTTCTCGACCAGCCGGTCCTCGAAAGCACGCTGGAAGCGGCTGCGTGCCTTTGCCGTGCGTGCGAGCAGCAGGCAGCCGCTGGTATCGGTGTCCAGGCGGTGCATCGGGGTTGGGGGGCGCTTGAAGCCGCAATGTAGCTCGCCGAGGCGCGAGACGATGGAATCGCCGCCCCGCCGCGGGGTGTCGACCGGCAGGCCGGCCGGCTTGTCGATGACGATCGCTTCTGCGTCGATGAAAAGGATGCGGTCGGCGAGCATGAGCGCCGCAATAGAGATTTGTGTCTCTCGCGCAACGAACCCAGCGAATCCAGCGCGTTACACAATATTAACCTTTTCCCCTCATTCCTCGAATGGTTAATGGACGCTTCAAGGCTGTTAAGGGGCAGTAACCCCGGCGGCCGCGAACGGGGGATTTCACGATGCGCGTGCTGCTGATCGAAGACGAGCCGACGACCGCCATGAGCATCGAGCTGATGCTCGGCACCGAAGGCTTCAACGTCTACACCACCGACCTTGGGGAAGAGGGCCTCGATCTCGGCAAGCTCTATGATTACGACATCATCCTCCTCGACCTGAACCTGCCCGACATGCACGGCTATGACGTGCTGAAGAAGCTGCGGGTCGCGAAGGTGTCGACGCCGGTCCTGATCCTGTCGGGCATCGGCGAGATGGACTCGAAGGTGCGGGCCCTGGGCTTCGGCGCCGACGATTATGTGACCAAGCCATTTCACCGCGACGAGCTGGTGGCGCGCATCCACGCCATCATTCGCCGCTCGAAGGGTCATTCGCAATCGGTCATCCGCACCGGCCAGCTCGCGGTGAACCTCGACGCCAAGACGGTCGAGGTCGACGGCGCCCGAGTGCACCTGACCGGCAAGGAATATGCGATGCTGGAGCTGCTTTCGCTCCGCAAGGGCACGACGCTCACCAAGGAAATGTTCCTCAACCACCTGTATGGCGGGATGGACGAGCCCGAGCTCAAGATCATCGACGTGTTCATCTGCAAGCTGCGCAAGAAGCTGGCGCTGGCGTGCGGTGGGGCGAACTATATCGAGACCGTCTGGGGCCGCGGCTATGTGCTGCGCGACCCGGAAGAGGGCGTCGAAGGCGGAGAGCCGCAGGCGGCGGTCGCTTAAAGCAGGTTGTCACCCCGGACTTGATCCGGGGCCTGCCTATTTCTTTTCACCGCCACGCTCCATGAGAAGGCGGGTCCCGGCTCAAGGCCGGGATGACGAGTTGTTATTTCCGGTCGTAGGTTCCGATCAATTCGCCCTGGCTGATCGCCTGGGCGGAGGCGGCGTTCTCCACATCGATGACCTTCGCGTCCGGCTTGAGGCCGAGCTTGTCGACGCCGAGCGCGAACAGCTTGAAATGATAATGGTGGATACCGTTGCCCTTGGGCGGGCAGGGGCCGGTGTAGCCGGGGGCATCCTTATCGTTGTTGACCTCGGTACCGACGTGCTCGCCGGCGGCGATTCCGCGGGCGGACGCCGGAATGTCGTAGACGCCCCAGTGGCGGAAGGTACCCTTGGGCGCGTCGGGGTCGTCGATGACCAGCGCGAAGCTCTTCGTGCCGGCGGGGGGTTCGCCCCAGCTCAGCGCAGGCGAGTGATTGGCGCCGTCGCAGCTGTAGACCTGAGGGATCGGCTGGCCGTCCTTGAAGGCGTCGCTGGCGAGAGTGAGCCTGGCGGTCGTCGTGGTGACTGTCATATTCCCTGATCCTCGGCTTGCGGCGGATGGTCCCCCGTGGCTTCCACAGCTGCAAAGCGTCGCGAAGGAAAGAGCCGCCGTTGCCGATCTCATCCGCATCGCACTTTCCCGCATTGTCCGGACGACCAACGGAGCCGCGGCTGGTCCGTTCCGCCGCCAGCGTCAGCCGCCCGGAGTCGCGAAGTGAACGCGCGATATTGGGTTGAGCGCGTCGGCTCAGGGCTTTGGAGCCTGAGGATTGCTCTTGGCCAGCTCCTGATCGACGTCGATTCCCTGATCCTTCCAGTCCTGCTTGGTCCGGCACTCGGACCGCCTCACATGGGAACCGATGTCCTGGTCGTATTGAAAGCAGTATTTCGTGGCCTGGGGTTTGCTTGGTTGTCCGGTCGGGGCTGTCCCGTTCGCACCCGAAGTGGCGATGGTCGTCAGAGCCAGGGCTAG
>NZ_JAFAVR010000053.1 GCF_019242355.1 Sphingomonas sp. | reverse complement strand
CCGGCCTGGAACCGGACCATCGCGCCGGCAAGACGGGCGGGATCGTCGCGGGAGAATTGCCATTCGATCGTAACGTCGCCCGTAAAATATTCGGCCGACCCTTTGGCGGAGGCCTGGCTGCCGCTGCGGATGATGGTCATGGGCTGGTAACGCCTGAAGGTCACAAAGGTGTTGTTCGATCGCGCGAATTTGAGCGTGCCTGAGAGAAGAGACGCCGGTCGACGTGTGACCTTCAACGGGGCAAGTCGGATCGGACTGCGGCATGACTCCGATCAAGCCACGGAACCCCCACTGTAGGACAGCGAAAACTGACGAGCCTGTGCGACGGGTGAGCCGCGGCGCCTTCAGTCTTGAATCGACGCGAACGCGCTCTCGATATCGGCCAGATCGTAGGGCTTGGTAATGGTTGGGACGCCAGCGAACGCGTCGCCGTGTAGAGCGTCACCGTAGCCCGTCGCAAAGATGAAACGGATCCCACGCGCTTTCAGTGCCGTGGCCACGGCGTAGCTGTTGGTCTGTCCAACATTCACATCCAGCAAGGCCAGGTCGAACGATCGCGCCATGAGCGCGTCCTCGGCATCGGCGATCGTGCTGACCGTCGTCGGATCGGCACCGGCATCGATCAGCAAGTCCTCCGTCGTCAACGCTATGATCGGCTCATCTTCGAGGACGAGGATAGAGAGACCTTTCACACTCACTCGGCGTGGTCCGGCAGCGCAACTTCGATAGAACAGCGCAGACCTTCGGGAGCGTAGTCTATCACCGCGCGACCGGTCTCCCCACTCAGTCCGCGCTCGATGAGGCGCGTGCCGAAACCTTGGCGGGTTGGCGGCTGCACTGGCGGCCCGCCACGCTCCGTCCAGGCGATCTTCACCCGGCGTCCGTCCGCTTGCTCGTCGGTGAACCATCGCACACAGACGCTGCCTTCAGGCTGAGACAGAGAGCCGTACTTGATGGCGTTGGTGCTGAGTTCGTGCACGATCATCGTCAGCGAGAGGGCAAGCTGAGGCGGGAGCATCACGTCTGGACCATCGAGCTGTACGCGGTTCGCATCTTGGCCCGCCGTGGCCTCGATCGACTTGCGGAGAATGTCGGCCAGTCGCCCGGCCTTCCAATCTCGATCCGTAAGGAGACTATGCGCGCCTGCGAGAGCGCTCAATCGGGCGTTGAACGTATGCTGGGCGGTCCCGGAACCCTCGATCCGCCGAAACGACTGAGTCGCGAGTCCTTGAACGATCGACAGGGTATTCTTCACGCGATGATTGAGCTCGTTGATCAGCAGACGCTGCCTGTCCTCGGCCTCGACTCCTTGAGTAACGTCGTGCCCCTGGACCAGGATACCGGTCACTTGACCAGAAGTGTCGAGGATCGGCTGATAGACAAAGTCGAGATAGCGAGTCGCGGCGTCGCTGCCACCATCTCGAACCAGCTCCACCTTCGCCCGCTCGCCGATATAGGCTCTGCCCGCGGCATAAACTCGGTCGAGGAGCGCCACGAAGCCTTGCTCGACCACTTCGGGCAGTGCTTCAGCGACAGTCTTGCCAACAACGTCCCGGCCACCGATCAGCGTGCCGTAGGCGCGGTTCGCCAGCACGAAGCGATGTTCCGGGCCGCTGAGCACGGCAACGAACCCGGGAGCCTGCTCGAACAATGCGCGGAGGCGCTCTCCTTCCTCGGCGAGATCGCTGTTGCGCGCCTGCACGGCCTGGGCGCGTTTCATGATCCCGATCTCGTCGCGCTCTCGCCGCAGATTGTGAAGCTCGGTGACGTTGACGGTATGCTGGAGGATGTATGTGACCCGGCCCGCGGAGTCGCACAGCGGCACGTGAGTGGCGCTCCAGTACAATCGCTCCATCGCGCCGTCTGGCTTGCGAATGTCGTACCGGATCAGGGCAATTTCGTCCGGCTCGCCACTGGCAAGAACGCGATTGAACGACCGGTGGAGCAGCCGGTGGCTCTCGGATTCAGGATCGCTCGGGAAGGCGTCGAACATCCGCCGGCCAAGGATTTCGTCCTTCGCCCGCATCGTTACCCGCAGATACGCATCGTTCATCCAAACGATGACGAGATCGCGGTCGAGCAGCACGTAAGGGTTCGGCGAGGTCGCCATGAGTGCCTCGAACCCGATTGGCAGGTCTTGCGCAGCGCCGATTGCCGCGTTCGCGCACTCAGCCATGGAAGGTCGCGGCAACGTTCGCCGCGCGGCCGTTATTGATCAAGGAAGCTCCGCATCTTCCGGCTCCGGCTCGGATGCTTCAGCTTGCGGAGCGCCTTCGCCTCGATCTGCCGGATGCGCTCGCGGGTGACGCTGAACTGCTGCCCGACCTCCTCAAGCGTGTGGTCGGTGTTCATGCCGATGCCGAAGCGCATGCGGAGCACGCGCTCTTCGCGGGGGGTTAGGCTCGCCAGGACGCGGGTGACCGTCTCTTTCAGGTTGCTCTGGATCGCGGCGTCGACGGGGATCACCGCGTTCTTGTCCTCGATGAAGTCGCCGAGGTGGCTGTCTTCCTCGTCGCCGATCGGGGTTTCGAGGCTGATCGGCTCCTTGGCGATCTTGAGGACCTTGCGGACCTTTTCGAGCGGCATGGAGAGGCGCTCGGCAAGCTCCTCGGGCGTCGCTTCGCGGCCGGTTTCGTGCAGGAACTGGCGGCCGGTGCGGACCAGCTTATTGATCGTCTCGATCATGTGCACCGGGATTCGGATGGTGCGCGCCTGGTCCGCGATCGAGCGGGTGATCGCCTGGCGGATCCACCAGGTGGCGTAGGTCGAGAACTTGTAGCCGCGGCGGTACTCGAACTTGTCGACCGCCTTCATCAGGCCGATGTTGCCCTCCTGGATCAGGTCCAGGAACTGCAGGCCGCGGTTGGTGTATTTCTTGGCGATGGAGATGACGAGGCGGAGGTTGGCCTCGACCATTTCCTTTTTCGCGATGCGGGCTTCGCGCTCCGCTTTCTGCACCATGTTGACGATGCGCCGGAACTCGCCGAGCGAGGTGCCGGTCTGCTGGGCGATGTCGCTGATCTCGGTGCGGATGCGGTCGACGGTGTCGCGCTCGCCGGTGGCGAAAGCGGTCCATTTCTTGTCGAGGGAGCCGACGCGGTCGAGCCAGGTCTCGTCGAGCTCATTCCCCATATAATTGTCGAGGAAGGCCTTGCGCGGCACCTTGTGGCGCTCGGCGAGGCGGAGCATCTGGCCGCCGAGCGCGGTCAGGCGGCGGTTGTAGCTGTAGAGCTGCTCGACGAGATATTCGATCTTGCTGCCGTGGAACTGGACGCTTTCGACCTCGGCGGTGAGCTGCTCGCGGAGCTTCTGGTATTTTTTCTCCTCGGCGACCGGGAAGTCCTGGCCGGCGGCGAGACTGTCCATGCGGGTCGACTGGACCTTGGAGAATTTTTTGTAGAGGCCGGTGATCGCGGCGAACTTCTCGAGCGCCTGCGGCTTCAGCGTTTCTTCCATCTGGGCGAGGGAGAGGGTGTTGTCCTCTTCCTCCTCCTCGGCGGCCTGGGGACGCTGGCGGCGCTCGACCATGTCCTCGTCGTCATCGTCGGCGTCGGCAGAGGGCTGGTCGGGGACGTCCTCCTCTTCCTTGATCGACGGGCCGGCGGCCTTCTCGCTGATCTCGCCGTCGCCGTCTTCGCCACCCTCTTCGGTGGCGGCGATTTGTTCGGCGGTCGGGCCCTTGGACAGCATCGCCTCGAGGTCGAGGATTTCGCGCAGCTGCATGCGGCCCTCGTCGAGGGCGTTGGACCAGCCGATGATCGCGGTGAAGGTGATCGGGCTTTCGCAAAGGCCCCAGATCATGGTGTCGCGGCCGGCCTCGATGCGCTTGGCGATCGCGATCTCGCCCTCGCGGGAGAGAAGCTCGACGGCGCCCATTTCGCGCAGGTACATGCGGACCGGGTCGTCGGTGCGGTCGACGGCCTCCTTCTTGACCGCAGCGGCCGGGCGGGGGCCGCCATCGTCGAGGGGATCGACCTCGTCGTCCGAGGTGGCGGGCTCGCTGTCCTTGTCGTCCTCCTCGTCCTCGCCGTCCTCGGCGCTTTCGACGACGTTGATGCCCATGTCGTTGAGCGCGGACATGATGTCCTCGATCTGCTCGGACGACATCTGGTCCTGGGGCAGGGCTTCGTTGAGCTCTTCGTAGGTAACGACGCCGCGCTTCTTGGCGCGGGCGATCATCTTCTTGATCGAGGCATCGTTGAGGTCGATCAGCGGGGCATCGCCCGCATCGGCCGTCTCGACTTCCTGGGTATCGTTGTTCGCCATCATGTCCGCCGTTAGTCGGTGCCGGCAAGCTGCGCCAGCCGTTGTCTCAAATCCTGTTGCGCCCCGATCAGGCGCTGCTGTTCCTCAAGAGCGTCGTCGGTCAAATCCCGCTTCAGCCGTTCGGTTGCAGCGCCAAGGGCCGTCTCCACTTCCTCCGCCGCGGCGATGATCTCCACCGCTGCCGCCAGATCGCTTCTGGCGCGGTCCGGGTCGCAGTCGCGGCGGGTGAAGGAAAAACCCATGGCGCGCGGGCCCTTGCCGGCCAATGCTCCATCGGTGCCCAAGATAGTGACCAGGGCGCCCCGATCAAGCGCGGCACCGGAGAAGGCGGCGTTGACCAACTCGTCCCGCATGTGAGCAGTGCCGCGGTCGGCGATCGGCAAGGCGGCGAGTTGCTCGCAATGGGCGGGAAGCTCCTCCGGATAGTTGGCGAATCCGAGGATGAGCGCGCGGGCGGTCGGGGCGTCGATGCCGCTGGAGGCAATGGCGCGGGCCTCGCCGCCGACGGGCGACTCCGGCGGCACGAAGCGGCCGCCCTTGAAGCTGGCGCGGCCCGGCTGCTGACTGCCCCGGGGGGCGAATTGCGGACGGCGGAGGGAGTCGAAGCGCTGCAGCCAGTCCTCGCGGTACATCCGGGCGAGGTCGGCGTGGCCGATGGCACTGGCATGGGCGAGCAGCCGCTGCTTGAGCGCTGCCCAGGCTTCCGGCGTGGCGAGGGGTTCGACTTCGACTTCATGACGCCACAATCTCGCGTCGAGGCTTTCGGCCCTTGCGAGTTGGGCTTCGAAGGCTTCACGCCCGCCGTTCCTGATCACATCGTCCGGGTCCTGACCCGCCGGCAGCTCGACGAAGCGCAGGGTGCGGTCGGGGGCGAGGTGGGGCAGGGCGCGCAGGGCGGCGCGGATCGCCGCCTTGCGCCCCGCATTGTCGCCGTCGAAGCACAGGATCGGCGACGGGTCGAGGCGCCACATGCGCTCGAGCTGGGCTTCGGTGACGGCGGTGCCGTTGGGGGCGACGACCTCGGCGATGCCGGCGCGGTCGAGGGCGATCACGTCCATGTAGCCCTCGACGACGATCAGGCGTCTTGCACTTCGACTGCCGGGCGAGGCACGGTCGACGTTGTAGAGCGTGCGGCCCTTGTCGAAGAGCGGCGTGTCTGGGGAGTTCAGGTACTTGGGCTCCCCAGGTCCGAGGATTCGCCCTCCGAACGCAATGACCCGGCCGCGCGGGTCGCGGATCGGGATCATCAGGCGCCCGCGGAAACGGTCGTAGGTGTCCTTGTTGGCCTCCTCCGGCCGGATCAGCATGCCCGTCTCGACCAGCTTGTCCTCGCCAAGGTGGGCGAGGGCGCGCTTGAGGTGGTTGCGGCCTTCCGGCGCGAGGCCGATGCCGAAGCGCTGGACGGCGGCGGCGTCAATGCCGCGACCCTTCAGGTAATCTCGGGCTTCGGCGCCGGCGATGCCGTGGAGCTGCTCGGCGAACCATCTGGCGACCTCGCCCATGACGTCGGTCAGGGTCGAGGTGCGCTCGGACCGTTCCTGCGCGCGCGGGTCGGGGGCAGGGACGTCGAGCCCGGCCTTGGCCGCAAGCTCTTTCACCGCGTCCATGAACGGCATGCCGCGATTGTCGGTCAGGAAGCGGATCGCGTCGCCGTGCGCGCCGCAGCCGAAGCAATGGTAGAAATGCTTGTCGTCGTTGACGGTGAAGCTCGGCGTTTTCTCGTTATGGAACGGGCAGCAGGCCTTCCACTCGCGGCCGGCACGGATGAGCTTCACGGTCGGCGCGATGACGGCGGAGAGGACGGTGCGAGCACGAAGTTCGTCGAGGAAGGCGGGGGAGAGGGTCATCGCCAACTCCCCCTACCACTTGCGGGAGGGGGCCGGGGGGTGGGTGAGTCGTACGAGTTCGCGCCCACCCCTTCGCCGCTGCGCGGCTCGTCCCCTCCCGCAAGCGGTAGGGGAGTGTGGAAGCGCGATCGGCGGGCTCGAAGCTCAGCCAGGATGACGGTCAGGACTCCGTCGATGTTGTCCGAAACCTCATGGTTCCAGAAGCGGACAACTCGATAGCCCCTGGCTTCGAGATACGCTGTCCGGCGGACATCGCGCGGGTTTTCCGCATGCTGGCTGCCGTCGAGCTCGACGACTATCATTCGCTCCCGGCAAAGGAAGTCGCAGATGAAGGGCCCAACCGGCATCTGGCGCGAGAATTTGAATCCGTCCAGTTGGCGACGGCTGAGACGGAGCCAGAGTTTACGTTCGGCGTCGGTGGCATTGTTCCGCAATTCCTGTGCGCGCTTGGTCGGACGCGGATCGAGCTGCGGCATGATTCAGAGATGCCTACCCTTGGCCTTTGCCGCAAGCGGGAGCGGGGAATTATCCACAGTGGCGAATCGTGCCCACCCCTTCGCCGCTGCGCGGCTCTTCCCCTCCCGCAAGCGGGAGGGGGGGTGACTAGCTTAGCGTCGCCTTCACCAGCGCGCTCGCCCGCGCCGGTTGGATGGAGCCGCCGAGCCGCTCCTTCACCAGGGCAATGACTCGGCCCATGTCCTTCATGCTGGTGGCGCCGGTTTCGGCGACGATGGCCCGGATCTGTGCTTCGGCCTCCTCGTCGCTAAGCTGTTTGGGCAGGAAGCGCTCGATGACGGTGATTTCGCCTTCCTCGGTGACGGCGCGGTCGTCGCGGCCGTTCTTTCGATAGATTTCGGCCGACTCGCGGCGTTGCTTGACCATCTTCTGCAGGACTTCGGTGACGAGCTGGTCGTCGTCGGCGGGCGCGCCACCGGTGCGGGCCTCGATGTCGCGGTTCTTGATCGCGGCCGAGACTAGCCGCAGCGTCGCCGTCGTTTCCTTGTCGCCGCCTTTCATCGCGGCGATGGTTGCGGCCTTGATGTCGTCGCGGATCATGGTGCGTCTCTGTCAGCGGAAACGATCAGCCCTAGCGGTGCATTTCCGGGCTGACCAGCCGTTGACCGGAGCAGCGAATCTGCCTAGCGACGACGCCTTAGCGACATTGCTGCAAAACCGACGACGAGAGGCTTCTCCCGCCCATGGCCGACGCTCGACTCACGCCTGCGCCCCAACCTGAGGGGGCGACGGGAGTCGTGGTGTTCGCCGATGGCCGGACCGTCTGGGGCCAGGGCTTCGGCGCCGAAGGCGAGGCGGTCGGCGAGCTGTGTTTCAACACCGCCATGACCGGCTATCAGGAGGTCATGACCGACCCCAGCTACGCGCGTCAGGTCGTCGCCTTCACCTTCCCGCACATCGGCAATGTCGGCGCCAACGATGAGGATGTCGAGGCGGGCGAGGCGCACGCGCTCGGCTGCCTGGTGCGCGAGGTGGTGACGGAGCCGTCCAACTATCGCGCCAACGAGGGGTTTGCCGAGTGGATGGCGAAATGGGGGCGGATCGGCATCGCCGGCGTCGACACCCGGGCGTTGACCAAGCTGGTGCGGACCGAGGGGCCGCCGAACATTGCGATAGCCCACCGGACGGACGGCAAGTTCGACGTCGAGAAGCTGCAGCGCCTGGCGGTGGAGTGGCCGGGGCTCGAGGGCATGGATCTCGCCAAGGAGGTCAGCCGCCAGCAGGTGGAGCGGTGGTCTGGCGGCAAGTGGGCGTGGGGGCGGGGGTACGAGGTCGAAACTCCCCTCCCGCTAGCGGGAGGGGATGAGGCGCGCAGCGCCGAGGGGGAGGGACTGTCCTCTTCAGCCAACATTCCCGCCCCCGGCCCCTCCCGCAAAGCGGGAGGGGAGAAAGATCGCCCCCACGTGGTCGCGATCGATTATGGCAACAAACGCAATATCTTCCGCAACCTTGTTGAGGCGGGTGCTCGGGTGACGGTGGTGCCGGCGACGGCGAGCTTCGACGAGATCATGGCGCATGAGCCGGACGGCTTCTTCCTGTCGAACGGGCCGGGCGATCCGGCGGCGACGGGGAACTATGCGGTGCCAGTGATCCGCAAGATGCTGGAGACGAAGAAGCCGCTGTTCGGCATCTGCCTTGGCCACCAGATGCTGGCGCTGGCGGTTGGCGGCCGGACGAGCAAGATGTTCCAGGGCCACCGCGGCGCCAACCATCCGGTTAAGCGGCTCGAGGACGGCCGGGTCGAGATCACCAGCATGAACCACGGCTTCGCGGTCGAGCGCGAAGGGATGCCGGACAATGTGCGCGAGACGCATGTGTCGCTGTTCGACGGCAGCAATTGCGGGATCGAGCTGACCGACCGTCCGGCGTTCAGCGTGCAATATCACCCCGAGGCGAGTCCCGGCCCACAGGACAGTTTCTATCTGTTCGAGAAGTTCGTCGGGATGATGCGGTGAGGGCGGCTCGAATTTTTTGGGCTGCCCTCGGAGCGATTGCCGCAACGCTCATCTTCGCATTTGCCAACTGGTATCTTACGCCAACGACGATCCACGACAGGACTGTAGCTTACCTATTTCTGCCGAGTCCGATCAAAGAGAAGGGCATCGAAACAGGCGTGGCTCCTTCGAAGAGTGAATTTAATGTGTTCAGACTCTGCGGCGCCCGGAAAATCGAGATTCTTACGCCTGGCGATGCGCAGCCGATGGTCCCGACCGTTCCACTGGTTCGCCAGAACTACTCTTCGCTTGAATGTATCATTGAGTCTGCCCGGAAGAACAACTTGCATCTGGGAGTGAAATATCGGTGGGCGCACCCGGACGATGTCCAGTGAACGGTCTGGCCACATGAAAAGCAAACTCCCTATGTTTGCCTTGATATTCAGCCTGGCTGGATGCGCCGCGGCCCAGATGCACACCGACGAGCAACTCGCCACCGTCGCGACCGGCTGCGGATTGTCCGGCGGGGACGTGATGCAGGACGCGACCGAGACGCGTTTGCTGTTCATCATGAACACGGGCGTCACCGGGCCACAGCGGGCCTGCGTCTATGGCTGGGCGCACCGCAACCACATGCACCTGGTCGTCATTCATCTTGCTCCGGAAGCCGCCAACTAGATGCCCAAGCGCACCGACATCTCCTCGATCCTCATCATCGGCGCCGGCCCCATCGTCATCGGCCAGGCGGCGGAGTTCGACTATTCGGGAAGTCAGGCCGTCAAGGCTTTGAAAGCCGAGGGTTATCGAGTCATCGTCGTCAATTCGAACCCGGCGACGATCATGAC
Organism: Sphingomonas sp.; assembly: GCF_019242355.1. GTDB lineage: Bacteria > Pseudomonadota > Alphaproteobacteria > Sphingomonadales > Sphingomonadaceae > Sphingomicrobium. The sequence goes on along the minus strand of NZ_JAFAVR010000053.1, from coordinate 519 downwards.
CGACCCGGAGCTATCGGACGCGACCTACATCGAGCCGGTGACGCCCGAGATCGTCGCCAAGATCTGCGAGAAGGAGCGGCCGGACGCGATCCTGCCGACCATGGGCGGGCAGACCGGCCTCAACACCGCGCTGGCGCTCTTCAAGGACGGGACTCTGGACCGGCTCGGGATCGAGCTGATCGGCGCCAATGCGCAGGCGATCGAGAAGGCGGAGGACCGGCAGAAATTCCGCGACGCGATGGACAAGATCGGCCTTGAAAGCCCGCGCTCGTCGATCGTCCATTCGATGGAGGAAGCCTGGGCGGCGTTCGACCATGTTGGGGTGCCGGCGGTTATCCGCCCGAGCTTCACTCTTGGCGGGACCGGCGGCGGGATTGCCTATAACCGCGAGGAATATGAGGCGATCGTCCGCTCGGGCCTGGAGGCATCGCCGACCACCGAAGTGCTGATCGACGAGAGCCTGGTGGGGTGGAAGGAATATGAGATGGAGGTGGTCCGCGACCGCGCGGACAACGCCAT
>NZ_JAFAVR010000015.1 GCF_019242355.1 Sphingomonas sp. | reverse complement strand
CCGGTCCGGCGGCATTTGGCGGGCTTGGCGCGCGACCCCTTCCGGCAGGGGTTCGACGCTAATTGGGATCAGCGGACTGGCTGCTCGTCGATGCAATGGCGGAGGTCACGGTCCGCGTCGTCGATGGCTTGCAACAGTCCATCGAAGCACGGCGTTTCATCGACCGGCCAGAGGCGCGTAAAACCCGGTCCCAGAACGTCGAGGTCCGTTCTGGTCAGCAGCCCCACGGCGACGATGCCTTCGTAACTCATGTTGGATAAAACGTTCGCAAGCTGCTGTAGTGCCTAAAGTTTCGCCCTTGCATCGAATCATGACAAAAGGTTCGGCGGGGGCACAATTTCGTTCCAGCCGCGTTCCGACGCTGATGCATAAGACTTTTACCCGAATCGCGACGCTGATTTCGACGGCCGCAGGGCAACCGCTGAGCTTCGTTGTCGCGCTGCTCATCATCATCGTCTGGGGCGTGACAGGGCCGCTGTTCCACTTCTCGGACACCTGGCAGTTGGTGGTGAACACCGGCACCACGATCATCACCTTCCTGATGGTGTTCCTGATCCAGAACAGCCAGAACCGGGACGGCGCGGCGATGCAGGCGAAACTCGACGAGCTCTTGCGCGCGGTCGACAAGGCGCGCGAGCAGTTCATCGGCATCGAGCATCTGACCGACCAGCAGATCGAACAGATCCGCACTGCGCTCGAACGCAATTCCAAGAAGCTGGCAAACGGTAAGCAGAAGACGGCCGGAGATTCGGTCGACCGCCTTCTCAACCGCATCGAGGAATAGCGGCCGCTAGACCGGCTCCTGCGGCTTTTTCGCCTGGGCGCCACGATGGTGCCAGGCAAGCACCGCCGCAGCGCCGCGATGAGGCCGCCAGCGCTCGGCGATCTCGCGGACCGCCTTCTCGCTGGGCTTGTCGCCGAGGCCGAAGAGCTTACCGATCTCCAGCTGCACGGCGAGGTCGCCGGCGGGCCAGATGTCGCCGCGCCCTTCCGCGAACAGCAGGTAAATTTCCGCCGACCAGCGGCCGATGCCTTTGATCTTGGTGAGATGGGCGATCGCCTCCTCGTCGTCGGCGGGCAGGTGATCGAGGTCGAGTTCACTGGACAGGACGAGGCCGGCGAGGCTGCGGATATAGCCGGCCTTTTGCCGCGACATGCCGGCGACGCGCATGTCCTCGTCGGTCGCGGCGAGCAGCTTGGCGAGGTCGGGCGGCGTTCCGAAGGCCGCTTCGAGCTTGGCCCACATGGCGCGGGCAGCGGCGACGCTGACCTGCTGGCCGACGATGGTGCGCAGCAGGGCCTGCGCGCCTGGTTCGCTGGAGCGCGGCTCAGGGACGCCATATTGTTCGATGACGCGGGCGAACGCGGGCTCGCGCTCGGCGAGGGCAGTGAGCGCCGCGCCGATGCTCTCGCGGGTGCGCACCATCAGCGTGCGGTGGCCGCGTAGAGGGCGACGGCGGCGGCGTTGGAGACGTTGAGGCTCTCGATCGCGTCGGTAATCGGCAGCCTCGCCACCGCATCGCAATGCTCGCGCGTGTTGTGGCGCAGGCCCGCGCCCTCGGCGCCGAGCACCAGCGCAACGCGGTCGGGGCCGAGCGCGTCCTTGAGGTCGGTGTCGGCGTCGCCGGCCAGGCCGATCCGCCAAAAACCGGCCTCGGCAATTTCCTCCAACGCCCGTGCCAGGTTGACCACGCGTACCCACGGCATCCGCTCCAGCGCGCCCGACGCCGCCTTGGCGACGACACCGCTTTCGGGCGGCGAGTGGCGGTCCTGGGTGACGATGCCGATCGCCCCGAACGCCGCCGCCGAACGCAGGATCGCACCCATATTGTGCGGATCGGTGACCTGGTCGAGCACCAGCAGCACCGCGCGCTCCGGCGGGCTGGTCAGCAGTTCGTCGAGCCAGGCGTCCTCGAGCGGCTCGACTTCGATCACAACGCCCTGGTGCGGGGCGTCGGCGGGAACGAAGCGGCCGAGGTCGGGCGCCTCGGCGATGGTCACCGCCACGTCCTGCGGAAATTGCATGAACTGCGCCGCCTCACGCGTCGCCCACGCCTTCAGTACCTTGCGGTCCGGGTTGTCGAGCGCCGCCGAAACCGCATGCTTCCCCCAGAAGCGCGGCCGATTGGCGGTGCCGTGGCTCTGGTGCGATTTCTTGCGCTTGCCCATCAGGCCGCCGGCGCCAACTCGCCGCCCATTAGCTTGGGGAAGAAGCCTTCGTAAGCCGCGCGGAGGTCGGCGAGGGGAATTGAATCTTTGCCGATACCCGTAGAACGACTGACCTTCAGTTCGGGCGAACCGATGACCCGACCAAGTGTTGCAGCTCCGACAGCGAAATCTCTCCTGAGCTTCCAGAACGAGGACTCGTCAGAAACTGCGAGTACGAAGCGCGCTTGATTTTCAGCAAACCAAAATTGAGCCGCTTCGGAACTTAGACAATCGACCTCTGCTCCCATATCTCCGGCGATGCACATCTCGGCAATCGCAACTAGAATTCCACCGTCCGACACATCGTGCACGGCGCTGACGATGCCGCGCTGAATGGCTTCGCGGACAAACTCTCCGCTGCGTCGTTCCTCGGTAAGATCGACCGGAGGCGGATCACCGTCGCGTCGACTCTGAATCTCGTGAAGCCATAGTGATTGGCCTAACTGTCCGTCGACGAAGTCCTCGACGTTAGGACCAACAAAAATAATAAGTTCACCCTCGGCCTTGAACCCGATCGTCGCCGATTTCTCCCAATCGTCCAGCAAGCCAACCCCGCCGATCGCCGGTGTCGGCAGGATCGCGCTTCCGCCGCCAGTCGCCTTGCTCTCGTTGTAGAGGCTGACGTTGCCGCTCACGATCGGGAAATCTAGCGCGCGGCAGGCGTCGCCCATGCCGCGCAGGCATTCGACGAACTGGGCCATGATCTCTGGCCGCTGCGGGTTGCCGAAGTTGAGGCAGTTGGTCACCGCCAGCGGCTTCGCGCCGACCGCGCATAGGTTGCGATACGCCTCGGCGATCGCCTGTTTCCCGCCCTCATAGGGGTCGGCGTAGCAATAGCGCGGCGTAACGTCGGTGGTCATCGCCAACGCCTTCTTGGAGCCGTGCACGCGCACCACCGCCGCGTCGCCGCCCGGCCGCTGCACCGTGTCGCCGCCGACCTGCTGGTCGTACTGCTCGTAGATCCAGCGCCGGCTGGCGATGTTGGGCGAGCCCATCAGCTTCAGCAAATCCGCAGCAATGTCCGTGCTTTCCGGCACGTCGCCGAGTGGCTTCACCTGCGCCCAGGCCTTGTACTCGTCGAGACTCATGTGCGGCCGGTCGTAGAGCGGCGCCTCGTCGGCCAGCGGGCCGAGCGGGATGTCGGCCACAACCTCGCCGTTCCATTCCAGAACCATGTGGCCGGTGTCCGTCACCTCGCCGATCACCGCGAAGTCCAGCTCCCATTTGTGGAAGATCGCCTCGGCCTCCGCCTCGCGGCCGGGCTTCAGGACGATCAGCATCCGTTCCTGGCTCTCGGACAGCATCATCTCATAGGGCGTCATGCCCTCTTCGCGGCACGGCACCTTGTTCATGTCGAGCCGGATGCCGGCGCCGCCCTTGGAGGCCATCTCGACCGAGGAGGAGGTGAGACCAGCAGCGCCCATGTCCTGGATGGCGACGATGGCGTCGGTCGCCATCAGCTCCAGGCAGGCCTCGATCAGCAATTTCTCGGTGAAGGGATCGCCGACCTGCACGGTCGGGCGCTTCTCGTCGCTGTTCTCGTCGAAGTCGGCGGACGCCATGGTCGCGCCGTGGATGCCGTCGCGGCCGGTCTTGCTGCCGACATAGACGATCGGATTGCCGAGCCCGGTCGCGGCCGAATAGAAGATGCGGTCGGCGCGGGCGATGCCGACGCACATCGCGTTGACCAGGATGTTGCCGTTATAGGCGGGGTGGAAGCGGCACTCGCCGCCGACCGTCGGGACGCCGACGCAATTGCCGTAGCCGCCGATCCCCGCGACGACGCCGCCGACCAGATGCCGGGTCTTCGGGTGGTCCGGGCTGCCGAAGCTCAGCGAGTTGAGCATCGCGATCGGGCGCGCGCCCATTGTGAATACGTCGCGCAATATGCCGCCGACCCCGGTCGCTGCGCCCTGGTGCGGCTCGATGAACGAGGGGTGGTTGTGGCTCTCGATCTTGAACACGACCGCGTCGCCGTCGCCGATATCGACGACGCCGGCGTTCTCGCCGGGGCCGCAGATGACGCGCGGACC
>NZ_JAFAVR010000210.1 GCF_019242355.1 Sphingomonas sp. | reverse complement strand
GGCTTTCTGCAGGAGGATCAGCGGAGAACAGGGAACGGGCAGACTAGGTGGCGGAGAGGGTGGGATTCGAACCCACGGTACGGTTGCCCGCACGCCGCATTTCGAGTGCGGTGCTTTCGACCACTCAGCCACCTCTCCGCGAAGGGCGCGCAAGCCGGACGGATGCCGGCTGCGGGTCGCGGCGGCGCTCTAGCAGCGGGCCGGGGCCTTGCCTAGCCTCCCGCCGCCCCTAGATTGAGCGCCATGTCACCGCTCAACCATTCCGGACCGATCGCGCCCAAGGCCATGCCGCTGGCCGCCTTCGGGATCGGCGACGTCGTCCGCCATCGCCTGTTCGATTTCCGCGGCGTGATCTTCGATGTCGACCCGGTCTTTTCGAACAGCGACGAGTGGTACGACGCCATTCCCGAGGACATCCGTCCCGCCAAGGACCAGCCCTTCTACCATTTGCTCGCCGAGAATTCGGAAAGCAGCTACATCGCATACGTCAGCCAGCAGAACCTCGTTCCCGACGAGAGCGACGAGCCGGTCGATCATCCCGCGCTCGCGACCATGTTCGACCGCACGGATGAGGCCGGCTACCGCCTTCGGCGAGAGCTTCGCCAGTAGCTCGAACGGGCTCGCGCGGTTGACACCATCGGGCGGCTGCCATAGGCGGCGCCCTTTCCGGATCGATGCCTTGCTACAGGCGCGCCGGGAGCCAATTTCGAGAGAGAAGACAAGCCATGTTCGCAGTCGTGCGCACCGGCGGCAAGCAATATCGCGTTGCCCCAGGAGATAAGATCGTCGTCGAGAAGCTCGACGGCAATGCCGGCGACAAGGTCACGCTCGGCGACATCCTGCTCGCTGGTGACGGGTCGGACCTCAAGTCCACCGACGGCCTCACCGTCGCGGCAGAGATCGTCGCCCAGGCGAAGGCGGACAAGGTCACGATCTTCAAGAAGCGGCGCCGGCACAACTACCGCCGCAAGAAGGGCCACCGGCAGCAGCACACGATCCTGAAGATCGTCGCGATCGGCGATCACAAGGAACAGAAGACGTCGGACAAGGCCGCCGACAAGGCTCCGGCCAAGGCTGCAAAGCCGGCCGAGACGAAGCCGGCTCCCGAAGCGGCGCCTCAGGTCGACACCCAGCCGACGCCGAACCCGGCCCCGGACAATGAGAAGCAGGCCAATCCGCCCCACAACGGAGAAGGCCCGGCCGAGGTCGCCAAGCCCAAGGCGGCGAAGCCGAAGGCCGAGGCGAAGGCCAAGCCCGCCGACGAAACCCCGTCGACAAAAAATGCTGCACCTGCTAAGGCGGGCGCCAAGAAGACACCGAAGGCTAAGTAACGCTCATGGCACATAAGAAGGCAGGCGGCTCGTCACGGAACGGGCGCGACAGTGAAAGCAAGCGCCTGGGCGTGAAGCTGTTCGGCGGCCAGTCGGCGCGCGCCGGCAACATCATCGTGCGTCAGCGCGGCACGAAGTGGCACCCGGGCGACAACGTCGGCCTGGGCAAGGACCATACGCTTTTCGCTCTTACCGACGGCCAAGTCGCGTTCCGCGACGGCAAGCTCGGCCGCAAATACGTGCATATTATGCCGTGTTTTACGGAAGAGAACGCATAGGAACGGTCAGAAAGGGACCGTTCCCAGAAGGGGCGGCCCGGACGAGATCCTGAGCGGATCGAGACCATCAAAGGGAGAAGGGGAGCCCCGGAAGGGGTCTCCCCTTTTTCTTTGTCTTCTCCCTGAAGTGTCACGTGCCGATGCCAATGGGCCGGCGAGGAGAAGGACGATGTTCGCAAGGACGCCACGATTGCTGCTGCGGCCCGGATTCCCGGAAGATGCACCGGCGCTTGCTCAGGCGATCGGAGATGAAGCGATCGTCCGCAATCTCTCGGCTGTGCCCTGGCCGTATCGCGTAAGCGACGCCGAGGCGTTCCTGGCGCGGCCGCGAGACCCGGTGCTCCCCTCGCTTCTGGTGTTCGAGCGCACAACCCGCGCGCTCAACCTGGTCGGCGTCTGCGGCCTGGGCCGGCGCCCGTCCGGAGCGATCGAACTCGGCTACTGGATCGCTCGGTCCTTCTGGAGCCGAGGATTCGCGACCGAGGCAGGACGGGCGCTGATCGACATCGGCCGCACCCTTGGCCTGATGCAGCTCGAAGCCTCGCACTTCATCTACAACCCGGCCTCGGCGCGGGTTCTCGACAAGCTTGGCTTCGAATCGACCGGCCTCATCGCCCCGCGCATGAACTGCGCGCGCGGTGTCGAGCTTCCAGCCCGGCTGATGCGCTTGCGGCTCGGCGCGGAGGCGGCGAGCCTTCCAGCCAGCGAGCCGGACGCGAAGCCTCTCGCGGCATAGTTTTCATTCGCCGGGCCGGTAGGTCCGCTCGGTGTGGCCCTTGAGCTCGTCGGGATAGAAATAGACGTCGCGCAGATCGCCTGACGCATAGCGCTGCGCCTCATCATTGAAATGCGGCGAGCCCGGGTGCCCGCTCTCGCCGCCAGCGGTCACGGCGCGGGCGCGCACCCGCGGTCCGAACTCGACAACCGCGACGAAACTATTGCCATAGTCTCCGTACCAGCGCTTCGTCCCCGGCCGCGGAAGCGAGCGGATCGAGGCCAGCGAGCCGTAGCTGGCATCGGCAAACGGCACCGGAATGCTCGGCGCCGAATCGCTGTACGGCGGATTGGCGATCTCGTTCGAGATGCGCTGCGCCCGGTTGAGCTCGCCCCAGGGCACCTGCCATCGGCCAAAATCCTCAGTCAGGCTCGTCACCGCCGCGTCCAGCGCGCGGAGCTTGTCGTCGGCGCTCGTGTCGCGTTCCAGGCGCATCATCTTCTTGTTGGACGGCTCATCCGCTGGCGCCTTCAGCGATTTGCGAAGCAGCGCGCCCCAGGTCATCGCCAGCGTCTGGGCGACGGAGCTTGCACTCCATCGATCGTCCCAGCCGCGAAGCATGCGGATCGGTCCCGCCAAGCGGGCGGCGCGCGCATCCCTCGCGCCAAGCGTGTCATAGGCGCGGATCAACGAAGGGATGAGGATTGCGAAGCCCGGCTGATACTTATCGAACGCTGCCGCCTGCAGCCGATCCAGCGTCCAGCCGCTGCTCCCCTGGAGCAGGGCGAGCGCATGGAGCCCACGGAAATTCTCGCCGTCCATGTCCATGTACTTCGGAAAGCGCGCGGGATCGGGGCTGTACGCCCCGGCGGCCCGGTACGGCCATGCATTCGTGTTCTGCACCCAGCCGTTCGGTGGCGCCAGCACACTCGGCAGCTCGCTCAGGGCATGCAGCCCGTGCCAGTCCGTGCGGGGATCGCTGCCGTCGACCGGCTCCGTATAATCGAATCTGTCATCGCGGCGCGGTACGAATTGCGGATGCAGATAGGCGACCTCGCCGCTGTCGTCAGCGAAGATCGTATCGTTGGAGCTGTTCGCCTTCAACTCGGCGATCCGCAAGAAGGAGGCGAGATCGGTCGCCTTGGTTCGAAGGAAGCTCTGCTCCAGCGCCTCGACCGGCCGATCCATCATCGCGAACGCGATCGGGCGCCCGTCTTCATCGCGGCGAACGATCGGGCCGTGATGCGTCGTCCAGACCATGAACCTGCGCTCCGCGAACGCGCCGTCGGCCTTCCGATAGCGGATCGTGACCAAGCGTGACCGAAGCGGCCGACAGGTCCGTCCGTAGCGGTAACAATGGCGGCCACCACGGCGCTCGATCCGCTCCGCGAACTCGTCAACGCTGTCGACGCCGCTCGAAGTGTGCATCCAGCCGGCGTGCGCATTGAATCCCTGGTAGATGAACAGCTGCCCCCAGGTGGCGGCGCCATAGACGTTCAGGCCCTCGTCGCTGGTCACCTGCTGCTCGGAACGGAAATACCAGCTCGTGTGCGGATTGATGAGCAACAGGGTCTTGCCGGCGGTGGTCAGCTTCGGCGCAATCGCGATCCCGTTCGAGCCCTGCCGCTCCCGGTCGATGGGATCGGACCGGCTCGCGCGCACGGCCGGATTGCGTCTACGCCCAGCCTGGAGCTTCGCGCTGGCGCCGCCGTAGAACGCCTCCAGCCCCTTCAAGTCGATCCGCTCGATGTCTCCGCCGATGCTTCCTTCAGTGAAGCTCAACGCCATCCAGGGCTCGAACCGGTGAAGCACCCGTGGTCGCACCTTCGGGTGAGCCGCCAGATAATAGTTCAGCCCGTCCGCCCACGCGTCCATCAGCCGCCGCATCGCGGTCGGACTGCGCGCATAGTCCGCCCTTAGCTCCGTCTCGCTGACGTAAAGCCGCGCCCTCAAGTCCTGCCAGATCGCGGATTCGCCCTCGGCCTCAGCGGTTCGGCCGAGGTTAGTCAGGTAGTTCGCCTCGATCCGGGGGAAATCATCCTCAGCCTGCGCATACATCATCCCAAACACCGCGTCGGCGTCCGTCGCTCCGTGCACATGAGCGATGCCCCAGTCATCGCGGGTGATGGTGACCCGCACCGCCTCGCCGCGCCACCGGCCAAGCTCCGGCGGTGACGCGGCGGCAAGGAGGAACAGCAACGGGACCGCGAATGTGCGCATCGACCGACGCTAGGGCGCGCTCCGACCCTCGGCAAGCACGGCGCCGTCGGTCACTTCGTCAGGATCATCGTATCCATGATCTTGCCCGCCGTGGTCTTGAACTCGACCTTCAGCGTCTTCGCGTCGGCAGTGACGAAGCAGGCGCCGTAACCGCCGGTGTAACGCGCTCGGCTGCCGGCGACCGGAGTCGACCGGAACGGGCGGTAGTCATCGCCGCCAAGGCCGCATGTCCAGAAGCTGACGCCCTGGCCGCCCTTCGCCGCCGGGTTGACGACGACCCGCTCATAATCGTGGTCATGACCGGCAAAGCACCCGTCGATCCCCCAATTCTCCCAACCCCACTGCATGTAAGTGGTCGATCCATGCTCGCTTCCCGAGCTGTAGGCGCTGCGATGGAAAACGCAGATCTTCCACGGAGCCGTCGAGGCCGCGATCTGGGCGCGCATCCAGGCCGCCTGCTTGGAAGTCTTGCCGTTGCCGTCGGTGACTTCTTCGCTGTTGGCGACGAAAAACTGCACAGGGCCATCCCGGAACGTGTAATAGCGCCCGTTCCCCGGCCTCGCGAAATAGCTGAAGTAGTTCTTGGCGTAGCTGCCGCCGCCGCAGGCGTCGCTGACCTCGTGATTGCCGAGCGCCGAATAGAGCCGACCCGACTGTCGAAACACGCCGTAACGCGAGCCGACCTGGGTGGCGAAACTCGGTGCGCTGTTGTAGCAATCGTCGCCGACCAGCATGACGATGTCGCTCGGGCCGAGGTTCGTGGCGACGAGCTTTGCGACCGCGGTCGCATTCACGGTGTTTCCCATGTCGCCGAGCACGGCGAACTTGTAGGTCGTAGCCTCCGCGCCGGAAGCGGACGCGCAGAGGGTCACTGCCGCGAAGGCGGCGAGTGCTCGCAAATTCATCGATATTCCCTTCAAACCGGAGCGCGGACGCGCTCGCCCGGGTTTTCCCCGGAAGACAGGGTGTTAGGATTTTCCTGTCGCTCAGATGAACGGCCGAGTTATCTGCCGGTTACCTGATGCGTTAACGATGAAGCACATGGTTAACGCGTTGAGACTATTGTTGTTTAGCGGCGCTATGCGTTCGGCAGCGACTGCTTCGCTCGGCCCCACCCCGCCAGCAGCTTCGAGCCTGCCCGGTCGAGAAGTTCGTCGGCGTCTCGGATGCTGAAGTGATGGCCACTATCGTAGCGGTCGAGCTCTTCCCAGCCGATCGGCGCGGACACCGGCGCGCCTTCACGGGCGCGGGCGCTGTAAGGCATCACCGCCGTCGCGCCGCGCTGGTTGCGCAGCCAGTCGAGGAAGATGCGGCCCTGGCGCTGCACCTTGCGGATGTTAGCGGTGAACATCTCGGGCTCGGCCTCGGCGATGGCGCGGCTGAAGCGCTCGGCGAAACTCTTGACCGCCGGCCAGTCGCGCGACTGATCCAACGGGGCAACGACGTGAATGCCCTTGCCGCCTGACAGCAACGGGAAGGTTTCGAGGCCAAGATCGGCAAGCAGCTCCTTCAAGCGCACCGCAGCCTTCTTCACCTTGGCGAAGTCGAGCCCGACGTCGGGATCTAGGTCGAACACCAGCCGGTCGGGATATTCGACCTTCTCGACCTTGCTGCCCCAGCCGTGGAATTCGATCGCACCCATCTGCACGCAAGACAGCAGGCCCTTGATCCCGTCAAAATAAAGATAGTCCTGGAGCGAGCCATCCTTCTCACGGATCGGAACACGCTTCACGTCCTCGCCCATCGTGCCGCTGTCATGCTTCTGGAAGAAGCATTTCTTCGCGCGGCCCTGGGGACAGCGGATTAGCGTCATGGGCCGCCGCGCGGCGTCGATCATGATCAGCGGATCGATCGCCGCGTAATAATCGGCAAGGTGCAGCTTCGTCAGGCCCTCGTCGGGAAAGATCGCGCGATCGGGATTGCTGATGCGAATTCCGAGACTTTCGGCGGTCGGCCGGTCGCCTTGCCGTTCCTTTTGCTCGAGATGCTTCGGCGTTTCGCGCACGACCTGCGACGCCGGCTTGTCCTCGCGCAGGCCGAGAAAACTCGGGTGGCGGAGGATGCCGTCTCCGGTGAACTCGGTGAAGGCGATCTCGGCGACCATCTCAGGCTTGATAAAATGTGCGCCCCGGCGGTCGGCGCGCGGGACCTCGAGCGGCGCCTTGTCGACGGCCAGCGGCTCCATTCGCTCCATCAGATCGTCGATCGATTTGGCATTGAAGCCGGTGCCGACCTTGCCGGCATAGGTCAGCGCCTTGCCGTCGCGCAGGCCCAGCAGCAGCGAGCGGAAGCCACGCCTCTTGTCGCTTTCCGACCAGCCGACGATGACGAATTCCTGCCGCTGGATGCACTTGATCTTCAGCCAGTCGCGGGTCCGGGTGCCGCGATAGGGAGCGTCGGCCTTTTTCGAGATGATGCCTTCGCCGCGCTGCTTGCAGACCTCCGCGAACAAGGCTTCGCCACGGCCAACGACATGGTCGCCGTAGATGATCGGTGGTGACACACCTTCGAGGAGCGTGGCCAGACGCTCCTTGCGCTCGATGTTGGGCAGCTTGCGGATGTCCTCGCCGCGGTCGAACAGCAGGTCGAAGGCGTAGAAGACGAGGTTGGCGCCCTTCGCGTCCTTGAGCGTCGATTGGAGCAGCTGAAAGCTCGGCCTGCCGTCGTCGTCCAGCGCCGCCGCCTCGCCATCGAGCAGGCAGCCGGGCGGCAGCTTCGCCGCGGCCTTCACCAGCGGCTTGAACTTGTCGCTCCAGTCCTTGGCGTTGCGCGTCCAGGCCGTCGCCACGCCGTCGCCGATCGCCAGCAGCAGGCGATAGCCGTCATATTTATACTCGTGGATCCAGCCGTTGCCGGTCGGCACCTCGTCGACCAAGGTCGCGAGCTGCGGGTCGACGAATTCCGGCGGCGCTTTCCCCGCCGACTTCTTGCCGCGGCCGCCCTTCTGGCCGCCGCGGTTCGAGCGCCAGACGTCCTCGCCCGCCGCAATCTCCGCCATCGTCCGGTCGGTAGTCACGCTGGTCATGCAATTGTCGACCAGGGCATCGCCGTCGTCGGCATCGGCGAAGTCGTCGCTGACCTTTTTCAGCATCCACGGCTCCGCCTTCTCGCCGGGCTTGGGCTTCAGCCGGAACATGACCCACTCGCCCTTCATCCGCTCGCCCTCGAGCGTGAAGTGGAGGTGGCCTTCCTCGATCGTCTTGCGTGGGTCCTTGGTCGGCTCGGGAATCCAGCGCCCCTGGTCCCACAGCATCACCGTCCCGCCGCCATATTCGCCGGCCGGGATCGTCCCCTCGAAATCGCCATAGTCCAGCGGATGGTCCTCGGTCCGCATGGCCAATCGGTTCTGGCCGGGGTCGAGGCTCGGCCCCTTCGGCACCGCCCAGCTCTTCAGCACACCATCCAGCTCCAGCCGGAAGTCCCAGTGCAACCGCGAGGCATCGTGCTTCTGGACGACGAAGCTGTCGCCCTTCCCCTTCAGCTTGCGGCCCTTGGGCTCCCTGGTCTTCGAGAAATCGCGCTTCTTGTTGTAGGTCTGGATGTCGAGGGGCACGCGCGGGGGCATGGCTCAAGCCCGCTTGCGTGCCGAAGCCGTTTTTTTCGCGGGCGTCGGCTTCTTCGCGGCCGCCGGTTTCTTCTTCGCGCCCGCATTGTCGTTGGCGCCCGCACCCTCGTCCGCATTACCCAGGCTTCGCTTCAGCGCGGCCATGAGGTCGACGACGTTGGAGCCCTTGGGAGGCGGGGCGTCCGCGTCCGGGTCCTGGATCACCTTCTCGCCCTTCGCGCGCTGCTTCTCCTTGATGAGCTCGTGGAGCGCATCGACGTAGCGGTTGTGGAACTCGCTCGGGTCGAACTTGCCGGCCTTCCGCTCGATCAGCATTGAGGCCATGTCGAGCAGGTCCGCGTCCGGCTTCTCGTCGCCGATCTCGCGAAAATAGGATTGCGCCTTGTTGACCTCGTCCGAGTAGCGCAGCGTTTCGAGCAGCATGCCGCGGCCGCACGGCTTGATCGCGACGACATATTCCTGCCCGCGCATCGCCAGCTGGCCGACGCCGACCTTCTTCGCCGCCCGAAGCGCGTCGCGAAGCACGATGAATGCCTCTTCGGCGAGGTCGTCGGCGGGCACGATGAAATAGGGGCGGTCGAAATACATGGCGTCGATGCCGTCCACGTCGACGAACTGGACGAGGTCGAGCGTCTTGCGGCTCTCCAGCTTCACCGCCTCGATTTCTTCCGGCTCGAGCAGGACGTAATGGCCTTTGGAAACCTCGTAGCCCTTGACGATCTCGTCGGTGTCGACTGGCCCCACGCCAGGCACCACTTTTTCATATTTGATCCGTTTGCCGGTCGGCTCATGGACCTGATGGAACTGGATCGCAGCGCCGCTTCTGGTCGCCGAGTAGAGCTCGACAGGAATAGACACCAGGGCCAGCCGGATTTGCCCTCGCCAGATCGGTCGCGCCGCCATTATCTCGCCTCCGTTGCAGAGGCGATTCAATCATTGCGGCGAAGAGTCGTTCCGTGTTGCGTCCTTGAGGGACCGGACCAGCGCGGCAACGTCGCCGCCGCGAGCCGCGCAGTCCACAATCGCGGAGCCTGAGATCACGCCAGCCGCACCCGCCTCGATCGCCTGGCGCACATGCTCGGGTCTCGAGATGCCGAAGCCGAAGACTGGCGGCGGAGCGCCTAGCTCCCGGAGCTTCGCCGGCAGCGTGGCGTCGAAGGTCCCGCCCGAGTGCGTACCGGTGATCCCCGCGCGGCTGACACAATAGGTGTAGGCCTTCGACAGTGCCGCCACTCGGGCAAGCGCCGCGTTCGGCGTGTTGGCGGCGGCGATCAGCACCGGCTCGATCCCTGCTTGCTCCATCTGCTTCGCAAATGGCTCGATTTCCAGCGTCGGCACGTCGGCGATGAGCAGGCTGTCGGCACCGGCCTCCGCCGCGTCTCGAGCAAACCCGCCCCGCGCCATCACCAGATTGGCGTAGGTCAGGATGCCCACCGGTACATTCGGATGCCGCCGCCGAAACCCCGCGATCAGTTCGAAGCAGTCGCCGACCTTCACGCCCGCCGCCAGAGCCCGCTGCCCCGCAGCCTGGATCACCGGTCCGTCCGCCACTGGGTCTGAGAAGGGAAAGCCGACCTCGATCATGTCCGCGCCCCCCTCGACGACCGTGTCAAGCAGCCGGGCGCAAGTCTCGATGCCGGGGTCACCCAGCATCAGAAACGCGCCGAACGCAGCCTCGCGCTTCGCGCCAAGCCGGTCGAACATCGCGGCATAGCGGCTCATGCCGACGGCCCGATCAGCTGCTGCGCCTGAGCGACGTCCTTGTCCCCCCTGCCCGACAGGCCGACGAGGATCACGCTGTCCGGCTCCTCCTCCGCAAGCCTCAATGCATGCGCGAGCGCATGCGCGGATTCGAATGCGCAGAGGATGCCCTCATTCTCCGCAAGTGCCTTGAACGCGGCGAGCGCCTCGTCGTCGGTCGCGCCCACATATTCGGCACGCCCGGAATCCTTGAGATGAGAATGCTCCGGTCCGACGCCCGGGTAATCGAGGCCTGCGGACACCGACCAGGTATCGTCGATCTGCCCTTCGCGGTCCTGAAGCAGGTAGGTCTCGGCCCCGTGGAGAATCCCCGGCCGGCCCCGGATCAGAGTAGCGCCATGCTCCACCCCGTCGAGCCCCTTGCCGGCAGCTTCGACCCCGATCAGGCGCACGCCGCCGTCGTCGATGAAATCCGCGAACAGCCCGATCGCGTTCGACCCGCCGCCGACGCAGGCGACCACCGCGTCGGGCAGCCGGCCAATCTTGTCCAGCATCTGCGCCCGCGCCTCGCGGCCGATGATCCGCTGGAACTCGCGAACCATGGTCGGGAAAGGATGCGGCCCGGCCGCCGTGCCGAGCAAATAATGGGTGGTCTCGAAGTTCGCAGACCAGTCGCGCAGCGCTTCGTTGATCGCGTCCTTGAGAGTACGGCCGCCGCTTTCCACCGGCACAACCGTCGCGCCCATCAGCTGCATCCGGAAGACGTTCAGCTGCTGCCGTTCGACGTCCTCGGCGCCCATGTAGATGACGGTCTCGAACCCAAGTAGCGCGCCGACGATCGCGGTCGCGACGCCGTGCTGGCCCGCGCCCGTCTCGGCGATCAGCCGCGTCTTTCCCATGCGCTTCGCCAGCAAGCCCTGCCCAAGTACCTGATTGGTCTTGTGCGCGCCGCCGTGGAGCAGGTCCTCGCGCTTGAGGTAGATGTTCGGCGGCAGGTTGCGGCAGCGCGTCAGCGGAGTCGGCCGCCCCGCGTAATCGGAGAGCAGCGCGTTGAGCTCCGCCGCAAACGCGGGGTCATCCTGCGCATCTAGGAACGCGCCCTCGAGCTGTTCGAGTGCGGGAACGAGGATCTCGGGAACATAGCAGCCGCCAAACCGGCCGAACCGGCCGCTCAGGCGCATGCGGCGACCTTCTGTCTGGACGGTGCCCGCAGCGCCTCGAACAGCGCCGCGATCTTCTCCGGCGATTTCACGCCGGGGACCAGGTCGACCGCCGAGCCGACATCGATCGCATAGGCGCCAAGCTGCCGAGCGGCATGGGCGTTGTGCGCACCGATCCCGCCGGCGATCAGGCTTCTGGCGAGATCGGGATGACCCTCGACCGCGGCCCAGTCGAACGCCTGGCCGGAACCGCCGCTCGCATTGTCGAACACGGTCCGGTCACCGTTTCCGCCCTCGGGGACGCCGGCGCCGACGCTCGCTGCCGTCCAGATCTCCATCTCGTCGGGCAGCTGGCTCCGCAACGCCAGCAGATACCCCGCAGCCTCCTGCCCGTGCAGCTGCACCGCATGCAGGTTGAGCAGCGTTGCCGCATCGGCGACGATCCCAACTGGTGCATCCCTGAATACGCCAACCGGCAGCATCCCGGCCGCGCGCGCCGCCCCGATCAGCGGAGCGGCTTCCTCCACGGTGACCGCGCGCGGCGTTCCCGGCACGAACACGAAGCCGGCGAAGGTCGCAGGCGCTGCGGCGCCAATATCCTCGGGCCGGTTCAGGCCGCACAGCTTGACGCGGCCGAACACAAGCTCGCGCGCAGCTAATCCCGGATCGGCCGATCGCATCAGCGTGGTGCCGACGAGGAAGCCATCGACATGCCCGGCGAGCCGTTCCACGTCCGCTCGACTTCCGATGCCCGATTCCGATACCAGCAGATGGTCCGGCGCCATGCTCGCCAACCGTTCTGTCGTCGACAAGTGAATCGACAGGTCGCGCAGATTCCGATTGTTAATGCCGATCAGCATTGCATCGAGACCGAGCGCGCGCCGCATCTCCGCCTCGTCATGAACCTCGACCAGCGCCTCCATGCCGAACCGCGAGGCTTCGTCGATCATCGCGCGCGCCGCCTCGTCGTCCAGGACCGACAGCATCACCAGGATCGCATCCGCTCCGGCGGCCCGCACCTCTGCAACCTGCCGCAGGTCCACGAAGAAATCCTTCGCGAGGATCGGCCCGTCGAAATGCCGGCGGGCGCTTGCCACATCCTCCACTGAGCCGCCGAAATAAGCGGAATCGGCGAGCACGCTGAGCGCGTCCGCAACGGGCGCATAAGCCGTCGCGACCGCACCGACGTCGGCGGCCGGGTTGATCGTCCCCTCGGACGGCGATGCCTTCTTGATTTCGAGAATGAAGCGCGCGCCCGGCTTGGCGATCGCAGCGGCCAGGCTTCGGTCGGTGCGCTCGGCGGCAGTGCGCAGCACGTCCAGCGAAACGCCATGATAGCGGACCACGAGGTCGTCCCGCTTGCGGGCGACGATCTCGCCGAGGATGCCTTCAGCCATGGCTGGCCTCGACGAAAGCGCGCAGCGCCCCGCTTGCCGCTCCGGATGCAATCGCCTCGCGCGCTCGCGCGGCGCCCTCGCGAAGGGTTGTGGCCTTGCCTGCCGTCGTCAGCAGCGCCGCTGTATTGAGCACCACTATATCCTCCTCGGCCTTGCCGCCGCGTCCCGCGAGAAGCGCCTCGAAGCGCGCCGCATTCTCGGCGACGTCGCCGCCAGTCACCACCTTCAGCGGCGCGCGTTCTAGCCCCGCGTCCTCCGGAGTGATCTCGATCTCCTCGATAACGCCGCCTGAAAGCCGAAGGGCCCGCGTCTCGGCGTGGAGCGCGACTTCATCGAGGCCGGAGCCGTGAACCACGAGCGCTTCGTGAACGCCGACGGCCTCAAGGGTCAGAGCGATCCGGCGCAGCATCTTCGGATCGGCGACGCCGAGCAACTGCACCGGCGGCCGCGCCGGATTAATGCACGGCCCCAGCAAATTCATGATCGTCCGCACCTCGAGTTGGCGCCTCACCAGCGCCGCATGCTTCATACCCGGGTGGTAAGCGGGCGCGAAAAGGAAGCAGAACCCTGTCGTATCGAGCGTCTCGCGCGCTTTTTCGGGCGAGATCTCGATATTCGCCCCGACCGCCTCCAGCACGTCCGCCGATCCGCAGCGGGAGCTGATGCTGCGATTGCCATGCTTCGCGACCGGAAGCCCGCAAGCGACCGCAACGAAGGCGCTCGCGGTCGAGACATTGATCAGCCCCGATCCGTCGCCTCCCGTCCCACAGCAATCCGCATAGAGATAATCAGGCCGGTCGAACGGCAGGGCCGCGGCCGACAATGCCCGCGCGGCCCCGATCATCTCCTCCGCCGTTTCTCCCTTCATCCTGAGCGCGATCAGCATGCCTGCGATCTCGGCCGGCTCGAGCTTGCCGACGACCAGTCGTTCGAACAGGTGCTCGGAATCCTCGATCGGCAAATCCTCGCCGGTCAGCAGCTTGGGAAGCGGGTTCGGGACAGGAAGCGACGCAGCAGGATCAGTCTCGCTTGCCTGGGCAGTGGTCAACATGGTCGGCGTCCTTGAAGATCGCGGGCACAAAAAAGCCCGCCGGCGGCGGGCGGGCAGTCGATGATCGGGTCAGTCGATCAGTCGCGCCATCGCGCCGCAAGGAACGCGGAGCGCCACCAGCGGCGGCCATCGGAAGCGGCGGAGATGGACTTGCGCGGAATCATCGCGTCACTTGCTAGGGCAAGCGCTCGGGCCTGGTCAACCGTTCGTCGCCGGACGCGCGAGCGGACGGACGATATGCGGTGTGACGACGATATAGAGGTCGTCGTTGATCTTGTTGCTGTGCTCGACCGTGAAGAGCGACCCGAGCAGCGGGATATAGCCGAGCACCGGTAGCCGGCTCTTGTTGGAGATGTTGGTTTCCTGCGTCAGGCCGCCAATGATGAAAGTCTCGCCGTCCTTGACCGTCGCCGAGGTCGAGGCCTCGCGCTGGCTGATGGTCGGATAGCCCTGCGAATAGCCGCTGACGCTCGAGACGACAGCGAAGACGTGCGCCGTGACATAGCCGTCGGCGCTGACCCTCGGCGCGATCTGGAGGGTCACCCCGACGTTCACGTACTGGACCTGCTGCTGGACCGCGTTGACGCCCGAGATCGCAATGGACGTCAGGATCGGCAGCGCGTCGCCGGTGATGATCTTGGCGGTCGTTCCGCTTTGCGCCGAGATTCGCGGCTTGGACACAATGCGCCCCTGCCCCTTCGAGATCTGGGCATAGAGGGCGACCTGGAAATTGGCCGCGAAGCCGCCGATGTGCGGCGTGTCCTCGACTCCGGGAAAGCCCCTCGAATAGGTCACCGAGAGGCTGCCCATCTGGTCGTTGCCGTTCGTGAAGTCGAGGCCAAGATTGCGGGCCCCGGTCTGGCTCAGCTCGACGAACTCGGTCTCGAGCACGACGCTGGTCACGGGCACGTCGAGCTGCGCGATTTCGTGCTTGATCTCGGCGAGCCGCTCGGGCGAGCCGCGCAGAACCACCGCGTTCAATCGGCGGTCGATGCCGATCGTTCCGTCGAAGACCTGGCCGATTGGTTCGTTGTCGACGACCGATCCGCCCGTGACGCTCACCGTGGAAGTCGTCGGCAGCGCGCCGCTTGTGCCGCCCCAGTAGCTCTGAGAGCCCGATGAACCGAAGTTTGGCTCCTCCGGCGAGAATTCGTCGTTCGGCTTGACGCTCGAATTGCCGGTGAGGAGTCCGACGATCTCGCTGACGTCGGCATATTTGAGCGGCACGACCTCGAACGTCTCTCCGGCCTCCGCGATCAGTCCTTCGGGCGCGGGCGCCTCGACCGGGAGAACGCCCTGTCCGGGCGCGGTTGGAGATCCGGTGGTGGTCGGGGCCGGCGCGGGATGCATCTGGAACCAGCTGGGAGCGCCGCCCAGGACCTGCGCGTCGGCGCTGCTTGCCGTACCAGCCGACAGCAACGCCACGAACGCCATAGGAAAGCTACGAATTAGCACAGCGATTGTCGGCGGCGGCCCGGCGCAAGCGCCGGGCCGCACGTCGAACTCAATTGGCAGTTACCCTTAGGCCGACGACCTGTCCATGGGCATGCTGCACGACAGCATTGGTGTTGGGATCGTAGACGTCCATCGTGAACGTTCCGCTGTATCTCAGCGCGCGCGAGTCGAGCGTGACGTCTTCCTTCAGGTTCACCTTGGCATTGAGAGCGCCCGACGACGAGTCATAGCTCAGCGCCCAGTGGTTCAGATGGTACGTGTTTGTTCCGGTCTGCTTCCACACGCCCATGCAGAAGTTTCCCGTTGCCGGTGCGCGGCCGCCGCTGTTCATGAGCTCGGTACCATCCGGATGCCACTCCGTATAACCGAAATCGACGGTCTGGCCCCCGGAGATCATCCTGAACGACCACATCCCGGCGATGGCGACGCCGTCGTTGTTCTGGAAGAATGCCGGATGGAACAGGGAGGCTCCGCTTTGCTGATAGGCAGCGGGCTGCACGCTGGGCGCGCTTCCGCAGGCCCAAGCCGGCGTGGCGGCGAGACCGCCGGCCATAATGATCGCGACGCAAGACGCTCGCAGTGCAAGTTTCATGACGATACCTCCGCTCAACTGACTGAAGTTGACGAACGCGGTGTGCGCTCGCGTGAAGATGGCTAGGATGCAGCCGTCAAAATCAGCGTCAGGAGCTCGTCAAACAGCCGTTAATTCGTTGTCAAACGCCTGAAAGGCGCGTAGAATGTCGCCTTACCGACCAATCCGCCGAATTGCTGCGATCGTTCCGGCAAGGGGTTAGGCGATGTTCGAGTGGGGGCAAGCCAGCGACCAGGCCGTAGCCGCGAAGCCGTACCGGCTAAGGCTGTTCGGCAATTTCTCGCTGTACGACGGTGATGGCCGCCCGATCGTCGGCCTCAGTCGGAAGTCAAAGGGCCTCATCGCCTATCTTGCGCTGACCCCCCGCGTTGCCGCCCGCGACAGTCTGGCGGAGCTGCTCTGGGACGGCCGCGCCGTTGAGCAGGCCCGGGCCAGCCTGCGCCAGGCCTGTTACGAGCTTCGTCACCGGTTGCCGCCGGACGTCCCGTTGCTGGTCTTCGATCGCGACGAAATCCGCCTGATCCGCGAGAATGTGATCAGCGACATCGATGATCTCGAAACGACTTCAGCGGGCCTGTTCGGAGCGCTCGAGCCGTCGCACCGCGAGATTCTGCGCGACCTCAACGGGCTGAGCC
>NZ_JAFAVR010000013.1 GCF_019242355.1 Sphingomonas sp. | reverse complement strand
CAAGCTGTCGCGATCTGTTGCGGAAGCCTCGCGTCATAAGTGGCGATGTCGATCGTCGTGTCGTTCGGATAAGTCAGATCGATCTTCGTCACCGATGTCGGGTCACCCCATTCGCTCAGCGGCCAGGACCACGAGCGGCGATGAGTTCTCGTTATCTTCGCTTCGGAAGGGTCCAGCTTCAACTCGCCTTTGCTGCATGCCATTTGGAAGGCAGTGAACGCTGCCTGGCTCGGCGTCAGGCCGGCTAATACCGGAGCGAGAAACAGCGAGAGCATTCTAGCCGTCCTAAGCCAAGCTTCCGTCGATCTGCTTGCAGGCCGCCAGCAGCTCCTTGACCGCGTCGACGCTGACCTGGAAGTTGGCCTTGGCCTCGTCCTTGAGCTCGATCTCGACGATGCGCTCGACGCCGCCGGCGCCGATCACGACCGGAACGCCGACGTAGAGATTGTCGACGCCATATTGCCCAGTGAGGTTCGCAGCCGCTGGGAGGACGCGCTTCTTGTCCTTCAAATAGCTCTCGGCCATCGCGATGGCGCTAGTCGCGGGGGCGTAGAAGGCGGAGCCGGTCTTCAGCAGCGCGACAATCTCGCCGCCGCCGCCGCGCGTGCGCTTGACGATGGCGTCGACCTTGTCCTGCGTCGTCCAGCCCATCTTGACGAGGTCGGGGATCGGAATTCCGGCGACGGTCGAATATTCGACGACCGGGACCATCGTGTCGCCGTGGCCGCCGAGAACGAAGGCGGTGACGTCCTCTACGCTGACGCTGAACTCCTCGGCGAGGAAGTGGCGGAAGCGGGCGCTGTCGAGGACGCCGGCCATGCCGACGACCATGTTGTGCGGAAGGCCGGAGAATTCGCGAAGCGCCCACACCATCGCGTCGAGCGGGTTGGTGATGCAGATGACGAAGGCGTTGGGAGCATTCGCCTTGATGCCCTCGCCGACCGCCTTCATCACGTTCAGGTTGGTCTTCAAAAGGTCGTCGCGGCTCATGCCCGGCTTGCGCGGGATTCCGGCGGTGACGATGCAGACGTCCGCCCCGGCGATGTCGGCGTAGTTGGACGTGCCCTTGAGCTTGGCGTCGAAGTCGTCGACCGGGCCGGCCTGGGCGATGTCGAGCGCCTTGCCCTCGGGAACGCCCTCGACCACGTCGAAGAGGACGATGTCGCCAAGCTCGCGCATTGCCGCGAGGTGAGCCAGGGTGCCGCCGATCATTCCGGCGCCGATGAGCGCGATTTTCTTCCGAGCCATGAGCCGGGTCTGAGCCTTTCCGTGTTTGTCTGCAGCGGCGGCCGGGGATGGGAGTCGCCGCTTGTCGAGCGCGGCGCCCGATTAGCGAGGTGACCTTCATGCCGCAACCGCGGGGAAGCCGCGGCGGCCAAGATTAAATGGGTGTAACCTTCGGCGAAGCGCGCAACTGCGCTCGCGCCCGGCTCGTTTGCAAACTGTCCGAAGATTTATTGGAGAGGATTCATGATCAAGACCATCCTGGCGCTGGGCGCAGCCGCCGTTGCCATGAGCTCGGTGCCTGCCGAAGCGCGCCATTGCCATGCCTGGCGACACGGTCACTGCGTTGCCTGGAACAACGGCTGGCATCGCGGTTGGCACCGGGACAGGGACGGCGCCTGGAACGTCGGCTATCGCTTCGCGCCGAACTACGCCTGGACCGACTACAGCACGCTGCCGCAGCCGGTCGTCACCCGGTACCACCTGAACCACGACTGGCGCTATGTGAACCAGAATGGGCACATCTACGTCGTCAACCCGCATTCCTATCGCGTGACGCGCGTCATCGCCGTTCCCTGATCGACGTCACAGCATCTTGGAAGGCCGTCCGGCGATGCCGGGCGGCCTTCATGCTGGGAGGTAACCAATCGAGCCGGGGAACGTTGGCTGACGAGGACCCTCTGAAAGGACGACCAGATGAAAGCGATTTTCCTGCTCGCCGGCGCCACAGTGCTCGCGATTGGCGGCCCGGCGGCGGCGCGTGAGAAGCACGACCACCGTCACAACCAGCAGCGCGCGCACCAGCATGCACGCCATTGGGAGGGGCGTGCCGAGCACCATCGGCGAGACCGCGACCGCCACGACTATCGTCACGATCACGACCGGCATCGCGGCCATGACTGGCATCGCCATCACGCCCGGTTCGCTCGCGGCCAGCGATACCATCCGGGATACGCCGTCTACTACAGCTACGGTCGCATTCCGTGGCGAGTTCGGCACCAATATCGGCTGAGCGATCGGTATCGATATTATTACAGCGACGGCTACATCTATGCCGTCGATCCCAGAACCATGCTGATCGAGCAGGTGATCGGCGCACTGCTCCGCTAGACGCCGGCGAGGCCGCGGCGATCGGCGCCGCGGCCGGTCCTGCCGAAGTTTCACGACTTTTGAAAAGCCTGCCGACGCGTGCTAGCGGCTCGCCCCAAGCAAGGAGCATTCAGCTTGGCCGAATTCACGCTTCCCAAGAACAGCAGGATCACCAAGGGCCGCCAGCACCCCGCCGAGGCGGGCAAGCGGCTGAAGACGTTCAAGATCTACCGCTACGACCCCGACAGCGGCGCCAACCCGCGCTACGATCGCTTCACGATCGACCTGGACAAGACGGGACCGATGGTCCTCGACGCGCTCATCAAGATCAAGAACGAGATCGACCCGACCCTGACCTTCCGCCGCTCGTGCCGCGAGGGCATCTGCGGATCGTGCTCGATGAACATGGCTGGCCGCAATGGCCTCGCCTGCACGACCGCCATCGCCGACATCAAGGGCGAGGTTCAGATTACGCCGCTGCCCCACATGGAAGTGGTCAAGGACCTCGTCCCAGACCTGACCCACGCCTATGCCCAATATGCGTCGATCCAGCCGTGGTTGAAATCCGCGACCCCGGCGCCGTCGCGAGAGCGGCTGCAGTCACCGGAGGACAGGGCCAGGCTCGACGGCCTCTACGAGTGCATCCTGTGCTTCTGCTGCTCCACGAGCTGTCCGAGCTATTGGTGGAACGCGGACAAGTTCCTTGGCCCCGCGATCCTGCTCCAGGCTTATCGCTGGCTCGCCGACAGCCGCGACGAAGCGACCGGCGACCGGCTCGACAATCTCGAGGATCCGTTCCGCCTCTATCGCTGCCACACGATCATGAACTGCGCCAACGTGTGTCCCAAGGGACTGAACCCGGCGAAGGCGATCGCGGAAACCAAGAAGCTCATTGCCGAACGGACGGCGTGAGCGAGCAGCATGAGGCCTCTTCCGAGTTGATGGAGGATGTCGGGCTTCCGGTCGGCGCGACGCCGGATGCCGAACACGAGGGCTGGTTCAGCTGGGGCGACTTCCCGCGCGGCAGCTTCGCCGCGGCGACCGGGCGGCTGCTGTTCAGGCCGGATGGAGAGGGCCGCGCCCGCACTCGCATCTTCCCAACCGACCAACTCACGAACATGGGCGGCTCGATCCATGGCGGCGCGGTGATGAGCTTCATCGACATGTCGCTGTTCGCTGGCGGCCTGTGCGCCGGGATGCAGCGCGGGCACTACGTGACCCTGGACCTCACGACACATTTCCTTGCGCGCGGCCGCCCAGGGCCCCCGCTCGAGGCCGAGGTCGAGCTGGTCCGCCAGACCCGCAGCCTGGCCTTCATGCAGGGCGTGGTCCGGCAGGACGGAGAGCCCTGCTACAGCTTCGCCGGCACGCTGAAGCGCATCCGCGAACGCAACCCTTCGGCATGACCGGGCCGGTCAGGGCCGCTTACGACCGGCTGCTGAAAGCGGGCGAGCTCAAGCCTGATGCGGCCCAGCAACAGGCGGTTGGCGCGCTCGACCGGCTGGCAGCTTGCCTGCACGACCAGCCCGGACTGTTCTCACGCCTGTTCGGCTCGGGCGGCAGGGGACCTGCCGGCGTCTATCTCTGGGGCGGGGTCGGACGTGGCAAGTCGATGCTGATGGACTTGGCCTTCGCCCATATCGACGTCGAGCCCAAGCGCCGGGTGCACTTCCACGAGTTCATGCTCGAGACCCACGAGCGCCTCCGCAAGGCCCGCGAGAGCGAGGCCGGAGACCCGATCGAACCGGTCGCCGAGCAGATCGCCGTCGAGGCGAAGCTGCTCTGCTTCGACGAGATGCAGGTCACCAACCCGGCCGACGCGATGATCCTGTCGCGGCTGTTCGGGAAGCTCCTGGAGGAAGGCGTCAGGGTCGTCACCACCTCCAACCGGCCGCCGCGCGACCTCTACAAGGACGGGCTCAACCGCGAGCTGTTCCTGCCTTTCATCGAGCTGATCGAGAAACGGATGCTTGTCGCCGAGGTCAATGGCGCAACCGACTACCGGCTCGAGCGGCTGACCGGCGTCGACGTCTGGCACGTTCCCAATGGCCCCGAGGCAACCACGGCGCTGAGCGAAGCTTTTTTCCAGCTGACCGATTATCCGGTCGAGGACCGCGCCAAGGTGCCAGCCGAGGAGATCGACGTCGGCGGCGGGCGGATGCTGCACGTGCCCAAGAGCCTGAAGGGCGTCGCCGTCTTCTCGTTCAAGCGCCTGTGCGGAGAGGCTCGGGGAGCCGCCGATTATCTCGCCATTGCGCGGCGCTATCACACGATCATCATCGTCGGCATTCCGGTCATGAGCCGGGATATGCGCAACGAGGCGGCGCGCTTCGTCACCCTCATCGACGCGCTATACGAGCATAACGTCAAGCTGCTCGCCGCTGCCGACTCCGAGCCTGAGGGTCTCTATCCCGCGGGCGACGGCAGCTTCGAGTTTCAGCGCACCGCGAGCCGGCTCGAAGAGATGCGCAGCGCCGACTATCTGGCGCGTGGACACGGGAAGGTCTAGCCTCCGCCCGGAGCAGAGAGGGGGCTTTCATGATTGTCACGACCACGGAGAATGTCGCCGGTCACAAGACCGTCGAGGCGCTCGGCCAGGTCTTCGGAGTCGTGGTCCGAAGCCGAAGCATCGGCGGCAACCTCGCGGCTGCGATCCGATCGATCGGCGGCGGCGAGATCAAGGAATATACGGCGCTGGTCGAGGAAACGCGCCGCCACGCCATCGATCGGCTGGTCACCAACGCCACCGCGATGGGCGCCAATGCGGTGGTGATGATGCGCTTCGATTCCGGCGAGATCGGCCAGACCATGAGCGAAGTCGTCGCCTACGGGACCGCGGTGCGGGTCGAAACGGAATGAGCGGCGACTGGCGGCCGTGGGCGACGACCGCCAGCGTTCTGGTGCTGGTGGCAGGGCTCGCGCTGTGGTTCACCGTCCACAACCCGATGATCCTGATCATCGGCGTCCTCGCGCTGATCACGAGTCTGGTCGAGCGCGCCTACGGAGCGCCCTCACGCCGCCCGACCGGCGCCCGCCTCCGCCCGACGGACGAGCGCTTCGTCGATCCCGAGACCGGTCAGATCGTCACGGTCTGGTTCGATCCCGCGACCGGCGAGCGCCGCTATGTCGCCGATGCGGAGCCGAAGTAGAGGCCGCGGCCGGAAGGCAATCTTCGCTCCTTGACGATGAACCGTGCGCCGCTAGCGTTGCGCCGAACTCGTCCCATAGGAGCCTCGATGCGCTTTCTCGCTTTTGCCCTGGCGGCTGTTGTCTCCACCACCGCCGCGGCCGCCGTCGACCCGCGCACCGTGCCCTCGCAGCTCGACCCCGTCTGGCAGGCCAGGACCCGCGCCGTGTTCAAGCAGGCAATCGAGATTCCGTCGGTTCACAACCGCGGCCAAGTGCCGGCCGTTGCCAAGCTGCTTGCCGACCAGTTCCGCGCCGCCGGGATCCCCGACTCCGACATCCACTTCATGCCCTATGAGGGGCTGCCCGGCGACAAGACCGAGGCGCTGATCGTCCGCTGGCGATCGCCCCACGCGACGAAGAAGCCGATGCTGATCCTCGGCCACATGGATGTTGTCGAGGCCAAGCGATCCGACTGGAAATACGACCCGTTCGTGTTCCGCGAGGAAGGCGGCTATTTCTACGGCCGCGGCACCAGCGACATGAAGAACGGCGACGTCGCAACCATGATGGGCGCGGTCAAGCTGATGTCCGAAGGATTCAAGCCCGACCGCGACGTGATCTTCTTCTACAGCGGCGACGAGGAAACCGAAGGCCGCGGCGCGACACTTGGCGCAAGCACCTGGCGCAACCTCACCGACGCCGAGTTCGGGCTCAATGCCGACGGCGGCTGCGCCTCCTACGATGCGAACTTCCGGCCCCTGGGCTGCGGCATCTCGATCGCCGAGAAGACCTTCCAGACCTACCTGTTCACGACCCACAACCCCGGCGGGCACAGCAGCCGTCCGCGTCCCGACAATGCGATCTACGATCTCGCGGACGCGCTGGAGAAGCTACGCAAATATCGGTTCCAGCCGACGTTGAACCCCGCCAATCGCGGCTATTTCGAGGAGCGGGCCCGCGAGGAAGGCGGCAGCGCGCTCGGCAATTCCATCCGCGCCTGGCTCGCGAACCCGAATGACGGCAAGGACGCCGACATCGTCGAGGCGAGCCCGATCGATCTTGGGCTGACGCGCACCCGCTGCGTGGCGACCATGCTGTCGGGCGGCCACGCCGACAATGCCCTTCCTCAAAGCGCGACGGCGACCGTCAATTGCCGGATCATGCCCGGCGTCCAGCCCGTCGCGGTGCAGGCCGAGCTGCAGAAGATGGCAGGACCTAAGGTCGAGGTGCGGCCGGACCCCAACTATATTGGCGTGCCGACCCCCTCATCGCCGCTGCGGCCGGACGTCCTCAATGCGGTGACCGCCGCGATCCAGCACTTCCACGGCCCGCAAATGCACGTATTCCCGGTCATGCAGGCCGGGGCCAGCGACGGCTCGTTCTTCCGGGCCAAGGGCATTCCCGTGTACGACGTCGACGGCAGCTGGGGCATTTCGCCGCTGGACGACCGCGCGCACGGGCTCGATGAGCGCCTTCCGGTGAGCGCGATGTACGACGACGTGCTGCACTGGGAGATGCTGATCAAGGCCCTCGCGAGTTAAACGTCAGGCTGCGGCTTTCGCAGCCTCCAGCACCTCCTGCGCGTGGCCGGGTACCTTCACCTTGCGCCACGCCTTGAGAACGCGGCCGTCCGCGCCGATCAGATAGGTTGCGCGCTCCATCCCCATGTATTTGCGGCCGTACATGGACTTCTGAACCCAGGTGCCGAACGCGTCGGAGATGCGGCCATCCTCGTCGGACACCAGCGGCACCTCGAGCGCATATTTGTCGATGAACTTCTCGTGCTTCTTCATCGGATCGCGGGAGACCCCGAGAACGGTGACGCCGGCGTTGGCGAAGTCGCTGGCAAGAGCGGTGAAGTCCTGCGCCTCGCGAGTGCAGGCCGAGGTGTCATCCTTGGGGTAGAAATATAGGACCAGCGGCCGGCCGGGCGACGATAGGTCAAGGCTGCTGCCATTGCTTGCCGTTGCGACGATCGCTGGTACCGTATCGCCTTCGCCGATCATTTCAGCCCTCCCTCACCTGCCGCCAGAGTTGGGCGATCCTCTGCCGCGCCGCGGTGTGAGCTTCAAGCAGCGAGTCCCAATCGCGACGGCCGCACAGGCTCGCGACCAGCGGCCTTGAGCGGTCGGGCGGCTCGTTGCTGCCGGGCGCAACGAGGCGCATTACGACCAGCATCCGGCTGAGCAGCCGCAAGTCCGCGTCGAAGCCCACATCCATTAGCCCCGCGGCAGCGAGACCCGCGATCGCATATTCGAGACGCGGGTCGAGCCCGACGCCGTGGATCAGCTGCAGCGTGTGCACCGCGAACTCGAGATCGACGAGCCCGCCTTCGCCGAGCTTGATGTCGAGCGGTCCGGACGGCGGCTTGTGGCGCGCCATCTCGGCCCGCATCCCGGCGGCATCGGTCCGGACCTTCGACGGGTCGCGAGGCAGCCGGAGGATAGTCTCGATACCGGTCTCGAGCGCTTCCTTCCGACCCGGTGAGGCGTGGATCGGCCGCGCTCGGCAGAGCGCCATATGCTCCCAGGTCCAGGCCTCGCCGCGCTGATAGTCGAGGAAGCCCTGAAGCGAGACCGCAAGCATGCCCTGCGCGCCCTGCGGGCGAAGCCGGGTGTCGATATCGTAGAGCGGGCCCGAGGCGGTGGGGACGCTGAGCGCAGCGCTGACCCGGTTGGCGAGGCGGTTGTAGTAATCGGTCGCCGTCAGTTGCCGGGCACCATCGGACATCGCACCGCCGGGCGCGTCGTAGAGATAGATGATGTCGAGGTCGGACGCGTGAGTGAGAGCTCGCCCGCCGAGCCGGCCCAAAGCCAGGATCATCAGCTCGCCGCCATCGATCCAGCCGTGCGTGCGGGCAAACTCCTCCGCGGCTGCGCCGGCGAGGGCGACCACCGTCCCCTCCGCGACATTGCTGTAGCCGAGCGCGAGGTCGAGCGGATCGGCGTGCCCCGAGATCAGCTGCACGCCGAGCGCGAACCGGCGCTCGTTGATCACATGCCGGGCGCGGTCGAGCGCGCGGTCATAGCTTTCGGCAGCCATGCTCGACCTGAGCCGATCAGCCATTGCATCCGGCTCGGGCCGAAGAGCGAAGCTGGATTCGTCGATGAGCCCGTCAAGGAGATCCGGGCGCCTGCCGAGCATGTCCGCTAGCGGCGGCGCGTAGGTCAGGATGAGGGCGAGCCGCTCGGCCAATGGTGGCCGCGCCTCGAGCAGCCGATAGAGGTTGATCCCGCTCGACAGCTTCTCGACGATATCGCTGAATCGATTGAGGGCGCGCTCCGGGTCCGGCCCGGCGGCAACCGCTCGCAGCAGCCCGGGCAGCATCGCTTCGAACGCAGTGCGCGCCGGCGGGGAGCGCAGCGACCGCGCCTTTCCCGAACGCCAGTCGGCGATCCGCCGGACCGCTGGTTCAGCGTCTGCGAAACCGAGCGCACGCAGTTCATCCTCCAGGAGAGCCGGGTCGTTGGACAAACGCCCCTCGCGATCCGGAGCAAGCGAATCGAACAAGGCTTCCGCACGCTCGACGTGAGGGTGCAGCAGCTCGATCAGCGCCTGGCCGTCCGTCACGCCGCACAGGCCGGCAAGCGCGTCGAGCGACTCCCATTGCTGCGGCAGGAGATGGGTTTGTGCATCCTCGACCATCTGCACGCGATGCTCGACGGTCCGGAGCAGGCGATAGGTTTCGGCCAGAGCCGCCGCGTCGTCCCGGTCGAGACGACCGGCGTGTTCCAGTGCGGCCAGCGCGTCGATCGTCGCCGGTGCGCGCACCGCGGGCTCTCGGCCGCCGTGGATCATTTGCTGGATCTGCGTGAAGAACTCGACCTCGCGAATGCCGCCGCGGCCGCGCTTCAGGTCGTAACCGGGGCCGAGCCGCGCTCCTTGCGCATAATGGTCACGGATTCGGGCCGAAATCTCGCGGATTTCCTCGATCACGCCGAAGTCGAGCGAGCGGCGCCAGACGAATGGCTGGATGGCGCCGAGGAAGCGTTCGCCAAGCGCGATGTCACCCGCGCAGGCGCGTGCGCGGATGAAGGCGGCGCGTTCCCACGACAGGGCGCTCGATTCATAATGAGAGATCGCGGCATTGACCGACAGGGCGATCGGCGTGACCTCGGCCGAGGGTCTCAGTCTCAGGTCGACGCGCGCAACGTAGCCGTCGGCCGTGCGCTTCTGCAGGATCTCGATGATCCGACGACCGATCCGGACGGCGGCCTCGGACGCTTCGTCGCGCGGACGCCGGGCGAGACGGTCCGGGTCGAACAGCAGCAGCAGGTCAACGTCGGAGGAATAATTGAGCTCGTGGCTGCCGAGCTTGCCCATGGCGATCACGGCGAAGCCCTTGCTTGACGCCCCCGGGATCCGCTCCTCGATGGCCGTCGCGACCGCACGATCGATGGCCTGGTCGGCAAAGTCCGACAGCAGCCTCGTCACCTGCTCCAGAGATAGCTCGCCGGCAAGATCGCCTAGCGCGACCCCAAGCGCCAGCCCCTGGCGCCGCCGGCGAAGCTCCGCATCGACGCCGGGCGCCTGCGCGGCGAGGGCGGCCTCCACGGCTGCTTGGGCGCCATGATCGAGGAAGGCAGCGGCAACGCCCGGAACCGCATCGATCGCTGCCCGAAGGAACGGTGAATATCGCTGCGCTCGCGTAAGCGCTTCGTGTCGATCGAGGGCGGGAGGCGGCGTCACGGTCACGGCCCTCCCTCATTGCCGAAAATACGGCAGCAGGAAACTTCCCGCGGCCGTCGGTCGTTTCCGGAGGAAATGAAGTTTGAACGTCAGTCCGTTGCCCGCACAGAGATGGATTCGATGGATCGCCAGATGATCCGGGTCGATCTCGTGCCGACGCATGCCGGCATCACAGCCGCGCTCCGCCGTGCCTTCGAGGCGGCGGCCACGGAGCCTTGCGATCGCGATTTCGCGGACTTGCTGCGCCGCCTGAACTGACCGGCGGCCACTGCGACCGCCTGGGTAACGCCTAATTGTGGTCGCGGCTGAGGTCGTCGACTTCGCCCATGATCGACTGAAGAGCCGACTTGTCCGGGTCCGTCTTGTACTGGCGGCGCGACGGCAGCTTGCCGCTCGACAGCAGCTGTTCCAGCGCGACCCGGCCGCGAGCGACGCGGCTCTTGATCGTTCCGACCGCGCAACCGCAGATTTCCGCCGCCTCCTCATAAGCGAAGCCGCCGGCACCGACGAGGATCAGCGCCTCGCGTTGCGGCTGCGGCAGATGGAGAAGCGCCCGCTGCATGTCGGCCAGTTCGACGTGCCGATCCTGACTCGCCGGTGCCGCCAGGATTTTGGAGGCCGTGATGTCGTCCCACTCGCCCTTGAAGCGCGCGCGGCGCATCTGGCTGAGGAACAGGTTGCGCAGGATGATGAAGGTCCAGGCGCGCATGTTGGTGCCGGCCTGGAAGCGCTTGCGCGCCGCCCAGGCCTTCAGGAGCGTCTCCTGCACGAGATCGTCGGCAAGGTCGCGGCTTCCCGACAGGGAGCGGCCGAACGCGCGCAGATGGGGGATGACCGAGGCGAGCTGCTCCTTGAACTCGGGGTCCGAGAGCGGAACCGGCTCCGGCCGAATCTCCTCCGGGCCTTCCTCTGTGTCCTCGTCGCTCAAAATACACCCCACCCTTCAAGCAGCCCGCCGATGCCGGGCCGCTGCTAAACCGACGATGAACAGCGATCGCTACGAAAGATAGTGTTCAGGAGCGCATAACCAAGACGATGATTATAAACGCCACGATGACCAGCAACGTCCCGAAGATGAGGACGTTACGGGCAACGCCGGGAGTCGACCCCGCTCTTGCTTCGGTGGTCGTCTCCACCACCGGGGCTTCGGATTGACGCTGCTCGGCCATTATCTTCCCGTCACGAAATCTTCTGTTCCATCGGCCAACGCCCCGATTCCAGCGGTGTTCCGCCGCGATCAGCCGGCGGGAACCGTCGCCGCATCGAAGAACAGGGCCTGCGCAATCGCCGCCTTCACCGTCGATCGCTGGAACGGCTTGGTGATGAGGAAGGTCGGCTCGGGTCGAGTCCCGGTCAGCAACCGCTCCGGGAAGGCGGTGATGAAGATCACGGGCACCGAGAATTCGGCGAGGATATCGCGCACGGCATCGATCCCGCTCGAATCGTCGGCGAGCTGGATGTCGGCGAGGACCAGTCCCGGAGGGCTCTGCCGCGCCTGGGCTACCGCTTCGTCACGCGTGACCGCAACGCCGGTGACATTGTGGCCGAGGTCGCGGACGATGGTCTCGATATCCATGGCGATGATCGGCTCGTCCTCGATGATGAGAACGTCGGCGAGCGTCTGGCGCTCGATCTCGTCGAGTGCCTCGGCGACCAGGGAATCGACGTCGCTCGGGCTGGCGCCGATCAGGTAGGCGGTGTCCTCGGACGAGAAGCCCTCGAGCGAGGTCAGGAGCAGCGCCTGCCGCGACAGCGGAGTGATTCTCGAAAGACGGGCATGCGCAATGCTCTCGGCGCCGGCGAGGCTGCGCGAGGGTTCCTCACCTTCCTCGATATTCGCGGTCGACCAGATGGCGTGAAAGGTCTTGTAGAGCCCCAGGCGGGGATCGACGTCGCGCGGGAACTCGTCCGGCTTGGCGACGATCGCCTCTAGGGTTGCGCGCACGAATGCATCGCCGTGGGTCTGGCTCCCGGTCAGCGCGCGAGCGTAGCGACGCAGAAACGGCAAATGCGGAGCGAGTTCCTGGCCAAGCGACATGAGTGAAATCTCTCCCTGGAATTGGTTTGCGGCGTCAATGACGGCGCACCCGGATTGTTGCAACCCTGGAAGGATCGTTCGGCGCCTGGCTGTCTTGCGCCCCCCAGAGAAGTGAATTGCGTCTGGAACAAAGGACCGGCGATTTGGTTTCCCCGTCCGGGCCGGCAAGCTGCGATGCGTGAGGTACCGCGGCGGTCGGCTTTCCGCGTATCGGCTCCGGACGGGCGCGAGAATGGGCGTTGCGCGTTCGGTGCAGCTTTGTATGACGCGCCGTTGCCCGCGCGAGGGGGGACGAGAGGTTGAGTGGCAAGGATCGAGGCAAGCCGGACCGGGCGCGACAAATGGATACGCCCAAGGTCCCAGCGAGTCCCGAAAAGAAAGGTCGCAAGCAGCGCCCCGCCGATGTCGGGCGCGCGTTGCGTACTGTCTATGACGACACTCTGCGCGAAAGCGTCCCGAACGAATTCCTGGACCTGCTCGGCAAGCTCAGCTGAAACTGCGCGTCACTTGGGTTTCCAGGTGCTGACTGCCCAATGCTGAGCCGCGAATGCTGACGGCGCTAAGCAGACGCTTCGAGGGCCTGCCCACTGCGGCCAAGCTCCTGCTGATCCTCACCGCGGTACTCCTGCCGATCGGAATTGCACTCACCTGGTTTGCCGGCAACGGGATTCGGCAGGCCAACGGTGCGCTCGTCGGCCGAGTTCAGGACCAGGAGCGTATCGCTGCCGGTAACGTCGAAAGCCTGATCGCCCGCAACGCGCTAGCGCTCCGAATCGCGGCCAACGGGGCGCTTGCCGACGGGCAGGACGGAGCATGCGAGCGAGCCCTGCGATCGCTGGCGATTGCGCCAGCCGTGTCGCATCGTTTCGAGATCGAGACGGCGGATGGCAGACGGCTGTGCTCCGGCGGGGATATCGGCGACAGCACCGCCTTGCCGCTGGTTGCTCCGGGAGACATCCGGGTCAGCATCGATGCGGCGAATGACGGGGTCGCTGTCCGCACTGGCGTCATCGGCGGCATGGCGACTGCCATCATCCCGATTGCCGAATTGCGCACGGCCGGGCTCCAGACCGGGATGATCCAGTCGCTCGTCCTGTCGGAGGACGGCCGCGAGCTTCGAGTGCTCGGCCCGGCGCCAAGCAGCAGCATGTCGGTCACGAACTGGCCGATCGCGGGCGGCAGCATCGTTGCCCGGGTCGGGACCGCGGTCGAGCGGATCAGTACGGCCGATCGCCTTGTCCTCCTACTGCCGGTGCTGATGTGGATCCTCGCTGCGCTGGTGACCTGGCTGCTGGTCACGAGGCTGCTGATCCGGCCGCTACGTCACCTGCAAGGCGCAGTCAGCGAGTATGAGCCAGGACGCGAGCTGCACCTGCCGCACAAGTTCGGCCCGTCTCGCGAAATCCAGGAACTGAGCGCATCCTTTGGACGCGCCACCGCCAGGGTGGACGAATCGGAGCGCGACATGGCGGCCGCGCTGGACGGGCAACGGCGGCTCGTCCGCGAGGTTCATCACCGGGTGAAGAACAACCTGCAGGTTGTCGCGTCGCTGCTCAACATTCACGGCCGCTCGGCGGGAACGCCCGACGCGCGAGCGGCCTATGCGGGCATTGGGCGGCGCGTTGGGGCGCTGTCGATCGTCCATCGCAACCATTTCGCGGAGATGGAGGAAAATCGCGGAATCGGCCTTCGCACCTTGTTGAACGAGCTAACGTCCGAGCTTCGCGCAAGCGCTCCGGAATCGGCCCGGGGGCTCGAGATCGAGCTTGCGGTGGACGGCGTTTTCACGACCCAGGATGTCGGCGTCGCGGTCGCCTTCCTGGTGACAGAGATCATCGAGTTCGCAATGCTTCGCTGCCCCGATGAGCCGGTCGAGGTCACGCTGCGCCGGGCGAGCGAACTGACGGCCCGGCTGTCGATCAGCAGCCCGGTACTCGTTCCCGACGAGGAAGGCGACGCCGTGAAGGCGCAGTTCGAGCGTGTCGTCGGCGGCCTCGCCAAGCAGCTGCGCTCGCCATTGGACCGCCGCTTCGGCCGATACAGTGTTGATCTTCCGGTGTTTCCCGACCGGCAATAGCGCCGCTTTCGTTACGCCCGCGGCCAAAAAAATGTTTCAGGTGGCGGGAGATAAGCGGAACTCATCGCGAAAATGCTGCGTTGTGCACCTCGGATAGTGACCTTTTGCCCCCCCGCTCTCGCTATCCGATCAAATGGGCCCGGAACCGCCAACCCTCCCCCCCCCCGGTGGCGCTTCCGGGCCCTCTCTTGTCTGGGCCTCCTCAACAACCGCCGAGTTTGAGCCAACTGCACCGGACCGCGCGGCACGGCGGGCCGCACGCCAGTGGGTGATGCGGATCGCCAGGATCGCGAATTCGTACAGCCCGTAGAGCGGCACCATCAGCATCATCATCGACAAGGCATCGGGCGGCGTCAGAATGCCGGCGACGATCGCCGACGCGACGATCGCGTAGCGCCGTGAGCGCGCGAGCTGTTCGCGCGTGATGATTCCGGCACGCTCCAGGATCATCAGCAGGATCGGCAGCAGAAAGGCGAGGCCGAAGCCGAACAGGAAATGGGTGACGAGGTCCAGGTAATTGGCGACGCCCGGAAGTGCTTCCTGCTGAATGCCCCCGACATTGCCCTGGAAGCTCAGCAGGAAGTGCAGCGCCCAGGGCATCGCGACGAAATAGGCAAAGCAGGCGCCGGCAGCGAAGAAAACGGGCGTCGCCAGCAGGAACGGCAGGAACGCGTTCTTTTCCTTCGCGTACAGCCCCGGCGCCACGAACCGCCACAATTGCGTGGCGATGACCGGGAAACTCAGCATCAGCGCCGCGAAAAGGGCCACTTTCACCTGCGTGAAGAAGGCCTCGAACACGTCGGTGTAGATCAATTTGCCCTGGCCCGCGCGAAGCAGGGGCTGGACGAGGATCGCGAAGATTTCGCGAGCGAAATGGTAGCAGATGACGAAGGCAACGACGAGCGTTACCAGGCACCATAGAAGACGGCGCCTGAGCTCGATCAGATGCTCGAGCAACGGCTGTTTGGTGTCGTCGATGTCCTTCACGGCAGGGGCCGCTGCTCGACCGGGACCCGATCGGCGGCCTGAGTCTCGTCGAACGGCAACGACGGCTCCGCGCTTTCGACTGCAGCCGGCGGCTCGGGCGGCGGCGGTTCAGCAACCGGCGGCGCCTCGCGGACGGGCGGCATTGTATCGGGAGCACCCGGCTCCGGATAATGCGCCTCGGGCGGATGCTGGCGCATGATCCGCTCATTGTCCTCGCGCCACTTGCGCTCAAGCTCCTCGAGCTCGGCCTCGCGGACCATGTTCTCGATGCCCGACGTGAAGTGCCGCGCCATTCCGCGCACGCGCCCGACCCAATAGCCGACGGTGCGCATCACTCTCGGCAGTTCCTTGGGGCCGATGAAGATGAGCGCGAGCACCGCGATGATCGCG
Organism: Sphingomonas sp.; assembly: GCF_019242355.1. Classification (GTDB taxonomy): domain Bacteria; phylum Pseudomonadota; class Alphaproteobacteria; order Sphingomonadales; family Sphingomonadaceae; genus Sphingomicrobium. Next base: position 9,705 of record NZ_JAFAVR010000013.1, on the reverse strand, counting down.
ATCTCGGCGGAGTCGAAGCCGAACATGGCGGAGCGGGCTTAGCGGATTTCGTCGTCTCGCGCGGGCGGTGGCGAAGCGACGGGATCGGCGGCCCGCGGAGTGACGTCGATCGGCTCCTGCGGCCGGACCTGGTCGCGCGGAAGCTGGCGCGGCGGCTCGTTGCGGCGCTGCTCGTCGTACCGGCGGTCGCGATCATAGTCGCGGCGCTTGTCCTCGTCCTCGTCGGACATGCCCTGCTTGAAGCTTTTCAGGCCCTTGGCGACGTCGCCCATCATCGACGAGAAGCGATTGCCGCCGAAGAGAAGCAGCAAGATGATCGCGAGGATGAGGATATGCCAGATGCTGAGACCGCCCATGGGGAAACTCCTTTGGCGGCTATTTAGACGTCCTCGTCTCCGCTTTCCAGTTGAAGCTGGAGAAGCGCGTCGTCGAGGGGATCGAGCAGGCCGGCGGCCTTGAGGTCGTCGATGCCGGGCAGGTCGCGGCGCGAGCCAAGCCCGAAATGCGTCAGGAATTCCTGCGTCGTCGCATAAAGGAGCGGCCGGCCCGGACCCTCTCGGCGGCCCGCGGGCCTGACCCAACCCGCCTCCATCAGCACGTCGAGCGTGCCCTTGGAGATCTGGACGCCGCGCACCGCCTCGATCTCGGCGCGGCTGACCGGCTCATGATAGGCGATGATCGCGAGGGTCTCGGTCGCCGCGCGCGACAGTCGCCGCGGCTCCTCGCGCGTACGGCGAAGGAGATGCGCCAGGTCCGGGGCGGTCTGGAAATGCCAGCGCCCGCCGCGCTCGACCAGCTCGATCCCGCGGCCCTCGTAGTGCGTTTTGAGCGTCGCCAGCGCGGCCGCGACCTCGCCCTCGCCGACATGCTCAGCCAGCTCGTCGACCGTTAGCGACGAGGCGGACGCGAATAATGTCGCCTCGATCGCGCGGACCAGCTCATCCATCAGGCAGCGACCTTGACCCGGATGGGGGCAAAGGCCTCTTCCTGGGCGATATCGAGCCGGCCGCGCCGCGCCAGCTCAAGTGCCGCGACGAAGCTCGACGCCAGTGCCGAGCGGCGGAACTTCGGATCCTGGCTGGACGGAAGGAATGTCTCGAGGAACGTCCAGTCGAGGGCCTGGCCGATCATCCGCTCGACGCGCTCGATCGCTTCTTCCAGGGTCATCACGGCGCGGGCGTGAACGACGTGCATTGCGGGCGCGGTGCGCGCGCGGACTGCGCCGTACGCTGCGAACAGATCGAAGTCGCGGAGTTGCCAGGCGGCTCGCCGAACCAGCCGCAGCCCCTCCGGATTGCCGCGCAGGAACACGTCCCGGCCGATCCGGTCGCGGCCGAGCAGCCGGGCTCCGGCATCGCGCATCGCATCCAGCCGCTGCAGCCGAAGCTGCAGGCGCATGGCGATCTCTTCGGGGCTCGGGTCCTGCTGCGGGTCCTTGGGCAACAGCAGGCAGGATTTGAGGTAGGCGAGCCATGCCGCCATGACCAGATAGTCGGCCGCGATCTCCAGCTTCAGCGCGCGGGCCTCGCTGAGATAGGTCAGGTACTGCTCGACCAGCTCGAGGATCGAGATCTGCGCAAGGTCGACCTTCTGCGCCCGAGCGAGGTTCAGGAGAAGGTCGAGCGGCCCCTCCCAGCCGTCCAGGGATAGAGTCAGCTCGTCGGACTGGCGAAGCGGCAGCTCCTCGAAGTCGTCCTCGTCCACGGAGCCGGAGACTAACCGTCAGCCGCGGCGCTGCGAAGGCCGCCGCACAGTCATTTGTGGATAACTTAGCGCGCCGACGACGGCCGGCGACGAAGCGCCGGCTTTTTCAGGCAAGCGCAAGCAGCGTGTCGCGCTTAGCCAGCGATTCCGCGAGGTCCGGACCGTCGCCGTCGACCATCGTGCCCGCCATTGCCCTTGCGAGCCGTTCCGCGCCCTCGGGCGACAGATCGCCAACCGCCTTTGCGACCTCGATATTGTCGGCGAGCACGCCGTTGCACGGCAGAGCGACATCGCAGCCGGCAGCGACACATGCCGCCGCCCGCTCGCCCTGGCTGCCGGTCAAGGCTCCCATGTTGCTGTCGTCGCTCATGAGAAAACCGTCGAAGCCGATCCGGTGCCGAATGATGTCAGCGATCACCGTGGGCGATTGGCTTGCGGGACGATCCGTGTCCCAGGCCGTGTAGAGGACGTGCGCCGCCATTCCCATCGTCGCGTGGGACAGGCGCTCGAATGGCTCGAGGTCGACCTCGAGCTCCTCGGCGCTCGCGGTGACGACGGGCAGCTCCTTGTGACTGTCGACCAGGGCGCGGCCGTGGCCGGGGAGATGCTTGATCACGCCGACAACGCCGGCCGAGGCCATGCCGTCGAGCATCGCGCGGCCGAGCGCCGCGACCTGCATCGGGTCGGACCCCAGGGCGCGGTCGCCGATGATGTCGCTGGCGCCGGGCTGGCGGACGTCAAGCATCGGGAGGCAGTTCACGTTGATGCCACTGGCGCGAAGGGTGAGTGCAATTGCCCGGGCGTTGGAGCGCGCCGCCTCGATCGCCGACATGGGTGCGATCGCGTAGAGCTGCGCGAACCGCTCGGCGGCGGGAAACGCGGGCCATTCCGGCGGGCGCATCCGGACCACGCGCCCCCCTTCCTGGTCGATCAGGATTGGAACGTTGTCGTTGCCCGCAATCTCGCGCAGTGACTGGGTCAGCCGGAGCGTCTGCTCTGCCGTCTCGCAATTGCGGCGGAACAGGATGAAGCCGACCGGCTGGGCGGAGCGGAAGAAGATGCGCTCGTCGCGGGAAAGCTCGGTCCCCGCGAGCCCATAGATCGCCGCCTGGGTCACCGCCTGCCCGACCCTCGCTGGTTCACTGGGCGACGAAGCAATTCTCGCCCGCTCCCTTGAGCGTGTCGCACACTTGCTTCGCGTCGGCGGGCGATGCGGCGCCGGCGCGGAGACGGATGCCGCCCGGGAACGGCACGATCATCTTGTTGAGTGCGGCGACGGAGCCGAAGCGGGTCGAGAGCGCGGTCCAGGCCCGCTCCGCCTGCGCGCGGTTCTGGAAGGCGCCGAGCTGAACGATGCTGCCGGTCCCGCCGGTGGCCTTGGGCTGCGGGGTTGCGACCGGCTGGGCGGGCGCTTCGGGCACGGTCGCTGCGGGCTGGCCGGGCTGCGGCTTTGGCGGCGCCGGCGGCGGTCCGCCTTCGGCCTGCGGCACCTTGCTCATATCGAGCTGAGCGTCCGTATCCTGGCCGGCACTGGTCTCAAATGCGGTCTCGCTCTCGCCCGCGATGTCGAGCCCGCCAGGATTGGGCGGTCGCACCTTGTAAGGTGTGGGGTCGGCCTTGATGAGCTCTGGCGGCCCGCTCACTTCCGCGCCGCGGCGGCCGATCCAGAAAAAGGCGACCCCGACCAGCACCACCGCGAGCACAACCACACCGAGCGCGGCCAGCATCTTGCGGGCGGACACGCCGCGCGGCTCGTCCTCGTCGTCAACCGACTGAAGCCACGGCAATTGCTCTTCATATGACGAGCGCTGATCGCTCAAATCGCGACCTCGCTACCCTCACCGCCAAGGCCGATGACGACGCAGCTCTGCGCAATCATCCGCATCCGCTGGCACAGCACGGTCGAATGGGCCTGAGAGGTCGTGCCCATCTGTAGCCGGTAATAAACCTCGCCGTCGCGCAGCGAACGGACTGGGACCACCAGCGCCGGCAGATGTTCGAGCGCGGGGTTGACGTGGGTGATCGCCGACCAGCCCTTCTTCGCTTCGTGAGTGCTGGCGAAGGCGCCGACCCGGATGAGACGGCCAGACGCACCATCGACCACGTGGACCGGCCACAGCTGCGGAATGATGTGCATCGGCCCGTCATCAGAGGAGGAATCAGCGAGCTTCGGCGCCGACGGGCTGTCCGTCACCGCGGCGACGACGCGCTTGACGCTAAGCCGCTGCACGGACGGCGCATGGACGGCCTTGGGCTCCGGAATGGCGATCGGGGCGGCGACGACGGGCTCGATCGGCTCGGTCCGCTGCGGCAACGGCGGCGGCAGCACCGGCCGCGCCTGCGGCAATGGCACGGTCGCCGAGGGGAGCGTCGGTTCGGGCTGGAACGCCGCCGGCGTCGCGAGATGAAATACGGCGATGCCGAGCCAGTATGCAGCCGCGGCGACGATCAGGATCGCTGCGAAGGCCGAGGGCAGGACACGGCTCCTGCCCTTGCGAACGCGAGGCTCGTCGGCGAGCCACGGCAACCTGTCCAGGCCGACCACCCCTTCGGCTTCGGTCATCGTCAGCGCATCTCCTCGGTGGCCGCAACGCCCATCAGGGCAAGGCCGCTACGGATAATTTGCCCGATCGCAAAAGCCAGTTCCAGCCGCGCGCGAGAAAGTTGTGGATTGTTTTCAACGAGGAAACGGCGTCCGGGATCGTCGTTACCGCGGTTCCAGAGGGCATGGAACTCGGCCGCGAGATCATAGAGATAGAAAGCAATCCGATGCGGCTCGTGCGCAAGCGCGGCGCTCTCCAGGATGCGCGGATATTGCGCGGCGCGCCGGACGAGATTCAGCTCCTCGTCGTCGAGAAGCGCCAAGTCGGCCGGCGCCCCCACATCGACGCCCGCGTCCGCGGCCTTGCGCCTGAGCGAGCTGATCCTCGCATGGGCGTATTGGACATAAAAGACCGGATTGTCCTTCGACGCCTCGACAACCTTCGTGAAATCGAAGTCGAGCGGCGCATCCGCCCGGCGGGTCAGCATCATGAAACGGACCACGTCCTTGCCGACCTCGCCGACCACATCGGCAAGCGTGATGAAGTCCCCGGCGCGCTTCGACATCTTGACCGGCTCACCGGCGCGGAACAGCCGCACCATCTGCACCAGCTTGACGTCGAGATCGACGCGACCGTCGGTCAGCGCCGTGACCGCGGCCTGCACGCGCTTGACGGTACCGGCATGGTCCGCGCCCCAGATGTTGACGAGATGGTCGGCGTTCTCCGCCTTCTGCAGGTGGTAGGCGGCGTCGGCGCCGAAATAGGTCCAGCTGCCGTCCGACTTCTTGAGCGGCCGATCCTGGTCGTCGCCGAACTGGCTCGACCGGAACAAGGTCAGCTCGACGGGCTCCCATTCGTCGTGCGGGTCGAGGCTCTTGGGACGATCGAGCGCACCCTCGTAGACGAGGCCCTTGCCGCGCAGCACGTCGGCCGCGCGTTCGACCGCGCCGGTCCGCTGGGTCTCCGCCTCGGACGCGAACAGGTCGTGATGGATGCCGAGTAGCCCGAGGTCATGCCGGATAAGGTCGAGCATCGCCGCGATCGCCGCCTCGCGAAACAGCGGGAGCCACTCGGCCTCCGGCGCATGAGCATATTTCCCGCCATGCTCCGAGGCGAGAAGAACACCGACCGGTTTCAGGTATTCGCCAGGGTACATGCCGTCGGGGATGTCGCCGACATCCTCGCCGAGCGCTTCGCGATATCGCAAGTGCACCGAGCGGGCGAGCGTATCGACCTGGCCGCCGGCATCGTTGACGTAATATTCCTTCGTCACCCGGAATCCCGCCGCCTCGAGCAGCCGCGCCAGGCTGTCGCCGACGACCGCCCCGCGGCAATGGCCCATATGCAGCGGTCCCGTCGGATTGGCGGAAACATATTCGACATTGACCCGCTGGCCCGCGCCCGCCCGGGACAACCCATAGCCCTCGCCCTCACGAAGTATGGAGCGAAGCTCGTCACGCCAGGAGTCCGGTTGCAGCCGGAGGTTGAGGAAGCCGGGGCCGGCAACCTCGACCGACGTCACGGTCGGGAGCGCTTCGAGCTTCGGCTTGATAGCTTCGGCAAGCGCCCTCGGATTGGTGCGCGCCGACTTCGCAAGCACCATTGCAGCGTTGGTGGCGAGGTCGCCATGCGACGGGTCCCGGGGCGGCTCGACGGTGACGTTGCGGCGATCGAGACCGTCCGGCAGCACGCCGTCGAGAACAAGTTCGTCGAGGACTCCGTCGAGTAGCGAGGAATATTGGGCGTAAAGCGACATCGCGCGGCCTCTAGCGTGCAACGGCGCGGGCGTCACCCGTCAGGGGTCAGAAGCGGTCACGGGCGAGCTCGACCGGGCCGACCAGCTCTTCGTGGCGGGCGATTGCGAAGCGGTCGGTCATTCCGGCGATGAAGTCGCCGACGGTGCGAAGCTGCTGAGTTCGTTCCCCGGCCCCGCGCCACGCATCGGGCAACAGGCCGGCGTCGGCCCGGTAGCCGGCGGCGAGGTTCGAAACGACGCGCTGGGCCTCCTCGCGCACCTGGTCCAGCTGGGGCGAGCCGTAGAGCCTTGCATAGAGGGTGCGCTTGAGCGCGCGCTCCTCGGCAGCGAAACCGTCCGAGAAGCCGATCAGCGCACGGCCGGCGAAACGCACATCGTCGAGCGTTTCCACGCCTGATTCCGCGATCCGCCGCCGGGTCTCGGCAAGAACATCGCCGACCATGGCGCCGATCATGTCGCGAACCAGCGCGCGTTGCCGCTTGTCGGGCGCAACGCCGGGATATCGTTCCTCGATCGCTTCCCAGTGACGAGCGACCATCGGTACTTGGAGCAGATCGTCGAACTGCAGGATGCCGGAGCGGAGCCCGTCGTCGATGTCGTGATTGTCATAGGCAATGTCGTCCGCGATCGCCGCGACCTGGGCCTCGAGGCTCGGCCAGCTGCCGAGTTCCAGCGGCCACTCGGCATCCGCTTCCGCCGTCGCCCAGGTGGGCGCTGTCACCGGACCGTTGTGCTTGGCGAGGCCTTCGAGCATCTCCCAGCTGAGATTGAGGCCGTCGAACCCTGGATAAGGCGTTTCGAGACGGGTCACGAGCCGAATGGCGTGAGCGTTGTGGTCGAAGCCGCCGGCGTCGGCGAGAGCGGAATCGAGCGCTTCCTCGCCGGCGTGGCCGAACGGGGGATGACCGAGGTCATGGGCCAGACACAAGGCCTCGGTGAGATCCTCGTTAAGGCCAAGCGCGCGGGCGATCGTCCGGCCGATCTGGGCGACTTCGAGGCTGTGGGTCAGGCGAACCCGGTAATGGTCGCCGTCGGGCGCGACGAACACCTGGGTCTTGTGGCGCAGGCGGCGGAAGGCAACCGAATGGACGATCCGGTCGCGGTCGCGCTGGAAGATGTCCCGGGGGCCGCGCGGACCCGACTTGCCCTCGTCATGAAGCCGCCCGCGCGATTGCGATGGTTGGGCGGCGAGCGCGTCAGCTGGCGTCATCGAGCGGCACGATGGTGTCGCCCGGGCTGTTCGTCCAGCTGAAAGCGTTGATGTTGATCTGCTCGAGGTCGTCGGCGAAGGTCCGGGCGTCGCCGGTGCTGTGGAAGGGTCCGATCAACAGCCGCGAGCGGTCGGGCGAGCTCGATACATAGCCGCGAATGCCCTCGAAGACATCAGGGCCGCGCGACTTCATCCGACGGAACTCGGCCGGGAACGACGCAGGATCGGTCCCGCTCGCAAGCTGCAGCCAGATGCGCGGCGCGGTACTCGTTGCCGTCGTCCTCGCAACCGGGAGGTTATAGGCAATCCGCGGGGCGGGTGGTGGCGGCAACTGGGCGACTGGCGGGGATGCGGGCGCGGCGGGCGCCGGTGAGGCTCGCAGCAACTCGTCGATACCCGCGAGGCGATCCGTGGTCGGAACTGAGCTGCGAGCAGGGGCGGTGCTGTAGGCCGGCACCGGGTAGGACCTCGACGGAGCAGCAGAGGCCAGGCTGGCGCCTGACGAATCCGGGAAGATCCCAAGGTTGACCGCGGCGGCCTTCTGAGCAGGCTGGAGACCGGCGAGCCTCTGCAGGAACGGGCCGGCACTGGACCAGCTGCCGGGCATTGCCGCGTCGGTCGCGGCCATCGCGCCACTGGTGTCACCGGTAAGGGCGAGAACGAAGGCGCGGGCCCGGCCGCTCGCCGGATCGCGGTTGGCGGCAAGTGGAGCAAGGGTTTGCAACGCGCCGGAGCGGTCGCCGCTAATCGCGAGACTGAGCGCAAGCCGGCGCCGCGCCTCATTGGCGTCAGGGCTGCTCAACGCCGCCCGATAGTCGGCCTGGGCCTGGGTCTGCATGCCCATGAGGTCATAGGCGAGGCCGCGGTCCGCACCGATGCTGGCGGCGGTCGCGCCCAGCTGCAGGGCGCGGGTGAAATAGGGCATCGCAGCCCGGGCATCGCCATTGGCGACGGCAACCGCCCCCATTCCCGCCTGAGGCAGCGGGCTGCGGGGGTTCACCTCGTCGGCCCTCGCGAAGAAGCCGGCCGCAGCGGAGGGATCGCCGACCGCGACGGCCGACTTGCCGGCGCAGATCAGCGATGTGAAGTCGGTCGGGTTGGAAGCCAGGGTCCGGACGCAGCGCTCGAGCACAGCATCTGGAGTCTCGGGCTGCGGCGCGGAATAGCCGTAGGCCTGCTGAACCATGGCGGCCGAGCCCGGCGCGGCAAGTCCAAGGCACAGGCCGACGGCCGCCGCCAAGCGTATCAAGAGACTGGATTTTCCCCGCATCACTCTCCCATTAGGCGAAGAGTTTCTTGCGCGAACCTTGCCCTAAGCGGGCTTTACGGCGAGCCGTGCAGGCGGGCCGATGAGCCGGGCCCCGCCAGCTACGGAGCTATTGGTTGCTCTGGCGGTTCAGGAAGCGCGGGATGTCGATGCCCGACTCACCCGTCGTGCGACCTTCGTCGTCCGTCGGGTCGAGCTGCGCCTTGGGAGCGCCGCGAGCGATGTTCGACATACGCTCGAACAGGGTGCCACCGCCCGAGCCGCTCCCGGTCGTTGCGCCGGCCGCTGCCGCTGGAAGGGGAGCGATGTCCTCGTCCGCCGGCGGAGCGATCGGCGGCCTGCCGACCGGTTGCGTCAGGATGTCGTCGCTGTCGAGCACAAGCTCATCATCGCCCTCACCGGACGCCGTCTCCGGAAGCGCCTCGTCCTGGTCGAGCGAAGGCGCTGTCTGCGGCGCGCTCTTGGTGATGGGAGAGCTCGTCTTCGGGAAGCTGAACACCTTGGCAGGGGCCGGCTGGGCCGAGGCATCGGCCTCGATTCCGGTGGCAACGACCGACACGCGGATCTTGCCGCCGAGATCGTTATTGAACGCGGAGCCCCAGATGATGTTTGCGTCCGGGTCGACCAGCTCCTTGATGTGGCTGGCGGCCTCGTCGACCTCCATCAGGCGCATGTCCTCGCCGCCGGTGATCGAGATGATCACGCCCTTGGCGCCGCGCATCGACACGCCGTCGAGCAGCGGGTTGGAGATGGCCTTTTCGGCCGCTTCGATGGCGCGCATGTCGCCGTCGGCCTCGCCGGTGCCCATCATCGCCTTGCCCATCTCACTCATCACCGAGCGGACGTCGGCGAAGTCGAGGTTGATGAGGCCGGGCATGACCATCAGGTCGGTGATGCCGCGAACGCCTTGCTGGAGGACCTCGTCGGCCATTTCAAACGCCTGCTTGAAGGTCGTGTCCGAATTGGCGAGGCGGAACAGGTTCTGGTTGGGAATGACGATCAGGGTATCGACCGCCTTCTGCAACTCGCTGATGCCCAAGTCGGCGACCCGCATTCGGCGCTGGCCCTCGAAATGGAAGGGCTTGGTGACGACGCCGACGGTGAGGATGCCCATGTCGCGCGCCGTGGAGGCGATGACCGGCGCCGCGCCCGTTCCCGTGCCGCCGCCCATCCCAGCCGTCACGAACACCATGTGAGCGCCAGCAAGCTGATCGCGGATTTCGTC
>NZ_JAFAVR010000070.1 GCF_019242355.1 Sphingomonas sp. | reverse complement strand
AGCGTCAGCTTCGGCGTCAGCTTCCACTCGTCCTGCACGTAAACGCCGTACAGCTGTCCGGTCTTCCTCCCCTGATCGGTGATCGTTGACAACGCGCAGTCGGTGACCACCGTGCAGTCCACGTTGATCGGCAGCACGGTCGAGGCCACCCGCGAGTTGGTATGCTCGTTCTGGAAGAACAGGCCGAAGCGGAGCGTGTGGGTATTGCCGATGTGCTCGCTGCCGTCGGCCTGGACGCCGGCAGCCAAGCTGGAGAGACGCGCCGCGTCAGCGAAGCCGTTGGCGATGATGTCGCCATGGTTCGGATCGGGCGTGAACCTGGTCTGCGAGTAACGGACGAACGGCGCGATCTGGAAGTTCAGCCTGTCGCCGGCATATTGATAGGTTCCCACCGCATAATTGGTGATTTCACGCTGGTTCTGGTCGAGCTTTGCGGCATCGACGACATCGTTGCCATTGACGTAGTAGCCCCGGCTGACGCCCGTCACGTTAGGGATCTGGAACTTGCCGATGAAGCTGCCCGCGAACAAGGCCACGCGGCTCTTTTCCGACAGAACGTCGGAAACGAAGGCGAATGGCCGGATCTGGATCGTGCGGTCGTGGATCGCGTGCTTGGTCGGAAGCGGGTTCTCGATGCCAATGTCGTTGCGCAAGTAGCTGCCCGACAAGAAGTAGCTGAAATTCCCGCTCGATCCCTGAATCATCGCACTCGGTTCGAGCCAGCCGAAGCTGCCGCCGTAGATGCCGGCTTCGCCGCGGTTGCCGAGAAGGCCGGATTCGGTCTTGAAGTTTACGACGCCCGCGGTTCGGTAACCGTACTGTGCCGGTAGCGTGCCGGTGATCAGCTGGATCGAGCTCGCGATGCGGGGATCGAACGTGGTGCCGAAGCCGCTGATGCTTTCCGGGACGATGACGCCGTTCAGGCGATACTGCAGGTTGGCGTGCTCGTTCCGGACGTGGATAACGCCGTAGCTGTCCTGCACGACCCCCGGCGCCTGCAGGAGCGACTTGTTGAGGGTCAGGTTGGTGCCGCCCGGCTGCTTGTTCAATGCCTCGCGGTCGAACGTGTACTGGCTGGCCCCAAGCGATGGTGTGATCGCGTCGCGAGCGACATCGAGACGACGGCCGGTCACGACGATCGCGGTCGGGCTCGGTGGGGTTTCCTGCCCGGGCGTGCCTCCGCCTGAGGCATCCGTCGTGCTCTGACCGGTCACCGCCTGCGCGGAGTCTGGTGACGAGGACATTGCAGCCAGGGCCGCGGCAGGAAGGATCAAGACATTCATAGGACGGCCTTCGCAAGAAAGAAGTCGCCTATAATAGAGATGTTACATCATCTCAATCTGATGATTACCTATTGGTCGATCAGGAACGGCACTTCGTCGAGTGCATGGAATATTCGCAGTTGCCGAGCGGAACGGTCCTCCCGCCGGGTATCAGGCAAATCCTCGCGGGTCTCGACTGCCACCTCAAGCCGAGCGTGCTCCGGTCAACGCCGGTTGGGGCTAGCTCCTAGGCGCGGCGCAGACGGTGAGGGTGCCGGTGGGCGTGGCCTTGAGGAGATCGCGCTCGGGAACTGCGTGGGTTAGCCAGGCGCGCCAGTCCGTCGGCGGAAGGATCACGACCTGGCGGTTATGGTAGGGGCTGACGTCGTCGCCCGGCTCGGCGGTGAGCAGGGTGAATGCCTCGCCGACCTGCGGGTTGCTGCGAGTCAGGCCGGCGATCGCCACCAGCGGGTGCTCGGCGGCGCTGAAGAGCCAGCGGTCCTTGGCCTTCTGCTTCGGGTCTTGGGGCGTCGTGAACTCGTAGAAACCGTCGGCAATGGCGAGGCAGCGACCATTGGGGAAGCTGCGGCCTTCGGAGCGGAAGTTGTAGACGGGCTTGCCGTTCGGCGCGGGCCAGCTCCAGCGGCGGACGACGAGCTCGAAGCTGCCCGGCTCGGAGCCGGCGCGGACGATCGGCGCGGGCTCGGTGATGCGGATGTCGCGCGGGGCGAGATTGGGGATGCCCTCGGGGAAGGTCAGCGGCATCTGCAGGCCTCGGAAGATCGCCGCGACCTCGTCGACTGACTTCGTCTGGGTATAGAGGTTGCACATCGGGCGGGATGGCAGCGGCATCGGCGCCCGGCTGTCAAGCGCTTCGGTGCGTAAATGGGCGGTTCACGGGCGGTGGCTCACCTCGTGCGCCTGTTTTGAGACGAGGATTACACCATGAGAAAGATGCTTCTCGCCGCGTTGTTCGGCACGGCAATGGCAGCGAGCCCGGCCGCCGCGCAGATGACGCAGCCGGCGATGCCGGTTGCTCCGGTCGCGCCGATTCCCGGTCCGGAGCCGGTCCGTCCCCAGGGCGGGCACATGGGACACATGCAGGGCGACCGCACCCGCCAGCAGGCGCAGCAGATGGCGGACACGATGTTCCGGCGCTTCGACGTCAACCATGACGGCATCCTGACCCGCGACGAGGCGCAGCAGGCAGTGGCCCAGGTCGAGGCCATGCGGGGCGGCGGCGGCGGGGATGGCGACCAGGGGGGCGGCCGGATCCAGCGCATGGTCGAGCGCATGTTCGCGGGCGCTCCGTCGGTGACCCTGCAGCAGTTCGAGGCGCAGGCGCTGGCGCGCTTCGACCGGCAGGACCTCAACCATGACGGCGTCCTCACCTCCGACGAGCGTCAGCAGGGCTGGGGCAACCGCGCGGCGCAATGAAGCGCGAGTTGCGCTTATCTGTCAGTAGGCGCGGCGCTGGGCGGCGAGCAGCATCCTGAGCAGCATCGCGACCGGTCGAGGAACGCCAACCTTGCCTTCGAGCCACAGGCTGACAGCCGAGCGCGAGACACCGATCGCCTGGGCAAGGTCGTTCTGGGTCCGGTAGCCGAGGCTGCGCATGGCGCCGCGCAACTCCTCGGGCGACATGGACGCCAGCATCTGGCGGTCTTCGGCCATCCTAGATGGCGTCGTCGCCCCGGTCGCCCGTGCGGATCCGGATCGCCTGCTCGACATTGCTGACGAAGATCTTGCCGTCGCCGATGCGACCGGTGCGGGCGGCATTCTCGATCGCTTCGACGACATTCTCGACGAGGCTGTCCTCGATCACCACCTCGACCTTCACCTTTGGCAGGAAGTCGATCACGTACTCGGCGCCGCGGTAAAGCTCGGTATGGCCCTTCTGCCGGCCGAAGCCTTTCACTTCGGCGACGGTGATGCCGCTGACTCCGACGTCGTGAAGCGCGTCCTTCACGTCGTCCAGCTTGAAGGGCTTGATGATCGCCTCGACCTTCTTCACGTCACGTCCCCTGCAGCAATCGCGACTGTATCGCGCTCACCGCCGGGCCGCCAGACTCAGGCGTAAGGAGGCCTGTCCCGACCGGTCGGGCTCTTCGTGAAAATCTCGCAGCCGTTTTCGGTGATCCCGATGGAATGCTCGAACTGGGCCGACAGCGACCGATCGCGCGTGACGGCGGTCCAGCCGTCGTCGAGGACCTTCACGTCGGGCCTGCCTAGGTTGATCATCGGCTCGATCGTGAAGATCATGCCCGGCCTGAGCTCGGGGCCGGTGCCGGGGCGCCCGGCGTGGATGACCTCGGGACTGTCGTGGAACAGCCGGCCGACGCCGTGTCCGCAGAAATCCCGGACGACGCTGTAGCGCTGGTTCTCGGCATGGCGCTGGATGGCGCTGGCGACGTCGCCGAGGCAGTTGCCGGGCCGCGCCTGCTCGATCCCGAGCATCAGGCATTCGTAGGTGACGTCGACCAGCTTGCGGGCGCGGAGGGGCACGTTGCCGACCAGATACATCCGGCTGGTGTCGCCGTGCCAGCCGTCGACGATCGGCGTGACGTCGATATTGACGATGTCGCCGTCCTTCAGCGTCTTTTCGCCCGGGATGCCGTGGCAGACGACATGGTTGATCGAGATGCAGCAGCTCCTGGTGTAGCCGCGGTAGCCGAGCGTCGCGGGCACGGCGCCGCGGTCCACGGTCATTCGGTAGACGATGTCGTCCAGCTCCTGCGTCGAAACTCCCGGAACGACATGGGGCGCGACCGCGTCGAGGATCTCGGCGGCAAGCCGGCCGGCGCGGCGCATGCCCTCGAACCCTTCCGGTCCGTGCAGCTTGATGACGCCGTTCTTGGCCTCGACGCGGTCATCGGCGGCGACTGTGATGTATTGAGTCATGGCGTCTAGATAGGCACTGGAGCGCCTAAAGTCGAACGGAGTGGCCGGGTTGAGCGACCAATCGAGGCAATGGACCGCTGCTTTGGTAGTGATCGGCGATGAAATCCTGTCGGGCAGGACGCAGGACAAGAACGTCGCGCAGCTGGCCAGCTGGCTCAACGATCAGGGCATCCGGCTCGCCGAGGTCAGGGTCGTCCCGGACGACGCGGCGAAGATCGGTGAGGCCGTCAACGCCTTGAGGGCTATCAACGATTATCTGTTTACCACCGGCGGCATCGGACCGACCCATGACGACATCACGATCGACGCAATTGCCGCCGCGGTCGGCGTTCCGGTGGTGGTCCATCCCGGGGCGCGTCGAATCCTCGAAGACTATTACGCGCCGCGCGGGATCGAGCTGACCGAGTCGCGCTTGCGGATGGCGCGGGTCCCGGAGGGGGCCGAGCTGATCGACAATCGCAGCTCGGGCGCGCCGGGCGTCAAATGGGAGAATATCTACATCCTCGCCGGCGTGCCGCACATCGCGGCGAGCATGATCGAGGGGCTGACCGGGAAGCTCGAAGGCGGACGGCCGATCGTTTCGCTTACCGTAGGAGCGCGCGCGCCGGAAAGCGACGTAGCCGAGTTGCTCCAGCGCCTCGAGCAGGCAAACCCTAGCGTCGCGATCGGCAGCTATCCCTTCTTTCGCGACGGCGGTTACGGTTCGAACTTCGTGGTTCGCTCTGAAGACGGAGACCTCGCGCGACGCACGGTCGATGCTCTGGCGCAGGGGCTGCGGGAGGCGGGCTTCGAGCCGGTCGAAGGAGGGATTTAGCCGTGCCGCTCCGCGTTGACGGTTCAAAGCGGGCGACCTAACGCGGCGGAGGCGATCCGGCGGGTATGATGTAATGGTAGCCTGTCAGCTTCCCAAGCTGAACGCGCGGGTTCGATTCCCGCTACCCGCTCCAGCGCCGGTCCCCGGCGCCGCGAAGGAAGCCCGCGACAGGTCTCGCGGTGCGAACTCCTGACGGACTCAGCCGACCTCGTCGAGGAACTCGGCGAGATGATAATGCTCATAGAGGCCAGCCCTCCTGAACGGGCTGCCGGCGACCAGCGCTTCGGCTGTCGAACGGTCCTCGGTCTCGAAGATCATCATCATCCCCAGGCGCCGCCCATCCTCGTCGCGGAGAGCGCCGGCAGACAGGATCTTGATGTAGGGCTGCTGCAGGAAGCCCGTCTCCTGCTGGAGGATACGCTGGTCGGCGTCGGCGCCGGCCTTCATGAACCCGATCCACACGAACCGCATGGCAATGCTCCTTCGCTCCCGTTCCCAAAGCGCCAAGCGGGCGCATTTCGCAAGGTCCCGGGGGACGGAATGGATCGGCAGTTGGAACCCTGAGGCCTGTTGGGGGTTGCTTACCATAAGTAGGCTTATTATATCCGTCCCCAATGGAAACCCTTCCCCTCGAAATTGGCGAGACCGCCCATGCGCTGCGCAAGGCCTTCGATCGCCGTGCTTCGGCCCTGGGCGTCACGCGCGCTCAGTGGAAGGTGCTGTTCCACCTGAGCCGCACTCCCGGCCTCCGCCAGGTTGAGCTTGCGGACCTGCTCGACATCGAGCCGATCACCTTGTGCCGGATCGTCGACCGGCTCGAGGAGTCCGAGCTCGTTGAGCGCAGCCAGGATCCGGACGACCGTCGGGCGCGCAAGCTTCATGTCACCGCGCGGGCACAGCCGCTCATCGAGAAACTCCAGGCGCTTGCAGCCGAGCTTGCGAACGAGGCGTTTGCCGGGATCGACCCGGCGGATGTCAACGCAACGCGCGCCGCGCTGGCGCGAGTACGTGAAAATGTGGGCCGCGGCCCCGCCAACAGGGCATCGGACAATGAATAAAGTCACCACTGAGAAAATGACGGGCACGGAGGTCGAGACTACGGGACCGGCCACCGAGACGACCGTGATCGAGACCGAGGCTCCGGCGAAGCGCCGCTGGCTACGCACCGTCCTGCTGCTGGTTGTGCCGGCGCTGCTGATCGTTGGCGGCGTCTATTACTATCTTTCGAGCGGCGGCAGTGTCAGCACCGACGACGCCCAGGTGAAGCAGGACATCGTCTCCGTCAGCCCCCAGGTCACTGGCCCGGTCGCGGAGAAATTCGTCCGCAACGGCGCCGAGGTGAAGAAGGGCGATCTTCTGTTCCGGATCGACCCGGCGCCGTTCCGCGTCGCGCTCGAACAGGCCGAAGCGCAGCTCGCGTCGGCAAGGCTGCAGACCAGCCAGTTGCGCACCCAGGCGGCCGGGACCGGCGCCGACATCACTGGCGCGCAGGCCAATCTCAGGATCAAGGAGAACGCGCTGGCTCGCCAGTCGGCGCTCCTCAAGGAAGGCTTCACGACGCGCTCCGACTATGACGATGCGCTCAACGACGTGAAGACGGCGCAGACCCAGCTGGGCGACGCGCAGGCGCGCGCGGCCAATGCCCGGGCGGCGATTGCTCCGGGCGAGCAGCCGGCGATCGCCCAGGCGCAGGCGGCGGTGGACAAGGCAAAGCTCGACCTGTCGCGAACCGACGTTCGCGCGCCGATGGACGGCACCGTCGAGAATGCAGACAATCTGCAGATCGGCCAGATGGCCGTGACCGGCGTCGGCGTCGTCTCCATCGTCCACAACCGTACTCCCTGGGTCGAGGCGAATTTCAAGGAGAAGGATGTCGGCCGGATGATCCCGGGCCAGCGCGCATCGGTCAGTGTCGACGCCTATCCGGGCCAGAAGTTCGACGCCTATGTCCAGAGCGTCGGCGCCGGCACCGGCGGCGAGTTCTCGCTCCTTCCGGCGCAGAATGCGAACGGCAACTGGGTCAAGGTCACCCAACGCGTGCCTGTCCGGATCGCTTTCCGAGGCGCCACGTCGCGGCAGATGATTGCGGGCCTGTCGGTCAACGCGACCGTCTATTTCGACAGCTCCAGCAAGAAGTAGGCCCGCTAGATGGCCGACGATTCGGCACACGTCGCAAGCCATCCGCTGCCGTCGGGGCAACGGCTAATCGTTACCGTCGGGGTGATGATGGCCGTGCTCCTGCAGGTGCTCGACACGACGATCGCCAACGTCGCGCTGCCGCACATGCAGGCGAGCCTCAGCGCGTCGCAGGACACGATCAACTGGGTGCTGACGAGCTACATCGTCACCTCGGCGATCGCGCTGCCGATCAGCGGCTGGCTCGCAGACCGGGTCGGGCGCAAACGACTGCTGCTGATTTCGGTGGCGCTGTTCACGATTGCGTCGGTGCTGTGCGCGACGGCAACCTCGCTGCCCGAAATGGTCCTGTTCCGCGGTTTCCAGGGTGTCGGCGGTGCGTTCATCGTTCCGCTTGCCCAGGCGACCCTTTTCGACATCAATCCGCCAGCCAAGCACGGCCAGGCCATGGCCTTGTTCGGCGGAGGCGTGATGATCGGCCCGATCCTCGGGCCCGTGCTCGGCGGCTGGCTGACCGACAATTACAACTGGCGCTGGGTGTTCCTTGTGAACCTGCCGGTCGGCATCCTCTGTGCGCTAGTCATGGCCCGCTTCATGCCGAAGACGGAGACGGTGCGTCGCAAGTTCGACATGTTCGGCTTCGTCTTGCTGGCGGTTGCGCTGGCCTCGCTTCAATTCTGCCTCGATCGGGGCGAGCAGAAGGACTGGTTCTCGAGCTGGGAGATCATCATCGAGGCGGGCCTTGCGATTGGGGCGGCGTGGATGTTCCTGGTCCACCTGATCACCACCACTCATCCGCTCTTCGAGCGGAGCATGTTCGCCGACCGCAATTTCGCGACGGGCCTGCTATTCATGGCGGTGACGGGCGTGCTTCTGCTCGCCGGCCTTGCGATCCTTCCGCCGTTGCTCCAGAATCTCTACGGCTACTCGGTGCTCCAGTCGGGCTTTCTGACGGCGCCCCGTGGCGTCGGCACCTTGTTCTCGATGCTGATCGCGGGACGCCTGACCGGCAAGATCGACGCCCGGCTGCTGGTCGGACTAGGCGTCGTCCTGATGGGCACGTCGCTTTACATGATGACCGGGTTCGCGCTCGACCAGCCGTCGCGGCCGGTCATCATCAGCGGCGTCGTTCAGGGCCTTGGCCTCGGCCTCATCTTCGTGCCGCTTCAGAGCCTGGCATTCCAGACGCTGGCACCGCAGATGCGCACAACGGGCGCGGCGCTGCTCAACCTGTCGCGCAATATCGGCGGTTCGATCGGCATATCGGTGGTCAGCACGCAGCTGGTGAGGATGACCCAGGTCAGCCACGCCGACCTTGCCCAGAATATCACGCAACAGACGATTCCGACCGCGGACCCGACGCTTCTGCAGACCGTAGCGCCGGTCGCCGGTCCGACGGCGCTCGCCTACATCAACGGGATCATCAACCAGCAGGCGTTGTTCATCGCCTATCTCGACGACTTCAAGCTGATGATGATCATCACGTTCGCGGTTCTGCCGCTGCTGCTGTTCATGAAACGCGGCAATCAGGTCGGCGGTGGCGGGCCGCCGGTTCACATGGATTGATTTTGCAGGAGAATGACCATGCACAGGATCGGAACACGGCGGCTCGGCAAGGACGGACCGGAAGTCTCGGCGATCGGCCTTGGCTGCATGGGCATGAGCGACTTCTACAAGGGCGGCAGCGAGGATGAGTCGGTCGCGACGATCCATCATGCGATCGACCGCGGAGTGACGTTCCTCGACACTGCCGACATGTACGGCGTCGGCCGCAACGAGGAGCTGGTCGGGCGGGCGATCCGCGACCGCCGCGATCAGGTGTTCCTGGCGACCAAGTTCGGCAATGTCCGGGGACCGAACGGCGAGTTTCTCGGCGTTCGCGGCGATCCGCAATATGTACGCTCGGCGGCCGAGGCGAGCCTTCAGCGCCTCGGCGTCGAGACCATCGATCTCTATTACCAGCACCGCGTCGACCCGAACGTGCCGATCGAGGATACGGTCGGCGAGATGTCGCGGCTGCAGCAGGAGGGCAAGGTGCGCTTCCTCGGCCTGTCCGAAGCAGCGCCGCGGACCATTCGCGCTGCCCATGCGACTTCGCCAATCACCGCAGTGCAGACCGAGCTGTCGCTGTGGAGCCGGGACTCCGAAGGCGAGGTGCTGCCGACAGTGCGCGAGCTCGGCATCGGCTATGTCGCTTATTCGCCGCTCGGCCGGGGCTTCCTGACCGGGCAGTTCAAGTCGCCGGACGACTTCCCCGAGGACGATACCCGCCGCAACCACCCGCGCTTCCAGGGCGAGAACTTCTATAAGAACCTCGACCTGGTGAAGGAGGTGGGTCGGCTGGCCGAGGAGAAGGGCTGCACGACGGCGCAGCTGGCGCTTGCCTGGGTGCTTGCGCAGGGCGACGACATCGTTCCGATTCCGGGAACCAAGCACCGGCGCTATCTCGACGACAACATCGGCGCGCTGGACGTACAGCTCAGCCAAGAGGACCTGCGGCGGCTCGACCAGATCCTGCCGCCGGGCGCGGCCGCGGGCCTGCGCTATCCGGAGCAGAGCATGGCGGCGGTGAACCGCTAGCGCCGCTTATGCGCCGTGCTTGCGCATCCACAGGGCGAAGAGGTCGGGCCAGCGCGATCCTGACTGGTCCTTCGGGATATGCAGGCCGAAGCCGTGGCCCGTCTCAGAAAAGACATGGAGTTCGGCGGGGACCCCGGCATTCCAGCACGTCCCGGCCCAGCGGAAGCTATGCCAGACGGGCACGGTGCCATCCATTGAACCGTGCACCAGGAAAGCCGGCGGCGTATCCCTGGTGATGTGCAGCACAGGCGAGCGGGCATCGATGTCCGCCTGCGATGGCGGCGCGGGCCACAGCATCTTGGTCGCATCATAATGGCTCGGCGCGTCGGTGAGCGTGACCACGGGATAGACAAGGCCGAGATAGGCCGGCCGAGCCGAGAGCCGGTCTGCGGCATCGATCGGCTTGTACAGCGGCTGGTCGTAGGAGACGCCGAGGTCGGCCGCGAGATGGCCGCCGGCGGAAAAGCCGATCACGCCGAGGCGGTGCGGATCGATCCGGAACTCGCGTGCTCGCGAGCGGATCAGGCGCATCGCCCGCTGCGCGTCCTGGATCGCCACCAGCCCGCGATTGGCCCAGCCCTCGCCCGGCAGGCGATAGGTAAGGACGAAGACGGTGGTGCGCTCGGCATTGAAGCGCTCGGCGACGTCGATTCCCTCGTTCTGCACCGACAGGAATTCGTATCCGCCGCCTGGCAGCGACAGGAGCGCGGAGCCGTCGGGCTTGGCAGCGCGGAACACGTGAACCTCCGGAAAGGGAACGCCGCGGATCCACAGCTCGCGGTTGGGAGCCGGCACGTTCATCGTCCAGTTCGGGACGATCCTGGCCCTCGGCGCGCCGGGCGGAGTGCCGGGCCAAAGCGGGAAGCGCTCGCGCGACGGCCAGAAGGGGGCTGCGGGATCCGTCGCGAATGGCGTCGGCGCGTCCTGCGCGGAGGCGGCGCCGGCTGCGAGCAAGGCGAGTCCGCTGCCGAGGAAGGTCCTGCGTTCGATGCTCATCTCGTGCCCCCCTTGAAGACCTTGCCGCCCTTCATCACGAAATCGACATGCTCGGCGGCAGAGACGTCCTTGGTCGGGTCGCCAGGCATCGCCACCAGGTCGGCGAGCAGTCCAGGCCTGACCTCGCCGCGATCCGTGAGATGGAAGATGCGGGCGTTGCGCGAAGTGGCGGAGATCATCACGTCTGCGGCCGGCATTCCCGCGCGCTGCATGGCTTCCATCTCGAGCCAGTTCTGGCCGTGCGAGAACACGCCGACGTCCCCGCCCATGCAGATCTGGACGCCCGCTTTCATCGCCATTCGGAAGGCGGCGCGGTCCTGCTGCACGCTCTCGGGCGCCGGTTCCCGGCCGTTCCAGCCGGCGAAATAGCGCGCGTAGGCCTCGGATGCGGCGAGCGTCGGGCAATAGCCCGTGCCATGCTCGTGCATCAGTCTGAAGACCTCGGGCGTGCCCCCGTAGCCGTGTTCGATGGTGTCGACGCCGGCGAGGATGGCTCGGCGCATGCCTTCGGCGGTCGTTGCGTGCGCGGCGGCGATGCGGCCGGCGTCGTGGGCGACGGCGACTCCGGCGGCCATCTCGGCTTGCGTCAGGGTCGGCCGGCTCGGCTCGCCAGGCTGATAATGATAGTCGGCGTACATCTTGATGACGTCGGCGCCGGCGGCGATCTGCCTGCGCGCTGCCCGGGTCATGTCGTCGGGGCCGCTGACCTCCTCAGCGCCCTGGGGGATCGCGAGCCCCGGCTCGAAGCCCTTGGGGGCATAGGCGCCGAGAGCGACATTGGCCTTGGTCGCGACCAGCAGGCGCGGACCGGGGATGATGCCCTGGTCGATCGCCTGGCGGATGCCGACGTCGGCATAGCCGGCGCCCTCCGTGCCGAGGTCTCGCTCGGTGGTGAAGCCGGCCATCAGGGTCTTGTCGACATTCACGACGGCGCGGGCGGTGCGCAGCGCCAGCGGCTCGTGGAGGACCTGATCGTCCCACTTCGCCTCGTTGTAGGGATGAAGGAAGATGTGGCTGTGGCCCTCGATCAGGCCAGGCGTGAGCGTCTCGCCCGGCAGATCGACGATTTGAGTGCCGGTGGGGGCCGTGACGCTCGGACCGACCGCGACAATCCGGTCGCCGTCGACAAGGACCTGCCACCCCGAATGGGGCGTGGGGTCGACGCCATCGAACACCCGGGCGGGACGGATGAGGACCGGCTGCGCGTTCGCGGGAAGCGCAAGCAGCAGCAGCGCGGCGAAGGCAGCCAATCGTCGGAAAGTCTCAAAAGTCGGGGTCATACGCGCGCGAGGCGTCGGGCGGCTGCCCGTGCGACGAAGGCTGGCAAGGACGCGGACGGGCATCCGCACTGTGGACCACAGAAGGGTGCCAATAGGAAAGAGATTCCGCAAATGCATGGCGCCAAGAGTGTCTGAAAGGGGGCCGCGGTCGGGCCAGATCGAGTTGCCGTGCCTATTAGTAAACCAACTGGTTGACTTTGAATGGGTCGAAGCCTAGCTCAACCATATGGTTGAAGAACGACTCGACGCTGCCTTTCATGCGCTGTCCGATCCGACGCGGCGGGGGATGCTGGCCCGATTGTCGCTTGGCGAAGCCTCGGTGGGGGAGCTTGCGGCGCCGCTGGCGATGAGCTTCGCCGGGGCGTCGAAGCATGTGCGGGTGTTGGAGAGCGCCGGGCTCGTGGCGCGGCGCAAGGTCGGGCGGATGCAGCTGTGCAGCCTGAAGGCGGAGCCGCTCAAGGAGGCGGAGCAATGGCTTCGGCAGTGGGAGCATTTCTGGAGCGGGAATCTCGACCGGCTGCAGGCGCTTGTCGAACGCGATGGGGAGACGCGCTGATGCCGGGCGATGCCGTCGTCACGGTCCAGCGAATCATCGCCGCCGCGCCGGAGCGGGTGTTCGACGCCTGGCTCGACCCGGCCGTCGCGAGCCGCTTCCTGTTCGCGACGCCGGAGGGCGAGATCGTCCGCTGCGAGATCGACGCGCGGGTCGGCGGGAACTTCCTCATCACCGATCGGCGCGCCGACGGAGACGCCGACCATCATGGCCGGTTCGAGGCGATCGAGCGTCCGCAGCGGATCATCTTCCTGTTCCGCGGTCCGGGCACCGAATCCCACGAATGGTCGCGGGTCACGGTCGAATTCGCGGCAACCGGCGACGGCTGCACGATCGCGCTGACCCACGAGATCCCGCGGAAATGGGCGTCCTATGCCGAGCCGGTGCGCAAGGGCTGGACGATGATCCTCGACACCCTGTCCCGAACAATGGAGGTTGACCATGGCTGAAGCATCGACACAGGCGCGCCCCGCGATCGAGCGGGTGGGAGCGGACGCAATCCGGCTGGAGCGGGTGCTTGCCGCGCCGCCGGAAAAGGTGTGGCGCTACCTGACCGAGGCGGAGCTGCGCCGGCAATGGTTCATGGGCGGCATGGACGCCGTGGCGGGCGGCGAATTCGAGCTGTTGAACGACCACGACAATCTGTCGGAAGAGGACGTGCCCTATCCGGAGAGCTACGCGCCCTACAAAGGGCGGACGTGGAGCGAGCAGGTGGTGCGGTTCGAACCGCCGCACGTGCTCGCGACCACCTTTCAGGGCGGCAAGAACGGCATCGTAACCTATGAGCTGTTCCCCGAGGGCGAGGGCACCCGGCTGGTGCTGACGCACAGCGGGATCGAGAGTCCGACCGGGTCCCAGGATTTCGGCAGCGGCTGGACCTCGCACCTGGCGGTGCTGGAAGAGAAGCTGGCGGGCAGGGGCGTCAGGGATTTCTGGGCGCTGCACGCGAGGTCGCGGGAGGCGGTGAAGGCGGCGTTGGACAATTGACCAGCCTTAGGCCGATCAAAGGAAAGGGCGGCTCGGGAGATGTCCCGGCCGCCCTTTCTGTTTCCTCGGGCTGGGCCGTCACGCGGAGTGAATCCGCGTGACGTCGGACGGGCTCTGCCTCCTGGAGGGAGGCAGCCCCGCCGGCGGGCAGCGATAAGTCTTCGTACTGCTCCGGCGGCGCGTTGCGCCGGCGTCGCTGTACTCGGTTATCGCTTGCTGAACTGGAACGAGCGCCTTGCCTTGGCTCGGCCGTACTTCTTGCGCTCGACGACGCGGGGGTCGCGGGTCAGGAAGCCGGCCTGCTTGACCGCGGTGCGGAGCGCGGGCTCGAAGCGGCTGAGCGCCTGGGCGATGCCGTGCTTGACAGCGCCGGCCTGGCCCGAGAGGCCGCCACCCTTGACGGTCGCTTCGACGTCATACTGGCCCTCGCGGTCGGCGACGCCGAACGGCTGGTTGATGACCAGGCGCAGGGTCGGACGGGCGAAATAGACTTCCTGCTCGCGGCCGTTGATGACGATCTTGCCCGAGCCCGGCTTCAGCCAGACGCGCGCGACGGCGTCCTTGCGGCGCCCGGTCGCATAAGCGCGGCCGAACTTGTCGAGCTGCTGCTCGCGAAGCGGAGCGGCTTCGACGGGGGGCTGCTGCTGGGAGGCGGGCGCTTCGTCGGCGGCCGGAGCCTCGGGAGCCGGAGCGGCGGGAGCGGGTGTTGCGCCGAGCTGGTCGGCGATGGATTCGCGGGTGTCGGACATTATGCGCCCACCTTGTTCTTGCGGTTCATCGACGCGACGTCGAGCGTCTCGGGATTCTGGCCGGCATGGGGATGATCGGTGCCGTTGTAGAGGTGCAGCGCACGCATCTGGTCACGGCCGAGCGGGCCGCGCGGGATCATCCGCTCGACGGCCTTCTCCAGCACGCGCTCCGGGAAGCGGCCCTCTAGCACCTTGGCCGCGGTCACTTCCTTGAGGCCGCCGGCGTAACCGGTGTGCTTGTAGTAGATCTTCTGCGCCGCCTTGCGGCCGGTGAAGCGGACCTTGTCGGCGTTGATCACGACGACATGGTCGCCGCAGTCGACGTGCGGGGTGAAGCTCGGCTTGTGCTTGCCGCGCAGGATGTTGGCGATGATCGTCGCGACGCGACCGACCACCAGGCCGTCGGCATCGATCAGATGCCACTTCTTCTCGACCTCGGCCGGCTTTGCCGACTTGGTCGTCTTCATCAGCGCCCTCATGGCGGTGAACCTCTCGAATCACATGAGAAAGGCTGCACACGCGTGCCGCCGTCGCTGGGCTATTTGCGGCACAAGGCGAATAAGTCAAGCAAAACCGGGCGTTTGGCAGACGGTAAAATCATACCTCAAACCGATAACTACGCATCCGGAACGATTGCAACGCGGATGGCCGTCCAGCGGTTGTTCGATCAACGAAAATGGAGGAGAGCAGATATGTATATCGGACTTGGCGGACTCTTGATCCTGATCCTCGTGCTCTGGTTGCTCGGGGTCATCTGACGACTGGCGATCAGGTCGCGCGCTTCGCGACGGTGCGCGCGACCAGGCCGACCAGCGCGCCTGGATCGAACGGCTTCTCGCACTTCGGAACATGGCTGAAGCGGTCCGGCACCGACGGGCTGCCGTAACCCGTGGCGAAAACGAACGGGATGTGCTGCGCCGCCAGGCGCTCGGCGATCTGGACGCCGTTTTCGCCATGAAGGTTGAGGTCGAGGATTGCGAAGTCGAAGCCGTCCTCGCCGATCTGCTCCTCGGCACGGGCAAGTGTCGGGACGGGCCCCACGACTTGCGCCCCCGCACCCTCCAGTGCCCTCGCAACGTCGTCGGCGATATAGAATTCGTCCTCCACGACCAGGATGCGCAATCCCGCAAGTCGTTGATCGTGGGTGTTTCTTAGCTCCTGCGTCGTCATGTTGCGACCATCCAGCGGGCCGAGCGTTTTCCCAATAACATAAGTGAGGGTCGGCTGCGATGCCACTGACTAGCGTTGTTCCGTCGGCGATCAAGTCGCACTCGGGATCGACAGTGGCCATCAAGCTCGAACGATTTTGCCGGTTGTCGAGCGATGACCGCTCGGCGATCGACCACGTCTGCCGTAACGTCCGTGTCGTCGACGCGCGCCGCGACCTCATCAGCGAGGGCTCCAGGCCGCAGTTCGTCCATCTCCTCCTCGACGGCTGGGCGACCCGCTACAAGGTCCTTCCCGACGGCAAGCGGCAGATCGTCAGTATCTTCCTGCCGGGCGATTTCTGCGACGTGAATGTGTTCATCCTCAAGCACATGGACCATAGCATCGGGGCGCTGACGCGGCTCAAGGTCGCGGTCATCACCCCGGAGGAGATGCGCGAGCTGACCGCCAATCGGCCGCGGATCACACAGGCGCTGTGGTGGCACGAGCTGGTGACCATGGCGATCCAGCGCGAATGGACGCTGAACGTCGGCCAGCGCACGGCGTACGAGCGGATCGCGCACCTCCTCATCGAGCTTTACCTGCGCCTCGAGGCGGTCGGACGCGCAAGCGACGGCACCTGCGATTTCCCGCTGACCCAGACCGATCTTGGCGATGCGACGGGGCTCACGCCGGTTCACGTCAACCGGACGCTCCAGGAGCTGCGCCGGGACAAGCTGATCGCGCTGGAGCGCAAGCGGCTTCGGATCCTTGATCTGCCGCGTCTCAAGGATCTCGCCATGTTCAATCCCAACTACCTTCACCTTGATGGCGAGGGCAGTCACCTCGATGCCAATGGATGAGGTTCGCGAAGCGTCTGTGAGCGACGTCGCCTGCCAGGTCGACGATGTGGTCATCACCAGCGAGCTCGAGCGCCGACCGTCCCGAGCACCCGACTTCGAGGCGGAAAACCAGGCGCTCGCGTCCCTTGCCGAGGCGATGGAAAGCGATCCGGAAACCGTGCTCCAGCAGCTCGCGCAGGTCGCGATGAACCTCACCAATTCCGAGTCCGCCGGGATCAGCCTGCTCGAGCCGGGTGCGGTCGAGGGCGTGTTCCGATGGGCAGCGACTGCGGGCGCCTGGGCTCCGTATGCCGGCGGGACCATGCCGCGGGGCGAAAGTCCATGCGGCGAGGTCATCGCTCGCGAGTCGCTCCTGCTGGTGGCCAACCCTGATCGCGCGTTTCCCGCGCTATCGCAGGCTGATCCGCCGATTCACGAGGGGCTGCTCGCTCCCTTCCAGATCGGCGGCAGGCTGGCGGGCACGGTGTGGGTGATCAAGCACTCGGCCGATAAGCATTTCGAGAAGGAGGATGCGCGGCTGTTAAGCAGCTTCGCGCATTTCGCCTCGGTCGCGCATCGCGTAGTTGAGGGGCTGGAGGATGCGCGGACTGGCCAAGCCGCGCTGCGCGAGAGCGAGGAACGACAGGCTTTCCTGCTGAAGCTTAGTGATGCGCTCCGCTCGGAGAGTGATCCCGAGATGATGGCGCAAGTCGCTTGCCGACTGCTGGTGGAACAGATCGACGCGAGCCGTGCCCAATTCACCGTGATGGCCGACAACACGCCGGGAGCGGAGATCGCCGAGGTTTGCGGAGAGTATGTGCGGCACGGCGCGCCGATGGTCCGTCGCTTTCCGATGAGCGCATACGGCTCAGGCTTCGTGGACATCCTGCGCTCGGGTCGAACGCTGGTGCTGACCGACCTCGGCCGCGACCCTAGAGTGAGCGAGGCTGAGCGCGATGCCTTTCGCGCTGTCGAATCACCGGCTGCCGTCGCCGTACCCCGGGTGAACGACGGTCGACTAGCCATCACCTTTGCGGTTCATAACCGAGAGCCGCGCGAATGGACGGGGCGCGAGATCACTTTGATCGAAGATGTCGCCGGGCGCACCTGGGCCGCCGTCGAGCGCGCGCGCGCCGAGGTGGCGCTTCAGCAAAGCGAGGCAAAGTATCGTTCGCTCTTCGAAACGATGGGCCAGGGTTATGTTCTGGCGGAGACTGTGCGCGATGCAAATGGGCAGGCTGTGGACATGCGCTTGCTTGAGGTGAACCCGGCCTATGAGCGGTTGATGGGCGTCTCCGCCGAAGAAGCGCGCGGCCGGTGCGCTTACGAAATCCTCCCCGGCGTCGATCGCTGGTGGCTCGAAACCTGCGACCGGATCGCTCGCGCCGGGCAGCCCGAGCGTGTCGAGTATCAATACAGTAGGGATGGAGGATGGTTCGAAGCCTGGGTCTATCCGCGCGGCCAGGATCGATACGAAGTGCTGTTCGAGGACATCACCGAGCGCAAGCGCGCGGAGACGGCGCTTCGGCAAAGCGAGTCCCGCTTCAGCGAGTTTGCCGCCAACAGTGCGGATACCTTGTGGATCGTCGACGTCGAACGAAACAAGCTCGAATATCTCAGTCCCGCCTTCGAAAACATGTGGGGTGAGGGCCGCGACAAGATCATGGCCGACCTCGGCCGATGGATCGAGCTCGTGCATCCCGACGACCGCGACTCCGCCGCAAAAGTGATGGCGCGCTCCGCGGACGGGGAGCCTGCGATCCACACCTACCGGATCATCCGGCCGGACGACGGCAGGACTTGCTGGATCAGGGACACCGGTTTTCCGATGCCCGATTCAAGCGGGCGGATTCGCCGGGTCGGCGGGATTTCGCAGGAGGTCACCGACTGGAAGGAGACGGACATCGCGTTGGCGATGAGCGAAAGTCGCTGGCGCTCGCTGGCGGAAGGCATTCCGCAGCTGGTATGGCGCTCCGTCGATCACGGTGTGTGGACCTGGGCCAGCACGCAGTGGGAGGAGTTCACCGGCCTGAGCTCCGACGACAGCTCCGGCTGGGGCTGGCTGGATGCCGTTCATCCCGAGGATCGGCAGGTGGCGCGCGACGCCTGGGAAAAAGCAAGGGATTCAGGCACCTTCGGAGTCGAATATCGGCTCCGCCGTCAGGCGACAGGCGAGTACCGATGGTTCCAGACGCGCGCCCTCGCCGTGATGGATGACCGTGCCGATCTCTTGGAATGGCTGGGGACATTGACGGACATCGACGAGCTAAGGACCTTGCAGCGCCACCAGCAGGTGCTTCTCGCCGAACTCCAGCACCGGGTGCGCAATACGCTTTCGGTCGTCCGGTCCATCGCTCGCCGTACCGCGGAGAACAGCGAGAGCGTCGAAGACATGGTTGCTCATTTCCAGGGGAGGCTTGACGCCTTTTCTCGAGTGCAGGCGGCGCTCACCCGGAACCCCGATTCGGGCGTCGATCTCATGACCATCGTCGAGGATGAGCTCGTCGCCCATGCCGCGCGCGAGGGCGAGCATGTCCGCATCGATGGGCCCGAGGTGATCCTGCCGACACGGACGGCGGAAAACCTCAGCCTAGCGATCCACGAGCTTGCGACCAATGCCGTCAAATATGGCGCGCTCAGCAACGGCGGCGGAAAGGTTGCGGTGGGCTGGCGCTTCGACAAGGCCGACGGCAGCCGCGAGCTGGTGCTGAACTGGACGGAAAGCGGGGTTGCGATCGACGAGCCCGAGGTCGGCCGGGAGGGGTTCGGAATGCAGTTGCTGCGCCGGTCGTTGCCCTATGACCTCCGAGGCGAGACGGACCTCACGATCGGGCGCGGCGGCCTGCGCTTCGAACTGCGCATGCCGCTGCCTGCCGTTAACGACTGACGAGCGCGCTTCGGGACGTTGCCCGGCGACCGCGGTGGGCCTAGTGCGCTGCCGGCGCGCCACGCCGCGCGAGTGACTTCAACGGAGACCAGACGACCGTGCCGAGACGGGTCAAGGACTTCATCGAGATCAGCGACTATACCTCGCTCGAAGACCTCATCCGCTACCTGAAGACGATCCGCGACAATCTTCCGCCTGAGCATGAGGCGGAGCTCAACATCCGCGGCGATGACGTGTTCGGGCGGCGACTGACCATCAGCTATCTGCGCGATCAGACGCCCGAGGAGGTCGAGCTGGAAGCCAAGTACAGCAAGGCGGGGAAAGATTCCGAGGAGATCGAGTCGCTCCGGCGAAAGCTCGACGGCGTGCCCTACTCTCCGGACGGTTCCGGATCCTGAGCGCGCACGGCAATCTGGCGTTCAGGATCGGGCGATAGGGTTAGCCCCGCGAAGATTCCCAAAGATGGAGACATCCGATGCGCACTCTCTCCAAACTTGCACTTGCCGGCGTGCTCGCAGCCGGGCTTGCCGGAGTGGCGACGGCGGCCGCTCGGCCGGTCCACGTGATGAGCGTGCCGCTGCCCGACGGGACGGTCGCCCGCGTTCGATATGCCGGCGATGTCGCGCCGCGCGTGACGGTCGTTCCGGTGGTGCCCGCAAATCCCTGGGTTCCGGTCGCACTGCCCGGCGGCGTTGATCCGGCCGGCTTCGGAATGCCGGACCTGGGCGCGATGTTCGACCAGATGGACCGCCAGATGACGGCGGCGATGCAGCAGGTGGACGAGCTCGCGCATCAGCCGCTCGCGACCGCTCCAGGTGCTGCCAGCATGGCTTCGTTCGGCGGCGTTCCGGCGGGCTCGACGAGCTTTAGCAGCGTGACTGTCAGCCAGAACGGGCATCAGTGCTCGCGGTCGACCGAGGTTGTCGGGCAGGGCCCGGGCAAGCCTCCGCGAGTCACGTCACAGAGCAGTGGCGACTGCGGACCGAGTCCGCAGCAGGCAGTTCCGCAGGGAACGGGCGCGCCCGCTGCCGCTCCGGTGCCGACCGGGCCCGTCCATCAAAGCTGAGCGCGCTGGAGGCCCGCTTCGGCGCCCTCTATTTGCGGACCGGCTCGATCCTCGCGACGAGGCGGTTGCGCTCCCACATCTCGCAGGTCACCGGAAGGTCCTGGTCACGGGCATGTTGAGCAGCGGCGTCATCGTCTGCGGCCTCAACCCATTCCGCGCTGACGATCTTGCCCGTCCCATCGAGCCGATAGAGCCTGTAGCTTGGCACTGATTACCCCCGCGCCCAGCTTCTAACATGGTGCCCGACCCGCCGTGATTCACTTGGGTTACAAGGGGTTGCCTCATTCCACGAAGTTGAGGAATCGTAACGATCATGTAACATAGGTGAATCACGAAATTCGCGCCGCTGTGCAGAAAGCGCGGGCATGATTACGGTTCATCTCAAGAAGTTGCGTCACCGTACGGACATCAGCGCGGACGAGGAGCGCGCGATCAGGGGCGCTGTCGCGGGCTCGCGCACGATCGCCGCCGACGAGATTTTCGTTCGCTCGGGCGATGAACTGAACTCTGCCACGATTCTGCTCAGCGGCTGGATGTCGCGCAGCAAGGACCTCCCGAGCGGCGAGCGTCAGGTCACCGAGCTCCACGTGGCCGGCGACATCGTCGACCTGCACGGCTTCACCCTGAAACGGCTCGATCATGACGTGATGACGCTCACCGAGTGCGTGGTCGCGACCCTGCCGCACGAACGGCTGCTCGAGATCACCTCCGGCAACCCGCACCTCGCGCGGGTCTATTGGTTCCAGACGAATGTCGACGCAGCGATCCACAGGGAATGGGCGCTGTCGCTTGGCCAGCGCTCCGCGATCTCGCGCATGGCGAGCCTCTTCTGCGAGCTTCACATGCGGCTCAGCGTCGTCGGCCGCACCAATGGCGAAGGCTATGAGTTCCCACTCACCCAGCGCGAGCTGTCCGAATGCCTCGGGCTCACCGTCGTCCACGCCAACCGGACCCTGCAGGAGCTGCGAAGGCGTGGGCTGGTCGAGTTGGAGAACCGCTTCGTTCGAATCCTCGACCGCAGCGGTCTGGAAGGCCTGGCCGAGTTCGATCCCTCCTACCTGTACCTCGACCGGCAGCGGATCTGAGGCGCTCGGGCAGCGCTTCAGAGCTGCAATCTTTTGGCGGACGCAACCTTTGGCGTGACCGCGGCTTGAATGGCCATGCTTGTGCCGATCGTCGAACTGCTGGCTGGCGCCGCCCTCGTGCTAATGACCCTCCGCGACGTCTTCGATACGGTGGTCGTGCCTGGCGGCAGCCGGACATCGCTGCACGTCGCCCGGCGCTTGCTGCGGGTGATGCTTCCCCTGTGGCGCTGGCTTCGGCCGGGAAAGGGCATTTCGACGACATTTGCGCCAGTGCTGCTGGTGGCGTCGTTCGTGACCTGGGCGATGCTGATGGTGCTCGGCTTCGGCATGATGTGCGACGCCCTCGGCGATCGCTTCGATCCGCCTGTCCGGAGCCTGTTCGAGGCCATATACCTCGCTGGGAGCAGCATGGTGACGCTGGGTCCAAGCAATACCGTCGCGCTCGGCGCCGGCCGCTGGGTGATCCTTGCCGCGGGGTTCTGCGGGCTCGGCGCAATCACCCTGGCGGTCACCTACTTGCTCGAGATCCAGTCGAGCGTGTCCCGACGAGACGTCGGCATCTACAAGCTGAACACTTCCGCCGGTGACCCGCCCTCCGCGCTGACCCTGCTCGAAACCTACGCGGTGCTCGGTTGCGAGGGCGAGGTTCCGGCCATCCTTGGGCAGACGCGCGACTGGTGCACGACGGTTCGCCAAAGTCACGCGTCCCATCCCTCGCTCATCTATTTCCGTTCGACGGGGACAGGCGCGGGCTGGCCGGCGGCGCTTGGCGCCTTGCTTGACTTGTCCCTGATCGTCAGTCGGCTGATCGACGAGGATCACTGGCGCGGCCCGTCGCTTCTGCTGCGGGCCGAGGGCTTGCGAATGTCCGCCGAGCTTGCACGCCTGTCGCGGCTGGAGCCTGCCGAGGACGAGGCCAGCGAGGAGGATGTCGCGGAGGTTCGTCGCCGCCTCGGAGATGCCGGCTACCGGCTGCGGGAGGACGTGGACGTCAGCGCAATGCTGCGCGAGCGCAGGACGAACATGGCGTGCGTGAAGGCGATGGCCGATCATCTCGGAAAGCCTTGTGCGCCGTTCCTTCCGCCGCCGAGTGCGGCCTAGCGGACGCTGTCCTCGACCCAGTTGGCGTAGGAGCCGAGCAGCTTGTCGACCGGCAAGGCGACGATGCACGGCACGTCGTAACTGTGCAGGCCGGCGATACGGGTGATCAACCGGTCGGCGCCCTCGGCGGTGGTCTTCAGGACGGCCGCGACCTCCTCGGCGCTTTCGACCTCGCCCTTCCAGCGGTAGATCGAGCGCACCGGTCCCAGGATGTTGATGCAGGCCGCGAGCCCGTCCTCGACGACCGAGCGGCCGATCCGCTCCGCCTCGTCGGTGTCCGCGAAGACTGCGTAGATCGAGATGACGCTCATGCGATGGCCCCGTCGCGCCCGCCGAACGCATGCGCGCCCCAGACGGTGGCGGCGACGAGCAGGGCGCCGTTTGCCTGGTGAAGGACGGCGAGCCAGAGGGCGATTCCGGAAAGCACGGTGAGGATGCCGAGAATGACCTGCGTCCCGAACGCGGAGTGGATCGCGATCGAGGCGGCGCGGCCACCCTCGGCGCGCTTCACCTGGCGGGCGAAGAGGACGAGCACGACGACGACCACCCAGGCCCACCAGCGATGCATGAAGTGGAGCAGGAATGGATCGTGGGTCAAAGCGAAGCCGGCGCCGCGCGACCAGTCGATCCCTTCCGGCACGAAATGGCCGTTCATCGCGGGCCAGGTGTTCGAGACGTAGCCGGCACGAAAACCCGCGACCCATGCTCCGAGCATCAGCTGGATGAACAGGGCCGCGAGCGCGAGGATGGTCCAGCCCGTGATCCGTGAGGGACGGCGGGCGAAGGCGACGGCGCGCAGGTCGAGCGCGGTCCAGATCAACGCCGAGAACAGGAAGAGCGCGAACAGCAGGTGGGCGGAGAGGCGATACGGGCTGACTTCGGTGTGAGCGCCCTCGAGACCGGACACCACCATGAACCAGCCGACGGCGCCCTGGAGGCCGCCAAGGACGAACAAGGCGACGAGACGCCAGGTGAACCCCCTGGGGATCGCTCGACGAGCCGCGAACCAGGCGACGCCGCCGAAAAAGACGAGGCCGAGGATGCGACCGAGCAGGCGATGCACCCATTCCCAGAAGAAGATGAACTTGAAGCCCGAAAGAGTCATTCCGGCCGGCCCGGCGACCTCGCGATATTGGGGCGTCGCCTGATAGAGCGCGAACTCGCGCGCCCAGTCCGCCTGGCTGAGGGGCGGGATCGCGCCGCTGATCGGTTTCCATTCGGTGATCGACAGGCCGCTTTCCGTCAGGCGGGTAATGCCCCCGACGACCACCATCAGGAACACAAGCGCGGCGACGGCCAGAAGCAGGATGGAAAGGCCTCGCGCGCCGGCGCGAATACGGCCGGGAAGGACGGGATCATCTGCTACAGCAGCTGCGACGGCGCTGGTCATGGGCGGCGCGCCTATGCCGCGGGCGTCCGCGACGCAAGGTAAGCAAATCGGTCCGATGATATATTGTCACGCGACTGGGGCGCCGCTATATCGGTGGCGTGACGCATCAGGCAGTCCCGACTCACCGGCTCGACCGGATCGCGATGGGACTATCCGGGCTGTGCGTGGTCCATTGCGTCGCGACGGCGGTACTGGTCGGACTGCTGGCCTCGGCTGGCGGGTTCCTCGGCAGCCCGATCATCCATGAGACCGGCCTGACGATCGCAATGATCATCGGCACTATCGCGCTCGGCCGCGGCGTGATGGAGCATGGGCTGATGCTGCCAAGCGCGGTCGGAGCGTTGGGTCTCGGGATCATGGCCGGCGCGTTGAGCCTTCCCGAAGGCGGGCACGAGCCCGTCTATACAGTGCTGGGGGTCTGCATCCTTGCGCTCGGCCACCGGCTGAACGTCCTTGCCGGGCGCGGCCGGCTGTAGGCTGCTTGCCGGTCGCCGCATCGGGGTTTAGACTTTTGGCATCAATGGCCGACCAGGAACACGCCGCTCACGACCACCAGGTGCACGAAGGCGATTCGCTTCGCGAGGCGGCTCGCGCCCGCCTGACCCGCGAGGGGGAGCAATGGACCGGGATGCGCGAAGCCGTGTTCACTGCGCTCGCGGGATTCGAAAAGCCGGCCAGCGCCTATGACATCGCCGAAGCCGTTTCAGCCGCGCAGGGGCGGCGGGTCGCGGCGAACAGCGTCTACCGGATTCTCGACCTGTTCGTCAGTGCCAACCTTGCCCGCAGGGTCGAAAGCGCCAACGCCTATGTCGCGAACGGGCACCCGGACTGCCTGCACGACTGCATCTTCCTGATCTGCGATCGCTGCGGCCATGCGGTCCACATCGACGACGACAAGCTCAGCAGCGGCATTCGCAACGCGGCACGGGACGCCGGCTTTTCGGCGCCGCGCCCGGTCATCGAAGTGCGCGGCACCTGCGGCGAGTGCGAGCCGGCGGGCGCCTGAGCGAATTCTGAGCAATCACTGAAAAGCGCGCCGACTCCGTGACATGAGAACGTGTTCGGACTAAGCCGCTCGGCATGTCAGACCGGCCGCAAACGCCTCTGCTGGATACGGTCCAGTACCCCGACGATATCCGCAAGCTCGACAAGAGCCAGCTGCCGCAGCTTGCCGACGAGCTCCGGCAGGAGGTGATCTCGGCCGTGTCGGTCACTGGCGGCCACCTTGGCGCCGGCCTGGGTGTCGTCGAGCTGACGATCGCGCTTCACTATGTGTTCGATACGCCGAGCGACAAATTGATCTGGGACGTCGGGCACCAGGCGTATCCGCACAAGATCGTCACTGGACGCCGCGACCGCATCCGCACGCTTCGGCAGGGCGGGGGCTTGAGCGGGTTCACGCGGCGGAGCGAGAGCGAGTACGACCCGTTCGGAGCGGCGCACAGCTCGACCTCGATCTCGGCGGCGCTCGGCTTCGCCATGGCAAACAAGCTGTCGGGGAAGCCTGGCAAGGCGGTGGCCGTGATCGGGGACGGCGCGCTGTCTGCGGGCATGGCCTATGAGGCGATGAACAATGCGGCGGCGGCCGGCGACCGGCTGGTCGTTATCCTCAACGACAATGACATGTCGATCGCACCGCCCGTGGGCAGCTTGCGAAACTCACTGGCGCGGCTGGTGTCGTCGGGGAAGTATCTGGCTCCGCGCAAGCTGGCGCAGAAGGTTGCGCGGGCGATGCCGGAGCCGCTTCACCGGACGGCCCGACGGATGGAAGAGTTCGCTCGCGGGTTCGTGACAGGCGGGACGCTCTTCGACGAGCTCGGCTTCTATTATGTCGGGCCAGTCGACGGGCATGACGTCCGGGCCCTGGTCGAAGTGCTGGAGAATGTCCGCGACGCCGGCGTCGGGCCGATGCTGGTCCATGTCGTCACCAAGAAGGGCAAGGGCTACGCGCCCGCCGAGGCCGCCGCCGACAAATATCACGGCGTCGTCAAGTTCGACGTCGTGTCGGGCGTACAGGCCAAGCCTGACGCTGGGCCGCCGAGCTATCAGAACGTCTTCGGCGAAACGCTGGCGAAGCTGGCCGAGCGGGACGAGAAAATCGTTGCGATTACGGCGGCGATGCCGTCGGGCACGGGTGTCGACAAGTTTGCCAAGGCGCACCCCAACCGAGCCTTCGATGTCGGCATTGCCGAGCAGCATGCGGTGACCTTCGCGGCCGGACTGGCGGCGCAAGGTATGCGGCCGTTTTGCGCGATCTATTCGACCTTCCTGCAGCGCGCCTACGACCAGGTGGTCCACGACGTCTGTATTCAAAATCTGCCCGTGCGCTTTGCGATCGACCGGGCGGGGCTGGTCGGTGCCGACGGGGCGACGCACGCCGGGTCGTTCGACGTGACCTACCTCGCGACGCTGCCGAACATGGTGGTG
>NZ_JAFAVR010000224.1 GCF_019242355.1 Sphingomonas sp. | reverse complement strand
TGGCTCCCGTCAGACCCTGATGTGCACCGCGCGTGGCTCACCCGATTGATGGGTGACGCCGCGAACAGTCGCACGCCCCTGCACCCCGTCATCGCGCATTTTGAGGCGTTCATCGAGAGCGACGCCGAAGCCTATATGCTGTTCCATCAAATGTTCGAGCAGGCCTCGACCAAGGCCCCCTATGCCGACGAGGCTGCCGGCGAGGCGCAGGTACGCGACTACAAGACCCTGCTACGGCTGTTGAATGTCCTCTTGACCCGGGCGCCGGAATACAATCGAAGCGGCGTGGTCGGGACGCCGTTTAACGCGATCCTGGACCGCGCGATGGGCACGCCTGCTGGCTTCGCTGCGTTCTTGAACGATGGCGTGAATTTTCACCTGAAGCAAATGCTCGACGCATGGGGCAGGTTTCTGATGACGCCCGACTCTCGGGCGGTGCTGAATGACGATCCGGAAACCGGATGGTTCGGCAAGCATGCCATGCAGGACATGCCGAAGTTCAACGAGCAGTTCCTCTGCGAACCAGAAGCGCCGCATAAGGGCTTTGCCTCCTGGGACGACTTCTTCACGCGGAGGTTCAGACCCGGAGTACGGCCGGTAGAGGCACCCGACGATGATTCGGTGATCGTCAGCCCCTGCGAGGCTGCACCCTACCGCATCTCCTCCGGCATCGCGCGCCGCGATCGCTTCTGGGTTAAGGGCCAGCGCTACTCTCTGGAGCACATGCTAGCGAACGACCCCCTGACGGAGCAGTTCGTGGGCGGCAGCGCCTACCAAGCTTATCTCTCGGCGCTCAGCTATCACCGCTGGCACGCGCCGGTGAGCGGGACCGTGATCAAGGCGCGCCTTCAGCCCGGAACTTACTATTCCGAGACGCTGGCAGAAGCCGACGACCCGTCAGGCCCGATGGAATCGCAGGGCTATATCGCGGAGATCGCGACGCGCGGCCTGATCTTCATCGAGGCCGACAACCCCGCGATCGGCCTCCTCTGCTTCATGCCCATCGGGATGGGTGACGTCTCAACGTGCCAACTCCAGGTCTATGAAGGGCAGCATATCACCAAGGCTGATGAGATCGGGATGTTCCACTTCGGGGGATCAACTGTTTGCCTTCTCTTCAGGCCAGGATTGGACCTCGAGTTCGACACGCATGGACAGGAGCCAAGCCTGCAAGCCTCCAACATTCCGATTTGCGCCAAGATCGCCACAGTCCGCTGATCTCGAGCGTCGCTCATCATTCGTCTCGTGATTGCTGAGAGACGGCATCTCGTCGCGACCATTATGAGTTGCTCTCTCCAGCCGCCGACTTCCTCGAGGAGAAATATCCACTCGCCGCAACGCTGATCCGGCGCGCGATGATCGATTTCACGCTAAGCGGAACGAAGGCGACGCGGTACAAGCACGCCGCGCGGCATCTCGGCGAATGTGCTTGCCTCGCGTCCAAGATCGAGGACTACGGCGCGTTCCCCGATCATTAGGCCTATGTCGACAATCTCGGGGCGGTTCACGGCAGAAAAGCAGGTTTCTGGCAGCCTTGATCGGTCTCAACGGGCGCGAAGGCGCTCGTGAAGAAGCGACCATCGCCGCGGCTGCCGGCGTTTGACCGCGATGGCGAGCGCCTTGCGCGATCCGACCAGCACGAGCAGCCTCTTCGCGCGCGTGACCGCCGTATAGATGAGCTCGCGGCCCAGCATCGTATAGGCCTGCATCGTCAGCGGCACGACGACGGCAGGATATTCCGACCCCTGCGATTTGTGGATCGTCGTCGCATAGGCGAGCTGGAGCGCGTCGAGCTCGCCGAAATCAAATGTTGTATCGATCGTACCGAAGCGGGCGTGCAGCTCAGCTTCCGCATGCTCGACGGCGGTCACTACGCCAAGATCGCCATTGTAGACGTCGCGCTCGCGGTCATTGATGATGTGCATGACCTTGTCGCCCGGGCCGTAGCGGTGCCCGAAGCGTTCGACCGCCTGTTCCGTTGGCGGATTGATGCGCTGCTGCAGCAGCATGTTAAGCGACCGTGCGCCCGCGCCGCCGCGCTGCATCGGGCTCAGCACCTGGATGTCCTGAGCGGGATCGAGGCCGAACCGGCGCGGGATGTGCCGGGAGACGAGCTCGATCACCTTGTCCGCGACATCGGCGGGCTCGTCGGCGGCGACGTAGAAGAAGTCGCCATCGCCGCGGGCGGTCAGGTCAGGCATCTCGCCGGCGTTGATCCGGTGCGCGTTGGTGATGATGCGGCTGGTCGCGGCCTGCCGGAACACTTCCGTCAACCTCACCACGGGAACTGCGCCGCTCGCGATAACGTCCTTGAGCACCTGGCCGGGGCCGAC
>NZ_JAFAVR010000100.1 GCF_019242355.1 Sphingomonas sp. | reverse complement strand
TGTGCCGCTTCCTCGGACGCGATAGCGATGTCGACATCGCGACGCCGCATCCCGAGTTCCGCGAGTGGCGATGGGTCGAGGCCGAGCGGCTGCCCGACCTGATCGTGCCGTTCAAACGGGCGCTATACGAGGCCGTCCTGAAGGCGTTCGCGACCCACCTCTAGCGGTGTGGCGTTCGAGCAAGCGGACGGCTAGAGCCGGCGCATGGGGGAATTGTCGTCAAGCGAACGTGACGCCGTCGAGAGCATCGACGCCGCAGCAATGCTCGACCAGGTGCTGGGCTGGAGCGCGGTCAACAGCGGGTCGCGCAACCTCGCCGGCCTGGAACGGATGGCCGGGCTTCTGGGAGACGCCTTCGCGACGCTTGCCGGCGAGCTTCGGTTCGAAGCGCCGGGCGCCGTCGAGAGCGTTAACGAAACGGGGCGGACATTCGCGATCGAGCACGGGCGGCACCTGCATTTGACCGTAAGGCCGGATGCGCCCGTGCAGCTGCTCTTCACCGGCCACATGGACACGGTGTTCGGGGAGACGCACGCGTTCCAGGCGACGCGATGGCTCGAGCCGGGAGTCCTCAACGGGCCTGGCGTTGCCGACATGAAAGGCGGCCTGGCGGTGATGCTTGCCGCGCTGAAAGCGGTCGAGGCGAGCCGGCTTTCGGAACAGGTCGGTTACGATATCGTCATCAACAGCGACGAGGAGGTCGGTTCCCTGTCGTCGGCGGACCTGCTGGCGCGCGTGGCACAGGGCAAGCGCGCGGCGCTGACCTACGAGCCGGCGGCGCTTCCGGACGGGACGCTGGCCGGAGCGCGGCCGGGCAGCGGCAATTTCGCGATCGTGGTTCGGGGGCGGAGCGCGCATGCTGGCCGCAACCCGGAGGACGGGCGCAACGCCTTGCTGGCCGCGGCGGACCTGGCGCTTCGGCTCGCCAAGGCGAAGGGCCCGCGCCTCAGCGTCAACCCATCCCGCATCGAAGGCGGCAGTCCGACCAATGTCGTACCCGACCTTGCCGTGCTGAGGGTCAACATGCGTCCCGCGACACCCGAGGACGAGGCGCGCGCTCGCTCCATCATCGAGGCGTCGGTAGCCATGGTCGGCGCCGAGCACGACGTCGCAATCGAAGTCAGCGGCGGCTTCGGGCGGCCGCCCAAGCCGCTGACGCCCGAAGCCGAGGCACTGTTCGCCCTGGTCCGCGACGCCGGCGCCGACCTTGGCCAGACGATCGCGTGGCAGCCGTCGGGCGGGGTTTGCGACGGCAACAATATCGCTGCCTGCGGAGTGCCCGTGGTCGACACGATGGGCGTGCGCGGGGGCAAGATCCACAGCATGGAGGAATATCTGATCGCGGACAGCCTGGGCGAACGGGCGGCGCTGTCCGCAGTGACGATCCTCCGGCTCGCGGAGGGACGGTCGTGAGCTGCCGAATCCGCGCCGCTCGCAAGGGCGATCTTCGCGCCTTCTATAACCTCGCCAAGCTGACCGGCGGCGGCTTCACGAACCTGCCCGCCGAGAAAGCCACACTGGAGGCGAAGCTCGAGCGCGGCGCGGCGGGCTTCGCGCGCGAGGGAGATACGCCCGGCGACGACCTATACGTTTTCGTGCTGGAGAATGTCACGGCGAAGAAGATCGTCGGCACTTGCCAGGTGTTCGGCGCGGTCGGCAGCGAATATCCGTTTTACAGCTACCTGATCTCGACGTTGACTCAGAAGAGCGCCGAGCTCGGACGCACGTTCCGCAACCAGACGCTGACGCTGACCACGGACCTCGAAGGGGCGAGCGAGGTCGGCGGCCTGTTCCTTCACCCGCAGGAGCGCGCCGGCTGGCTCGGCATGCTGCTGGCGCGCTCGCGATACCTGTTCATCAGGGCGCACCGGCAGCGGTTCGGGGACGTCACCCTGGCCGAGCTGCGTGGAGTCATGGACGAGGCCGGCAACGCGCCCTTCTGGGACGCGCTCGGCGGCCGCTTCTTCGGCATGAGCTTTCCCGAGGCGGACGAGTTCAATGCGGTGCATGGCACCCAGTTCATCGCCGACCTGTTCCCGAAGAGCCCGATCTATGTGTCGATGCTGCCCGAGGCGGCGCGAGCGGTGATCGGACAGCCGCACCCGACCGGGCGGGCAGCGCTCAAGATGCTGGAGACCGAGGGGTTCGTCTGGGACAGCTACGTCGACGTGTTCGACGGCGGTCCGACGGTGACGGCGCGGACGGACGATATCCGGACGGTGCGCGACTGCCGCGAGGCGGTGCTGAGCGATGCGGTTGCGGAAGGGGGCAGCACGAGCCTCATCGCCAGCGGCCGGCTGGCCGACTTCCTCGCCTGTTACGGCAGGGTCGAGGACAAGGGCGACGGGACGGTGGCGATCGACGCGGATGCGCGGGCGATGCTGGGCGCCGAACCGGGCGCGACGTTGTGGCTGGCAGGCCGCTGACGGTGGCGCTCAAGGAAATCAATTTCGACGGGATCGTCGGCCCAAGCCACAATTACGCGGGGCTGAGCGTCGGCAACCTCGCCTCGACGCGCAACGCCGGGCACGTGTCGCGGCCGCGGGCGGCGGCGCTGCAGGGCCTCGACAAGATGCGCGCGAACCTGGCGCTGGGCCTCACCCAGGGGATTTTCCTGCCGCACCGGCGGCCGAACCGTGGCTGGCTCGGCGACCTCGCGACGACGATCGAGCGGGCGGACCCTGCGCTTGCCGCCAACGCGATGTCGGCCTCGGCGATGTGGGCGGCCAATGCGGCGACGGTTTCACCCGCGCCGGACGCCGCCGACGGGCGCTGCCACCTCACCGTCGCGAACTTGAGGACCATGCCGCATCGCAGCCATGAGTGGCCGGGAACGCTGGCGCAGCTGGAAGTGGCGTTCGGCGACGCGGGTGCATTTGCGGTCCACGGCCCGGTGCCGCCGGCCTTTGGTGACGAGGGCGCCGCGAACCACATGCGGCTTGCTTCCGCGCATGGCGAGGCCGGCGTCGAACTGTTCGTCTATGGCGTCAGCGGCGGCGCGTTCCCGGCGCGGCAGCATCTCGAGGCGTCGCGAGCGATTGCGCGGCGGCACCTGCTGGACCCGGAGCGGACGATCTTCGTCGAGCAGTCGCCCGAGGCGATCGCTGCCGGGGCATTCCACAATGACGTGGTCGCGGTCGCCAACGAGCGGGTGCTGTTCGCGCATGAGAAAGCGTTCGCGGATCGCGAGCCCCTCCTCTCGCGCTGCGGCGAATTGGTGCCCGGTTTCGAATATGTCGAGGTCGCCGACGCCGACGTGCCGCTGGCCGACGCCATCCGGTCCTATCTGTTCAACGCTCAGCTGGTGACTCCGCCGGACGGGCAGACGACGCTGATCGTCCCGTCCGAGGCGCGCGATACGCCGGCGGTGTGGGCCTGGATCGAGGGGCACCTGGCGGGAAACGGTCCGATCCGAAGGGTCGAGGTCGTCAACGTTCGGGAATCGATGGCGAACGGCGGCGGACCGGCCTGCCTGCGCCTGCGCGTGGTCGCCGATCCCGCCTCCGTCGATCCGCGCTTCCTGGTCGATGAAGCGCGCCTGGACCATATCGGCGAAGTCGTTCGCGCGCACTGGCCGGAGGAGATCCACAGCGACGCGCTCCAGGCCCCCGCGATGGTTCGGGATGTCGAGGCAGCTCGGACCGCCTTGCTCGACTGCGTTAACCTCGGGCAATTGTTGTAAGGTTAACCGACAGTTTACCAGAATTATTGACTCGGGAATGGCGCAAAACCGCCGCTGGCACGTTCCGTGCTTAATCTATGACGATGCTGAAGCGCCTTGGACGCCTATTCGTGATCAAGACCCGCACCGAAGCGTGGCTGGTTATCTATGCAATCGCCTGTGGCGCCGTCGAGCGGGGCCGGCACTACATGGATGTCTATCCCGGCTGGAGCGGCTGGATGCTGGCGATCGCCTGCACCGGGGTCGTGTTCCTGGCTGGAGCGCGGCTTCTGGATTCAGTTCGGGCGCCGGCACCGGCCGTGATCGCCGGGCCCTTCGCGGCGCCATCGCGGCGGCGGCAGCCGGCGGGACGCAGCCGTCCGCGGCACCTGCCGCTCGATCGCGCCGCGCGGCGCTCATTGACGCGCCGCCGGGACTAGCCCGAACGCATTAGCCGCCGGCGATGGCCACAAAGAAAAAGCGCGGGGCGTGAACCCCGCGCAATCTCTACGCAAACGGGAAGGGAGAGATCAGGCCGCGTTGAGCTCCGCATAGCTCGGGCGATTGCCGCTCCAGAACACGGGCGTTGCCGACGGGCCGCGATTATAGGCTTCCCGAAGCGGGAGTGCCGTCGAGCAGAAGGCGCACTCGGCCGAGAGGCGGCCGATCAGCCAATGGGTACGCCCGCAGCCGGGGCAGTGATTGACCTCACCCTCATGATAGACCGCGTGGTAGCCACGGGCCTGCGGGTTGAACGGAACTCGCGCGTTACTCGAACTCAGCATCTTGCTTGTCCTTCGAACATCTTCAGAACTTCCAACGAGCGTGGAGTCGTTAGGTTTCCGCGATAGTTCGTTTCCGGGACGCTCCTGTCACCCTCTTGCCACAGCCGTGTGTCGCGCCGGGACAGGAAGGCCAGCCTGTGGATAGTAACCCTTCCTTAGCCAATGACGCCCAAGGTCGAGTCGGAACAGCCTTGTGGACGGGGGCCGGGGGACATGGAATCTGACGAGCGTTACTATCGCCGCAGGGCGGTCGAGGAACGGATGGCCGCGCAGCGCGCAGTGACGGAGACGGCCCGCGCCTGGCATGCAAAGCTTGCCGCCGATTACCTGCAGCGCGCGAACGGGACACCGGCGCAACTGTCCGCCTGATCGAGCCACAAGCAGTCAGTCACATTCGATAGACTAATCGCCGCCGGCAGCAGCGATCAGGGATGCTGAGCCGGCGCCGCAGCCGGAGCGGCCGGGGCTGGACCTGATGGGCGCCAGCCGGCGGGAGTCACCCGCCACAGCGTATTGCCGACATCGTCCGCGATCAGAAGCGCTCCGTACCGGTCGACAGCAACGCCGACCGGGCGGCCGTGCGTGCGGTCCCGCGCCGTATCGAGAAAGCCGGTGACGACATCCTGCGCCTTGCCCGACGGGCGGCCGTTGGCGAAGGGAACGAAGACCACCTTGTAGCCCGACGGCGAGTGCCGGTCCCAGCTCCCATGCTCGCCGATGAAGGCGCCGCCGCGATACTGAGCCGGAAGGAGGCTGCCGGAGTAAAAGGTCAGGCCGAGCGCCGCGACGTGCGAGCCGAGCGCGTAGTCGGGCACAACGGCCTTGGCGACGAGGTCGGGCCTGCGGTCCATCGGCGGTACGCGAACGTCCACGTGGCGGCCGTAGTAAGAGAACGGCCAGCCATAGAAGGCGCCGTCGCGGACCGATGTCAGATAGTCCGGGACCAGATGGGACCCGAGCTCGTCGCGCTCGTTGACGACGACGAAGAGATTGTTGGTGCCGGGATAGAAGGACGGACTGTTGGGATTGCGCAGTCCGGTCGCGAACAGCCGATGCGCGCCGGTCAGACGGTCGATCTCCCAGACGCTCGCCCGGTTCTTCTCCGCCTCCATGCCGTTCTCGACGATGTTCGAATTGGAACCGACCGTCGCGTACAGCTTGGTGCCATCGGGCGACGCGACCAGGCTCTTGGTCCAATGGTGGTCGATCGGCGGTCCGGGAAGATCGGTCAGGGTTCGGCCCGGAGCGGTGATTTGCGTCTGGCCCGGAGTGAACGGATAGGCCACGACGGCGTCCGTGTTGGCGACGTAAAGATTGCCGTCGACCCAGGTCACCCCGAACGGGGAGTTCAAATGGTCGAGCAGGGTCGTCACCAGCTCCGGCTTGCCATCGCCGTTCGCGTCTCGGATCAGGGTGATCCGGCTTGCCGCCTTTGGTCCGCCAGGCGCGTTGTCGGCGCCGCCGCGTACCCACTTGAACACCAGTTGCTTGAACCGGACGAAGGGCTCCGTGCCGGGAGAATCGCCCTGAACGGCGAGAATGTCGCCATTGGGAAGAACATAGGCGAAGCGCGGATGGGCAAGTCCGGTCGCGAGCGCGTGAATTTCCAGGCCGGCCGGAACCCTGGGCGTTTCGCCCTTCCCCCACCCCTCTCCCGGCGCGATGTGCATTGGTGGGAACAAATAGTTCTTGGGAGCCGGGAGCACGGGATCAGGCCCGACCTGCGTGGAATCGTCGAACTTCGGATCGCTGCAGCCAACCAGACCCAGCAGCAGCGCGGCAGTGCAGAGAAAGCGGGTCATGCGCGCACCTCCCGAGTGCGGACCGTCTCGAAGGCCGCGAGAACGCTTCCGATGAGAAGCAGTATGAACGTGATCGCGGTAAGCGTGATTCCGGTGGGAACGACAGCCACCCAACCGTCCCGCGCATGAACCATCGCATCGACGATGCCGACCGCAAACGCGACCAGGGTGATCAGCGCGTGCCACTCGGTGCGGTGGACCCCGGGATGATGACGAAAGGCGAGCCACTCGATGAGGCCGATGACGATCGACAGGCCGGCGGCGACGAGGCCGCCGAAGATCATCCAGGACGCAAAGCCCGACCAGAAGATGTTGCCGCTCTGGGAGTAAGCATAATCGGTGATCAGCGCGACCAGGAAGTAGGCCAGCGGGAACGTGCCGATTGCGGCATGTATCGTGTGCAGCGCGCCGGTTGCCGGAATGGCCGACCGGTGAATTGGCCGGTCGTCGTCGATATCATCCGCCATTGCTCTCTCCGTCGCGTCGACGACGATTACGAGCAG
Organism: Sphingomonas sp.; assembly: GCF_019242355.1. Classification (GTDB taxonomy): domain Bacteria; phylum Pseudomonadota; class Alphaproteobacteria; order Sphingomonadales; family Sphingomonadaceae; genus Sphingomicrobium. The sequence continues at coordinate 1,579 of NZ_JAFAVR010000100.1, read as the reverse complement.
GTCGATGCCGAGTTCCGAATGTTAAATGGCGCGCCCGAAAGGATTCGAACCTCTGACCCCCAGATTCGTAGTCTGGTGCTCTATCCAGCTGAGCTACGGGCGCGCGCTGCCGTGCAGGCAGGCGGCGACATAGGGGCGGCGGCCGAAACGCGCAACCCGTCGCAATTGCGAGTTTCGGACGGGGTGCCTAGAGCTTGGCGGCGATGACCCGCCTGACTCCTGCCGTGCTCCTGCTGGCCTCATTTCTCGCAGCTTGCTCGGCGCCGGGAGGACCGTTCCCTTCCCTGCAGCCGAGGGCTGCCGAGACGGTCGATCCGCGCCTGCCGGTCGACCGGCCGATGAACGACCGGCCGGTGAGCTCGGCGCTCGCGGCGGCACTGAACGACACAGTCGCCCGGGCGCACGCCGGGGAGTCGGCCTTCGCGCCCTTGATGGCGTCGGCCGAGCAGCTCGCGGGCAATGCCGGCGCTCCGCACGGCGAAGGGTGGATCGCGGCGCAGGAAGCGCTGACCGCGGCCATCGCGGCCCGCCGGATGACCGCGACCGCGCTCGCCGACATCGACGGGCTTGGCGGTGAGCGGCTGCAGGCTCAGGGCGGGATGACGCCGGCCGACCTCGCCGCGATCCAGGCCGCCCAATCGGAGGTCGGCGCGATCGACCAGCGCCAGCAGGATCGGGTCGACGCGGTCCGCAAGCGGCTCGGCCCCTAGGCGATCGTTGCCGCTCGAGCAGCCGGCCAGTCGCCGGCGTCCAGCCGATAGACGATGCAGGGGTTGAGCTCCGGCCCGAAGCGCTCGTCGATGAAGTCGAGGTCCGATCGCCGGGTCATGCCGAGGCGCGTCATCAGTCCCCAGCTCGGGCCATTGCCTTCGACCGTCAGCGCGATGACGAACGGCGCGGCGAAGCGGCTGAAGGCAAGGTCGAGGCTAGTGATTGCCGCTTCCTTGGCGATGCCCTTCCCCCAGGCCTCGGGACGCAGGCGCCAACCGATCTCATGGGCGCCGGTCAGCCCGCCTGCGCCGGGCGCGTTGACCCGCTTCAGGCCGCAGAAGCCGAGGATCTCGCCATTTTTGCGATCCTCGACGATCCAGAACGTATGGCCGAAATCGCGCTGGAAACCCCGGAGGCGATTGAAAGCGGCGCTCCATTCCTCGGGTGACTGGACGCCTCCGAGATGTGTCATCACCTGCGGCCGGTTCATGACCGCGTAGAAGCGCGCCTCATCCTCGCCATCCCAGGCGCGCAGGCGCAGCCGAGCCGTTTCGGCGACCGTCTCAGCCATTGATGAGACGGGCGGCGTCGACGGCGTGGTAGGTGAGGATGCCGGCGGCTCCGGCGCGCTTGAACGCAAGCAGGGTCTCGAGGATCAAGGCGTCGCGGTCGCCAGCCCCGGCCGCGGCGGCATGCTCGATCATCGCATACTCGCCGCTCACCTGGTAAACGAAGGTCGGCACGCCGAACGCGTCGCGGACCCTGGCGACGACATCGAGATAGGGCAGCCCAGGCTTCACCATGACGAAGTCGGCGCCCTCAGCAAGATCGAGCTCCACCTCGCGCAGCGCCTCGTCGATATTGGCGG
>NZ_JAFAVR010000241.1 GCF_019242355.1 Sphingomonas sp. | reverse complement strand
GACGTCGGTGACGAGGCTGGCGAGGTGGTGTCGGGCGTCGGCATTGACTGTTTCGTGCATCCGATTGGACGCGGCAAGGAAGTTCAGGACGCGGCTGGTGCTGACTGCGGTATAACGGATCTTGGCAAGCAGGCTCTGGGCACGCCCGATGCTGGTGAGAAGCTGGGTGAGCTTCTCCGCCGGGATACGCCGTTCATCGGGAGCGCTTGCGAAGATGGCGTTGGACAGCTTGTCCATGTCTGCGGCGACGCCTTCGATTTCGTCCGCCATGCGGTCGATGATCGCGTCGAGCAGGCGGACGAGTGCGGTTGCGGCGTCCTTGACCAGGCCCGGGTCCCGCCGCGCGTGATTCTCGAAAGTCCTGACCGGGCGCGGAGTCGCGTAGCGGACCGTCACGAGCCGGTCGTCGGTCAAGACGAAGCCGATCGGCGCGGTCGTCGGCTGATTCTCGTCGACACCGCGAAGCGCACTCAACGTCATGTAGATCGCGCCATTCTGCTCGTAGAGACGGCTCGACGGCTCGATCTCCGCCATCTCGTCCTGGGTGGGGACGTCGACGCCGATGCAACGCTCGACCAGCTGCTCCTCCTCGCGGGTCGGCTCCTCGAGGTCGATCCACGTCGCTCCCAGGGGGATGCGCTCGAGCTTGGCTTCAATGATGCTCCCGTCGCAACCGGGTCCGTAGGCGCGCAGCATAAGTGAAGCTGTCGGGCCAGCCGTAACGCTTTGCAAGTCTTGTGCTGCTAAGCAGCCGGAATGAGCGCGATCAGCAGAAACCAGCGGACTGCCACGGCCGCAATGGCCCTGATGGCGATCGCGGCAGCAGCGCTGCTTGCGATGGGCCGACACGCGATCTGCACCTGCGGGACCGTCGAGCTGTGGGTCGGCGGACGGGACAGCCCCAAGACCAGCCAGATGCTCGCCGACTGGTACAGTGCCAGCCACATCGTTCATGGACTGCTATTCTATGCTGCGCTGTGGCTGCTGGCGCGGCGGATGCCGGTCCAGTGGCGGCTCCTCGCGGCCCTGATCGTCGAAACCGCCTGGGAAATCGTCGAGAACACGCCGATGGTGATCGACCGTTACCGCCATGCGACTGCGGCGCTAGGTTACTCGGGCGACAGCGTCATCAATTCCATGTCGGACATCACGATGATGCTCATCGGCTTTCTCCTGGCGCACAAATTGCCGCTGTGGGCCTCCGTCGCGCTGCTGATTGTCCTTGAGCTGGTTCCGCTCGCCGTCATTCGCGACAATCTGACGCTGAACGTCTGGATGCTGCTCGCGCCGAACCCGGCCATTGCGGCATGGCAGGCCGCCGGTTGAAGCCAAGGGGCAGGCGACGGGGTAGCGCGCGGGCCGACAATAAGGCTAAGCATTGGCCATCATGAGAAAAATCGTTGTCGCGCTAGGCGCCTTCGCCCTCTTCGCAATCGCAACCCCGGCCTCGGCCGGCGAACTGTTCGGCGGAGTCTATGTCCACGACGTCAAGCTGCCGACCGACAAAAGCGGCCTCGAGCAAGGCGCCGACCTGCAGCTCGGATACCGCGGCGACGGCATCATGCACACGCCGCTGCAGCCTTATGCATTCGCGGCTCTGAACACCGCCGGCGACACCAGCTATGCTGCGGTCGGCCTGTCGGCGAAGTTCGGCGGCGCAGTCTATGTGCGGCCAGGCCTCGGCCTTGCGGTCCACACCGGCTCGGCGGGAAGATATTACCGGTTCGACAAGATCGCCTTCGGCAGCCGCGTGCTGTTCGAGCCGGAACTCGCCGTCGGCGCGCAGGTCGCTCCGCTGGTCAGCGTCGAGGCGAGCTGGGTGCACATGAGCCATGCCCAGCTGTTCAGCCACGAGAATCCCGGAATCGACAACCTGGGCGTTCGGGTGAACCTGAAGATTTGAGTCGTCCCCTCCGGCTCGAGGGAGGAGTTTCCTTAGCGCCCGACCATCCTCTCCGGCTTCACGACACGGTCGAAGGTCGCCTCGTCGACAAGTCCGAGCTCCAGCCCCGCCTCTTTGAGCGTCTGGCCGTTATGATGGGCGTGCTTGGCGATCTTGGCCGCATTGTCATAGCCGATCTCGGGCGCAAGCGCAGTGACCAGCATCAGCGACCGGTTC
>NZ_JAFAVR010000125.1 GCF_019242355.1 Sphingomonas sp. | reverse complement strand
CGCTTCCTGATCGCTGAATGTGAACCTGCGCCCGCACGCGAGAAGCGGCGACGCAGCGTCGGCCGCAGCTCGGGAGAGACCTATGAGGACATGCTCGGCCGGCTCGCTCCTGGCGTCGAGTGCGTCCGGGTAAAGCCATCCGACAGCTTGGCAGAACTGCCGCCGGGCGCGGATCTCGCCACCTTTGATGCTGTCTTCCTGACCGGTTCGCCGCTGCACTTATGGGAGGAGACGACGGAAGCCCGACGTGAGGTTCAGTTCATGCGAGCCGTTTTTGGAGTGGGCGTGCCGGCGTTCGGCTCCTGCGCCGGATTGCAGCTCGCGACTGTCGCCGCGGGCGGACGCGTGCGCCCCATGCACGATCGCCGTGAAGGAGGGTTGGCACGCCGCATCTTCCCAACAGATGTTGGACGGACCCACCCGCTCCTCGCTGGGCGCGCGCTCGCCTTCGACGCCCCCGCCATTCACACCGACGAGGTGGAGGAGCTGCCAACGGGTGCGTTGCTGCTGGCATCCAATGCCACAACGACCGTGCAAGCGGCCGAGATCAAGTTCGGCGGCGGCGTCTTCTGGGGCGTTCAATATCACCCCGAGATCAGCCTGTTCGAGGTTGCGGCAGCGCTTCGCCGGCAGGCGGACGATCTGGTTGAGCATGGGCTTGCGCCGTCACGCGGCGTTGTCGGCACGCATGCCGCTCTGGTTCAGCAGCTGCACGACGAGCCGCACCGTCGCGATCTAGCCTGGCGCCTCGGCCTGGACGATCAGGTTACCGCGCCGACGCTGCGCTCGATAGAAATCAAGAACTTCATTGAACGCCTGGTGCGACCAACTCGCTCGGCTCGGGCGAAAGGGTAGCGCGGCGGCCGGGCTGCTCGTCCACGAACAGGCTAATCGAGAAGACGCTTGAGCTTGCCTGCGCGTTTCTGAGCGAACTGACGGAGGTGCGGCACGGTTGCTAGGTGATCGCCGCACGTGTTCGGCGCTCGGCTACCCTTCAAACCGAACGAATAATCCATGGCTTTTGAGCCTCTTGACGGAGCGGATGCGGCCCTCGCGAGTTTTGGGGCGAACGCGTTTGAGGCGAGCACCGATGACACGCAAGACGATCATCGGACTGGCCTTTCTGCTGGCGATCGTCCTCCTTTTCGTCGCCGGCTTCCGCTACATGATGAGCGACAAGAGCCCAGCGAACATGATCACCGGCGTACGGTCGATTGGGCCCCAACCCAGTCGCTGAAGCTAGTCCCAGCCGGCAGACCGTTTCGCGTAGGTGCGAATCGGATGCACCTGTAAAGCTTGGAGCATGCCCACCCGCCGCGGCGAAGCTTGGAACGATGAAGACATCGCCACACTTCGGAGGATGGCGCGAGCGAAGGCGACGATCGAGCAGATCGCGGTCGAACTCGAGCGCACGATCTCGGGTATCGAGGCAAAGGTTCAGAAGCTGAAGATCAAGGTGACGCGGTGAGCAGTCGGCGCTTTTCCGCGTGGACCCAAGGGGATCTCTCGGCGCTGACTAAAATGGCTAGTGAGGGGGAAGTCTGGCCCGCATGTCGGCGGTGCTGGGTCGCCCAATGGCCACGGTGAAACGCAAGATAGCCGAACTCAGGCGGAATTCACAGCCGGGGACGACGCTGGGCGCATCTCCCTCGAAGCCGCGGTTATGGACCGGTGCTCATGAGGAGGAACTGCGGCGGCTTCATGCAAGTGGTGCCACCGATGAGCAGATCGGAATGGCGCTGGGCCGAACGCGTGAAGCCGTTCGGAAGCGGCGGTGCCTGATCACGCTGGAGGTCGAGAGCTAATGTTCCTTGCTTGTTCTCATGCGATTCGGTGTGCGAAGCAGCGCGCATGGCGACTGACGACCCTCCGAAGGACCTGCCGACCGACCTCGTTGTCCCCGAAGGTCGATCGCGGCTAGGCTTGGCGCACGCCGTTCGCGTGACCGTCGCTGGGGCGATCTCCACATCCGCCCCCTGGGTTCGGCGATGCCTCTCGGACAAGCGCGTACCGGAGCGGCAGCGCGCCCACGTCGAGATCGTGGAGCGCATCGCCATACATCTCGAGCGGAGCTTCCGCATCACCTGGCACGGCGCGGACGATGCGAGCGAGAACGCTTATGCGCCAGACGTGAAGCCGCCGCTGTTCGGCGGCGCGAAGCGCGATGGCTAGGTGTCGCCTCTGCACGTCGAATGACCGTGACGCGCTGATCGAGGAACTGGCGATTGAGATGTGGGAAAGCCGGCGCGATCGCGAGATCGATCCGCCATGGGAAGGCGCCGGCGACTACTGGCAGCGCGCGATGCGCGAGTTTGCTGCGGCGACGGTGAAGATGCTTGAAAGAAGGCCATGACGCATAAGAAGGCGACGCTGCCGACTAAGATTTGCGCGGCATGCGCGCGGCCGTTCGCATGGCGGAGGAAGTGGATGGGACGGGGAGCGGGTGAAGTTCTGCTCGGAAAAGTGCCGAAAACAGAATGTTAGGCGCGACTCGCGACCGCATGCGAGATGCGTTTCCCAAGGAGACGCTTATGACCATGAGGGCGGCTTATTGCCACGAACAGGCCGAAGATTGCGCGCGAGCTGCGGCTGAGACCGACTTGCCGCAGGTCAGGCGGAAGCTGCTCGATGCCGCCGTGAAGTCGCGGAACCTGGCGGCGGCCCGCGGCCGCAATGGGGCGCCGGGCGGCGAACGCTAGCGGAAGGACATGTGCAATCGCGCGCGCACCCGCGAGGATCCGCCGACGCTGTTCGAGAGGTTCGGCGTAAACTGGCTCGCCGACCGGCCCCTCGACAATCGCTTCAACCCCGCCGAGCTCTACCCGCGTAGCCGCGCATGGATCATCCGCGAGGACGAACGCGGCCGCGGCGCTGACGTGATGAGCTGGGATGTGCTAGGCAGTCAGGCCGCGTGGCCGATGACGAACGTCCGAAACCTCGCCCAGCCGCAATGGAAGCGGCTCGCGTCGGATCCCGCGAAGCGGTGCCTTATCCCGCTCACGGAGTTTTGCGAGTGGACGCCGGCCGCGATCGATCTAGGCGACGGCAAGAAGCCCACGAGGGGCGAGATGTGGTTCGCGCTGCCGGATCAGCCGATGTTCGCGGTGGGCGGCTTCTGGCAGCACACCGCGAAGGGCGCGGGCTTCGCCATGGTCACCTGCGACCCTAACGATCTGATCGCTCCGATCCACCCGAAAGCGATGATCACAATCCTCGATCCCGCCGACTACGACCTGTGGTTGCGCGGAAGCTACGATGATATCGTCGCTTTGCAGAGGCCGTATGCGACGGAACGAATGACGGTTCGCGGGCCGGTGTTTCCCACGCGTAAGAGCGGCGGAGGCTGATATGGCGGCGGCGGACAACCCATATTTTCCGGATCGGGACTGGCAGCCGATCGCCAGCTACGTCTCGTCGTTCGGCTTGTTTCGCTCGGCTGAGAGAGGGTTCTTCGGTCTTCGCGACGGCGATCGATGGCTCGAGCTAGTCGACGGCGAGGAATATCACCAGGAGGGCTTTGTCCCCACCGAATGGGCGCCGGTAGCGCCGGAGGAAATCGATGCCTTCGCAGGATGACGACGACAGCGCGCTGCCCGGCGCGGGGGCGCAGGCGCGCGACAAATATCGGCTCGCGAATGTCGCCATCAACGCGATTGCGCGCGCCATGATGTCCAAGGAAGAGATTGCTGCCGGGCATGCGGAGGTCGACCCCAACCTGATGCGGACCGCCCTGATCGTCAGCCTCGCGGCGCTCAGCGAGTCAATTCCGGACCTGAAGACCAACTCGGAGATCCGAAAATGGAGCGAGGAGGTCGGAAAGTCGATCGGCGAGCACATGCGCGCGATGCGCCAATATCGTGACGAGAAGGGTATCGGCCTCATCGAGGCGTTCGGCGCCTACTCTCCAGGGATCTCGCCGCCGTCAGCTCGTCCCGGCGGAGGCGGGAGCCTTCAGTAGATGGTTCCCACGGCTCCACTCATCCGGAACGCGACTCGGCGCGCAGGAGTCGAGCCAGCATGGCCGACAGATTTCCGACAGCGGCAGAGCTGCGCAACCTGCTCGTCACGCTGCTCGCCGGCGCCACCAACCAGCCCGAGGAGCATTGGGAGCCGCTGGTCGGCCCGCTCGAGCGGCGGCCTCTAGCGTCCAGGCCGGCAACAAACTGGGCGCTGAAAAGCGCGAAGGGTGCCCACAGCGAGCCGATCGCCCAAGCGGTGCGGATCGTGAGGGATGAGCATCCCTATGTGATCTGGCAGTGAGAGAGCAGGAGCGTCAGTGGCTGAACCGGAAGCTGGGACATGCGCTCGGTCCGGTGCAAGACGAGCTCGATCATTTCGAGCGCTGTCCGGCCTGCGGACAGATGATCGATTGCCGGTGGCTAAGCGATGTCCTTCATCATGATGAGCCGGGGCACGCGCCATTGGTGATGAACTAACGGAGGAAAGCCTCATTGTTCGTGTTCGGCTCGCGTGACACACTTCGCTTATGCCGAATCCCAACTGGACAACGATCCTTCACGAGGATGCCAGAAGGCGTGCGCGTCGGAACCGCGTGCAGTGGGCAGTCGGGAGCGTTCTTGCGACAGCCATCGGCCTCGCGACCGTCGCGCTGCTGTGGTTCGAGTAGTCGATCAAATTCTCAGCGGTGTCGACGCACCCTGATCCGAGAACGATTGCTCAGTTGAGACGCAGGGGCGCCCAAACGAAATCCCCCAGCCATCTCTAGCTGGGGGAAGGAGAAGTCATGCGTCAAGGCCTCACCAACGGCCGATCTCAGGCGGCGTTCCTATCCGAAGAAAGCCGCCCGCCTCGATAAGCAACACGAGGCGGGCGCAGTTTGCATCTGGAAGGAAGCGGCCCGGCAGCGCCGGGATGGCACCGTAATAGCCGCCGAAACCAAACATCGAGTTAATGGGATAGCAGCCATGATCGAAGCCTGGCGCCCACGCCCCCGCGACCCCATCCCGCATCTCCCCCAGTCGCACTGATCGCGCCGCGGCGTCGTAAACCAAGGCCCGACCGGGTCTCTGCTGATCGCCCAGGCACTGATAAAGCTGATCCAATAGAAAAATGGCCCGGCTCATCTCTGGGCCGGGCCTTAAGTGACCCTGATATCCGAAAACTCAGGGTCGGGTCGCCTGAAAGGCCTAGCCCGCTCATTATTGATTCGGCTTGGATAAATCCGACGACAAGGTGGCTTAGGACAACCGAGACCGGGCGCGGCCCACCTGTCGCGAAATGGGCCCGGCACCCTTCTTCTGCGACCCGACCGGACCCACCCCAAGGACGATCCCATCGGACCGCCTCAGCGCTAGAACGCGTACTGAGGCGCTGCGGCCCGACGAAAAAAAGGCCGCCCGGAGGCGGCCTGAAAGTT
>NZ_JAFAVR010000081.1 GCF_019242355.1 Sphingomonas sp. | reverse complement strand
CTCGCGAGCAAAAGGAACGCGGCGGCGCGCCTATCGGGCACGCCGCCGCGTTCCATCTCCAGCCTGGGTCGGTCATCGCCGACCCTTGCCAGACGAGATCAGAAGCTGAACTGGCCGAACAGGCCAATCTCGTTGTAGCTGCCGTGGTCGAGGCCGCCGATGGTCCCGTTCGACGTCGAGATGAAGCCGTTGCGCGCACGGTCATGTTTCCACACGAGCGCAAGGTCAATCGGAGCGATCGGCTTATAGTCGACGCCGACGTTGTAGTAATTATCCCGCACAGACCGCGTCGTGCCGGTCGCGACGATATCCGTCGGCTTGACCCAGTCGTAACGACCGAACACCGCGATTGCCGGCGTGAAGGCATATGAGCCGAACGTCGACCAGCCATGCGCCTTGTCGCTCACGGTGACCGGGGCCGGCAACGGCTCGGGCGCCGTCGCGATGTTGTTCCAGTTCTTGGCCGTGAAATACTCGACGCCGACCCGCACGCGCTTGTCGGTGTAGGCGGCGATCGCATTGAAGCGAGTCGCAGTATGGTTGACGTTCACCGTGTCGTTGCTCTTGCCGAGCTTGCCGGTGTAGCCGCCGACGCCAAGGGTGATCGACTTGATCGGGTTGACGCTGACCCGGCCTTCGAGATCGATGGTGTTCGAGCTTCGCGAGAGCGTCTTGTAGCCGGCGCCGTTGATCGCCGAGACGGCGTAGTTGAACATGCCGCCGCCGAACGAACCGAAGGCATGGACGCCCCAGTCGGTCGACGTGCCGAACTTCGTGCGGTCGATCAGCGTGTTCTCGACGAAACGATAGCCATAGAGGCCTTCAGCGAAGGGCACCCAGGGCAGGTCGGCCTCGCCGACGCGAACGGTCAGCGCCGGGTCGAGCTTGGCCTGGAGATAGGCCTTTTTCACGAAGACCAGAGTATCCCTGCCGAGTTCTTTTCCGCCGGTGTCGGTCGCGATCGAATTATAGCGGAAATCCGTCGTCACATTGGCCGAGAAGACGTCGTTGAACTTGTGATCGATGATCACGTAAAAACGCTTCAGCTCGGTCTGGGTGCCGTTCTGCGCGTTGTCCGTCCGGTCCCCGGCAAGGTCGGTGGACGTCTGGTCGATGTTGCTGACGTTGAAGAACGACCGGCCGCTGATCGTGGTGCTGCCCCACCAGCCCGGCGCTTCTTTCTTGAGCGGTGGAACGGGCGCTGGCGGCGGCGCGGCCTGGGCGGCAGCGACCTGCTGGACCTGCGCGGCCTGCTGCGACTGGGCGGCCGAAAGCTGGTCGACCTTGGCCTGCAGTGCCTGGATCTCGGCGCGAAGCGCGGCGACATCGTCGGCCGTCGGCGCCGCCTGGGCGAACGCCGGAGCGGACGTCATCATGGTGCAAGCGAGCAGGACTTTGGAGAAACGAGAAATCATCTTTAAAAACCCCCCGGGGATCAGCTAACTCATGTTGTGAACGCGTTCGGTGTTAGGCGGGCCGTAAGCGCGATTCGGTGACCCCTCGCGGACAGTTTTGTGACAGCGTTCCGGGAGAGGCCCGCCCGCAACACAATCGCAACAATGTCATCACCGCCGAGTCACCGCACCGGCGTAGTCCCGACGCACGGCGAGGCAGTGTGCCGCCGCATTCTCACCTTCGGGGGACTTTCAGATGAACATGCTCAATCGGTCGATCACAACGATAGTCGCAGCGACAACCGTCGCGCTTGCGGGAAGCGCGAGCGCCGGGATCACGGGCGCCGGATCGACCTTCGTCTATCCGGTGCTCTCGCGCTGGGCATCCGACTTCAAGAAAGCGGGTGGGGACGAGATCAACTACCAGTCGATCGGCTCGGGCGGCGGGATCGCGCAGATCAAGGCCGGCACCGTCGACTTCGGCGCGACCGACAAGCCGCTGTCGAGCGACGAGCTCGCGGCATCGGGCCTTGCCCAGTTCCCGGTCGTGATCGGCGGCGTCGTCCCGGTCATCAACATCCCCGGCGCGCGGCCCGGCCAGGTCAAGCTTAGCGGCCCGCTGCTCGCCGACATCTATGCCGGCAACATCACGATGTGGAATGACCCGCGAATCTCAAAGATCAACCCCGGTCTGCACTTCCCGGCCAAGGCGATCACGCCGGTTCACCGGTCGGATTCGTCAGGCACATCGTTCAATTTCACGCATTACCTGAGCCAGGTCAGCCCGGGCTGGAAGGCCAAGTTCGGAGAAGGGACATCGGTCAGCTGGGCCGGCGGCGTCGGCGGCAAGGGCAACGAGGGCGTCGCGGGCTACGTGAAGCAACTCCCCTATTCCGTCGGCTACGTCGAATATGCCTACGTCGTGCAGAACAAGATGGCCTACACGCTCGTCCAGAATTCGGCGGGTAAGTTCATTGCCCCCAACGCGCGCAGCTTTGCCGCAGCGGCAGCGACGGCCGACTGGAACCACGCGAAGGACTTCAACCTGGTAATGACCAATGCTCCGGGCGCCAATGCCTATCCGATCACGGCGTCGACCTTCGTCCTGATGCACAAGCAGCCGAAGGACGCGGCGACGAGCGCATCGGCGCGCAAGTTCTTCGGCTGGGCGCTGACGAAGGGCCAGCCCCAGGCGACGAGCCTCGACTATGTGCCGCTGCCGGCGCCGCTGGTGAAGCGCATCCAGGCCTACGTCGCAGCGAACATCCGCTAGACACGCGACCACGAAAGAAGGGCGGCTCCCCGTGCGGGGGCCGCCCTTTTCATGCGCCCGTCGAACAGCCGGCTCAGCCGTCGCGGGTGTTGATGTTCCCGTCGAGAAGCCGGTCGCCCGTAGCTGCGTAATAGACCATCTCGGAAATGTTCGTCGCATGGTCGCCGATCCGCTCGAGATTCTTGGCGACGAACAGCAGCGTGGTCGACGGGCTGATGTTCTGTGGGTCCTCCATCATGAAGGTCACCAGCGTCCGGAAGATGCTTTCGTAGAAGTCATCGAGCGCATCGTCCCGCGCGCAGACCTGGCGAGCGGCGTCCGGATTGCGTTCGACAAACGCCGCGATCGCATCATGGACCATGGACGCCGCGATCTTCGCCATCTCGGGCAGCAGCGACATCGGCTCGAGCTGCGCTCCTTCGGGCAGGCGACGGACGCGCCGAGCGATGTTCTTGGCATAGTCGCCGACCCTTTCGACGACGCCCGCGATCTTGAGCGCGGCAACGACCTCGCGCAGGTCGTCGGCCATCGGCGCGCGAAGGGCGATAAGCTCGACCGCGCGGCGTTCGGCCTCCGCTTCGAGGTCGTCGAGCTGCTCATCCGCCGCGATCAGCTCCGCGGCGGCGACCTCGTCGCGTTCGATCAGGCACCGCATGGCCTCCGCAATCGCCGCTTCGGCGACCGAACCCATGTCGATGATCAGGCTGCGAAGCTCGCCGAGATCGTGGTCGAAGGCCGTCAGCGTATGTCCGCCGGCACGTGCCATATGTCTGCTCCTTAGCCGTAGCGTCCGGTGATATAGTCCTGCGTGCGCTGGACCTGCGGGTTGGTGAAGATCTGGCTCGTATCGCCGACCTCGATCAGCTCACCCAGGTGAAAGAAGGCAGTGCGCTGCGAAACGCGCGCGGCCTGCTGCATGTTGTGGGTGACGATGACGATCGTGAAACGCTCACGAAGCTCGTTGATCAACTCTTCGATGCGCGCCGTCGAGATGGGATCGAGCGCCGAGGTCGGCTCGTCGAGGAGGATGACTTCAGGCCGGACGGCAAGCGTGCGTGCGATGCAAAGCCGCTGCTGCTGGCCGCCCGACAGCGACAAAGCGCTGACGTTGAGCTTGTCCTTGACCTCATCCCAGAGCGCGGCCTGGCGGAGCGCTTCCTCGACGCGGTCGGACATGTCACTCTTTGACAGGCGCTCGAAATAGCTGAGCGCGAAGGCGACATTGTTGCGGATCGTCGTGGAGAAGGGAGTCGGCTTCTGGAACACCATTCCGACACGACGACGCAGAGCGGACAATGAATAGCGGCGCTCGAGCACGTTGCGGTCGTCGAGCAGGATTTCGCCCGTCGCATATTGGTCCGGATAGATTTCGTAGATGCGGTTGATCGCGCGAAGCAGCGTCGACTTGCCGCACCCCGACGGTCCGATGATCGCGGTCACGGCGTTCGACGGCACCGACAGGTTCACATCACGCAACGCGTGCGACTTGCCATAATAGAAGTCCATTCCGCGGACCTCGATCTTGACGGGCGCGTCGGCGGTGGACGGCTGGACCGAAGGGCGCTCTTGAAGGGGAATCATCGTTTCGCTCCGCGCGCCAGGAAGCGCACTCCGAGATTGAGACACAGGACAAAGGCCGTGAGCACGAAAGCGCCGGCCCAGGCGAGCTCGTGCCATTGATCATAGGGGCTCATCGCGTACTGGAAGATTACGACCGGGACGTTAGCCAGCGGCTGCGACAGGCTCGCGCTCCAGAACTGGTTGTTGAGTGCAGTAAAGAGCAAGGGCGCCGTCTCGCCGGCAATGCGGGCAAGGCCGAGCAGCACGCCGGTTACGATGCCGCTGAGCGCCGCCTTGTAGAGAACGCGGGCCGTCACCCGCCAGCGCGGGATGCCGAGTGCGAAGCCGGCTTCGCGCATCGTGTTCGGAACGAGGCGCAGCGCCTCGTCGGTTGTGCGCACGACGATCGGCAGCAGCACCATGGCAAGCGCCAGGGAGCCGGCGAAACCGGAGAAATGCCCCATCGGACGTACCACAAGCTCATAGATGAACAGGCCGATGACGATGGACGGCGCGCTCAGCAGGATGTCGTTGATGAAGCTGACGACCGCGGCCAGGCGTGAATGACGACCATGTTCGGCAAGGTAAGTCCCAGCCGCGATTCCGATCGGAGTCCCGATCACCAGAGCCAGCAGCACCATCACGGCGCTTCCGTAGAAGGCGTTCAGTAAACCTCCGCTTTCACCGGGAGGCGGCGTCATCTGCGTGAAGAGTGCGGGCGACAAGGCAGCGCCGCCCTGGACCGCCGTGGTCCACAGGATCCAGACCAGCCAGACGAGGCCGAACACGGTCGCCGCGCCGGCGAATAGCAGCGCGAGGATGTCGGCGAGCCTGCGGCGCAGCGGCATCAGTGGGTCCTTCCCTGCGCCTTGCCGATGCGCAGCAGCATCAGCTTTGCGATCGTCAGCACGATCAGAGTGACAACGAACAGCAGGAAGGCGAGCGCGATCAGCGATGAGCGGTACAGGTCGGTATCGGCCTCGGTGAACTCGTTGGCGATCGCCGCGGCAATCGAATTGCTCGGCATCAGCAGCGACGGCGAGAGATCGTGTGCGTTTCCGAGCACGAAGGTGACGGCCATCGTCTCGCCCAGCGCCCGGCCAAGGCCGAGGAACACCGCGCCGATGATGGCGGAGCGGGTGTACGGCAAGGTCACCCGGCTGAGGATTTCCCAGCGCGTCGAACCCAGCGCGACAGCGGCTTCCTTGAGCTGCGGCGGGACCGCGTTGAAGACGTCGCGCGCTACGGTCGCGATGAAGGGGATGATCATGATCCCGAGCACGATCGACGCGCTTAAGAGGCCGATGCCGATCGGTGGACCCGTGAACGCCGCGCCGATGACTGGCAAGGCGCCGAGGTGATCGCTCAGCCACGGCTCCACATGGGCAGCCATGAACGGCGCGAACACGAACAGGCCCCACATTCCGTAGATGATACTGGGGATCGCGGCGAGCAACTCGATCGCGATGCCGATCGGCCCGCGTAGCCAACGCGGAGCGATCTCGGTCAGGAACAAGGCGATGCCGATGCTGACAGGAACGGCGATGAGCAATGCGAGGATCGACGTGACGAGAGTGCCGTAGATCGGCACGAGCGCGCCGAACTTCGCGCTAACCGGGTCCCAGTCGCGGCTGCTGATGAAGCGCCAGCCAAATGTCTGGAAGGCAAGCCTACCGCCCCACGCCATTGCCGCCGCGGCGCCGCCGAGGACAATGAGCACGAGCCACGCGGCGCCGGCGGTGACCAGCCGGAATAGCTGATCAGCGCCGGCGCCGCTGTCGTGCGCCGTTACATTGGCCGGAGCGTTCACTTGATATTGGAGCCGATGTAGCTTTCGATCTGCTTCACGAGCGCGTCGGGCAGCGGCACATAGTCGAGCTTGTTCGCCTGACCCTGGCCCTTCTCGAGCGCGTACTTGAAGAAGGCGATCGCGGCGTCCGACTTCGCCTTGTCCTTGGGCTGCTTGTGCACGAGGATGAAGGTGCTGGCCGCAAGCGGATAGGCATTCGCGCCCGGCGCGTTGGTCATCACCAGATTGAAGTCCTGCGCATGGGCCCAGTCGGCAGTGCCCGCCGCGGCGCCGAACGCGGCCGCGCTCGGTGCAACGAAGTTGCCGGCCGAGTTCTGGAGCAGCGCATAGGTCATCTTGTTTTGCATGACGTAGGCATATTCGACGTAGCCGAGTGAGTTCGGCAGCTGCTTCACGTAGGCCGCGACGCCCTCATTGCCCTTGCCGCCGACGCCGCCTGTCCAGGAAACGGTCTTGCCTTCGCCCGGGCCGCTCTTCCAGGCCGGGCTGACCTGCGCGAGATAATGGGTGAAGTTGAAGGTCGTGCCCGAGCCGTCGGACCGGTGAACCGTAGCAATCGCCGCGCCGGGGAGGTTGAGGCCTGGGTTGATCTTGACGATTGCCGGGTCGTTCCAGGTCTTGATCTTGCCCTGGTAGATGTCCGCGAGGACCGGGCCGGTGAGCTTGAGTTTGCCCGCTTCCAGGCCGGGGATGTTCACGACTGGAACGATGCCGCCGACGACGACTGGAAATTGCGCGAGCCCGTTCTTCGCAAGCTCGTCGGATTGCAGCGGCTGGTCGGTCGCGCCGAAGTCAACGGTGCCTGCCTCGACCTGGGCGATTCCGCCGCCTGAGCCGATCGACTGGTAGTTGACGCTCGTTCCCGACTGGGCGCGATAGTCTGCTGCCCAGGCGGACAGGACCGGATAGACAAAGGTCGAACCTGCGCCGGTGATCTGCTGCCCGGAGCCGTTCGCCGCACCATTGTTGGCGCCGTTGCTGCCGCATGCAGCCGTCAGCAGGGTTGCCGCGGCCAGCGCCATCGTGACTGTCTTCACACGTCCCTCCATCGATTTCGACGAGCGCGTTAGGACGGTCGGAGGGGCTGGACGGTGACTGAACCGTTTCACTTTTGTGACTCAGGAAGCGGCTGAAGGAGGTCATCCGGCGCGTTACGGCCGACTGTCCAAAAAAAGGTCACCTGTGTTTCGATTTCAGGTCGATTCGGAGTATCGCACCCTTGTTAAGTCTGTGTTATCAGCTTTGGGTTAATCCGCGAATCGCAAGGCCATCGCGGGCTCAGCGAATGGGGAAGTAAAGCTGTCACAGCGCAACGCACATCGCCTTGATAATGCCCGGCATTGGCGTCTTGAAGACGGTGTCCACACGCCCGGCCGTCCGGCACCGGTGCGCATCGACGCGCTAGCTGGCCCGACGGCGAGGTTCGTGCAGGACGGCCGGGGCGGCGAACTCCCTTTGCCCGGCCTCCCCGCCGCCGCCAATATGGCGCCCCAGGACCTGTCGCCAATCGAGCTGAAGGTAAAGCCTGCTCCTCGCGGCGCCAAGCTGATGGTGCGCGAGCGTGCGAAGTCGATCGCGAAGCGGTTGATCCGGTCGCCGGCGCGGACCCGTCGCTACCTCCCGCAGGGCGTTTCGGTGGACGAGTTCCTGACGAAGCTGACCGAGGTGGGCGCAAACTACGCAGTGCTGCGGTGGTTCGAGAGCCTGCCCGCCGTCGATGCCGGCGAGGACATCGACCTGCTGGTTTCCGACGAGGACCTTTCCATCCTCGAGACGATGCTGTCGCCCTACCCGCTGTTCCCCGCGACTCAGCCGGTGGATCTCTACAGCATCAGCGGGATGCGGGGCACGGACTACAGGGGCGTGCCGTACTTCCCGAAAAAGCTGTCGCTGAGGATCCTCGAGAATGCGATCCTCATCCACGGCAAGTATCGGGTGCCGGCGCCGCGCGATCATTTCCAGTCGCTCGCCTTCCACGCCGTCTATCACAAGGGCGAGGCTTCGGGTCTGCCGCTGTCGAGGACGGAAGGCGCGACGGTCACCAATGCGGACCATGATTATCTGGCGACTCTGAAGCGCGTGCGGCGGCAGGCCGGGGAGCGCGCGGACCTGACCCTGCAGGGGCTCGACCGCTATCTCGCGCGGAAGGGCCTGCGCCCGGCCGGCGACCTGCTCGAGCGGTATCAGACGCGCAATGCCTGGCTGCGCGGCAAGCTCAGAGGCGAGCGCCGGGACATCGGTGCAGCCGCGGGACTGATCGCCTTCGTCGTCCGGGATCGCGCACTGCCCTATGCCGACGAAGCGGCGGCGATGATCGATCGCCACGGGTTCGAGGTGCTTCACGTCATTTCGCTCACCGAGGACGAGAAAGCGCGGGTCGGAGCGCGGGTTCGGGGCGGCAACTGGGGGCGCGGCCCGTTCCCCGAGAGTGGTGGCGAGCCTGCCGCAATCATCCTCGCCTGCGACTTCCGCTATCGCCCGGTCACGGCCGAAGACGGCCAGGTGGTCAACGATAACGCGACCCTTACCAAATATGCGATCCGCGACCTCATTCACAGCCGTGTCCCCAGGAGCGAGCGGTTCAATCCCATGCACTCGACCGACAATGGCTGGCAGAGCCTCGAGTGCCTGGAGGCGCTCGACCGGCCAGGCCTGATCGCCGAGGTCACCAAGGAGGTCGCCGCAATCGAGCGCAAGCTGCAGCTTCCGTGGCCCGTCGTCCGCGAGCTGTCGGTGTCAGGACGGCGCGCGCGAGTCCTGCTGGTCGACCATCCGGTCCACGGCGAAGTCGTCGCCAAGGTCTTCCGGCCGGGCGCATCGCGCTTCTTCGATCGCGAGCTCCAGGCCCGGCAGGAGCTGAGCGGCCTGCCCTGCGTCCCCGAGCTTATCGACCACGGCGACAACTGGCTGCTAACGCCTTATTATTCGAACACCGGAGCGCATGTGTTGAGGCCGCTGCCCAATTGCGGTCAGGTGCAGCTGACGTTCGACGCGATGGCGGCGCTGACGCCATTCGTCCGGGCGCTGCGCGAGCGGAATTACTTCCTGCTCGACCTTGCGACTCACAACCTCATCACGGATCCGGATGCGGGCCTGCTGATGCTCGATTTCGAGTTCCTGCAGCGCTACCCCGTGCCGACGCCGCCCCTTGAGGACGATTACACGATCCTGGGCCTGGCATTGCACCCGGGCTGCGACGCGCCGGTCTACAGCACGCCGGCGCGCTGGGTCCGCAATTCGGTGTTCCACCGGGCAGTGTGCGGCCTGTCGCCCGAGAAGTTCTTCACTCGCGCGAACACGTCCCTGCGCATGAAGATGGCGTTCTGCCAGGCCTTCTGGTGGTCGGTTTTCTCGGTCCATCGGTCCGGCCAGGCGGTGCTCCGCCGCAAATACGTGCAAGGCTTGCTGCGCGTCGCGCACAGGGCGGCGCGGGCGAAGCCGCAGCTCCGGTTGCCGGCGCTCCAGCTGCCGCAGCCGCGTTTGCATCCCCAGCTGCCCTGACCGCAGCCGACGGTTCACCCCGCTGGGAAGCGATGAGTTCGCCGGCCAGATCCTGATTGAGCGCCTGGCCGCGCCTCCACTAGCGATGCGGCAAGCCTGATCGGGCCAGTGCTCGCCGGCGCGCCGTTTCCCGGCACCGCCGAGTGTCGCTTACGTAAAGTCAGCGCGTGCGCGCCTGGCCCATCGCATGCGCGTACCAGAGTTGCGATCCGGTCCGGCGCCTGCCGGCGCCGGTCGTCGATTCAGGTCGCCGCTAGAGCAAATCGGAATGCGGCATCCCCATGAAGTGGTCGCTCTCCAGACCGAAGATCAAGCTCTGGTGGCTCGCTCCGCCGCCATGCAGGTTGGAAACACCATGATGTGCCAACGTCGCCGGCTGCGCGGCCTCACCCGCCTGCGCTGCGGAACCCTGGAGCGCAAGCGCGCTCGTCGTGGCACTGCTGCTCGTCGCGCTGCTCGTGCCCGCGGGTAGCATGTACGAGGGCGCCATCTCGTTCAGCATGACTTCGAGCACCCGGCCGTCCGGATATTGGTCGCGTCCGTAATCGGTGACCCAGAGGCTGAGATGGCCTGAACCATCGCTCGACGGAGCCAGCTCCATGCCCTTGGGATAGATCGTCTGCGGCGCATGGACCGCGGTCAGTGACGGATTGGGATATTGTTCGAGGACGTTGATCACATTCAGGATC
>NZ_JAFAVR010000041.1 GCF_019242355.1 Sphingomonas sp. | reverse complement strand
CGAGAGCTATCGCACCGAAATGACGCTCCGCTATCTGCCGGTCCGCTACGAGGACATGGTCGATGACCAGGAGGCAAGCGTGCGGCGCATGCTGGATTTTCTCGGCGAAGATTTCGACGCTCGCTGCCTGAACTTCAACGAGAACCGCCGCTACGCCCGCACGGCGAGCTATGCACAGGTCACTGAGCCGCTGTACGACAGATCGCGGTTCCGCTACCGCCACTATCTGAGCCACATCGAGCCGGTGATCCCGATCCTGCGGCCGGCGATCGAGCGGCTCGGCTATGGCGTGGACTGAAGGCGCGGCAACGCAGGCCGCTCTGAACAGCGTCGGCCCGCCCTGGAGCGGCCCCAGGGCGGGCCGCAGGCGGTGATCAGCAGAACGGCGGCGTTCTACATCAGCTTCAGGTTGGTTGCCGCCGCTTTGCCGCGCTCCATCGCAACGTCGTAGCTCACCTTCTGTCCGTCATTCAGGCCCTTCAGCCCGGCCGCCTGCACGGCGGTGATATGGACGAACACGTCCTTGCCGCCGTCCTGCGGCATGATGAAGCCGTAGCCCTTGGTCGCGTTGAACCATTTGACGGTGCCGGTGGCCATGTCCGATCACTCCTTCCGATGCGCGAGGCCGTCGCGCGGCTGAGGTAAACATCGCTGTCGGCTCCCGCCTTCGCGGGTGCTTACCATCAGTATTCGGCGCCGCATGGCCGCCAGCAGCCCGGCCCCATTGCCGCGAACGGCGGCGCGACGGACGGTGCTGGGGCGCATGGGGACGGTGCTCTGTCGAAACGCGAATTGGAGCGGGAAGGGCTCAGGCGACTTTCAGGTTGGTCGCGGAAGCCTTGCCGCGTTCCATCGCGACGTCGTAGCTGACGCGCTGACCGTCATTGAGGCCCTTCAGCCCGGCGGCCTGGACCGCCGTGATATGGACGAAAACGTCCTTGCCGCCGTCCTGCGGCATGATGAAGCCGTAGCCCTTGGTTGCGTTGAACCACTTGACCGTGCCGATAGCCATCTCTGCCTTGTTCTCCGTCGAAAGCGCCGCGCCTCAAGCGCGGTGCGGGGCGACAACCTGCCTTTGGACGTCTTGAAGGAACCGACTCGCAGGACGGAGCGCAGCAAGGCAAGCCAAAAAGACGATTGCCGGGGCAGTCCGCCAGAAACCTGCCGCGATGTCAATCGAGCCACGGTGACATTTGTGGCCTGCCGTACAGAGCCGGCCGGACAGCAGAAGGGGGCGGACCGCCGGCCCACCCCCTTCGCAGTTCTTCGGTCGGGCGAGATCAGAAATCCATGTCGCCCATGCCGCCGCCGCCGCCCGGAGGCATCGGCGGACCCTTCTTCTCCGGCTTCTCGGCGACCATCGCCTCGGTGGTCACCAGCAGGCCGGCGACCGAGGCCGCGTGCTGCAGGGCCACCCGGACGACCTTCGTCGGGTCGATGATGCCGGCCGCGACCAGGTCCTTGAACTCGCCGCTCTGGGCGTCGAAGCCCCAGGTCGGCTCGTTCTTGTCGAACACCTTGCCGGAGATCACCGCACCGTCCTCGCCAGCATTCTCGGCGATCTGGCGCAGCGGCGACTGGGCGGCCTTGCGGACGATCTCGATGCCCAGGCGCTGGTCCTCGTTCTCGGGCGAGAGCTTGGACAGGATCAGGCTGGCACGCGCGAGGGCGACGCCGCCGCCCGGCACGATGCCTTCCTCGACGGCGGCACGGGTCGCGTGCAGCGCGTCGTCTACCCGGTCCTTGCGCTCCTTCACCTCGACTTCCGTCGAGCCGCCGACGCGGATCACCGCGACGCCGCCGGCGAGCTTGGCCAGCCGCTCCTGCAGCTTCTCGCGATCGTAGTCCGAGGTCGTCTCCTCGATCTGCGCGCGGATCTGGTTGCAGCGGCCGGTGATGTCGCCTTTCTGGCCGGCGCCCTCGACGATCGTGGTGTTCTCCTTCTCGATCAGCACCTTCTTGGCCTTGCCGAGCATCTGCAGCGTGACGTTCTCGAGCTTGATGCCGAGATCTTCGCTGATCACCTGGCCGCCGGTCAGGATGGCGATGTCTTCCAGCATCGCCTTGCGGCGGTCGCCGAAGCCCGGCGCCTTCACCGCCGCGACCTTCAGTCCGCCGCGCAGCTTGTTGACGACGAGCGTCGCCAGCGCCTCGCCCTCGACGTCCTCGGCGACGATCAGCAGCGGCCGGCCGGACTGCACGACGCTCTCCAGCAGCGGCAGCATCGGCTGCAGGCCCGACAGCTTCTTCTCGTGGATCAGGATGTACGGCTGATCCAACTCGGCGATCATCTTCTCGGCGTTGGTGATGAAGTACAGCGAGACGTAGCCGCGGTCGAACTGCATGCCCTCGACGACGTCGAGCTCGGTCTGGATGCCCTTGGCCTCCTCGACCGTGATGACGCCCTCGTTGCCGACCTTCTGCATCGCCTCCGCGATCATCTTGCCGATCTCGGCCTCGCCGTTGGCGGAGATGGTGCCGACCTGGGCGGTCTCGGCAGGCGTGGTGATCTTGCGGCTGCGCGTCTTCAGCTCCTCGACGATGGCGTTGACCGCCTGGTCGATGCCGCGCTTGAGGTCCATCGGATTCATGCCGGCGGCCACCGCCTTGGAGCCCTCGCGGACGATGGCGTGGGCGAGCACGGTCGCGGTGGTGGTGCCGTCACCGGCCAGGTCGCTGGTCTTGCTTGCGACCTCGCGCACCATCTGCGCGCCCATGTTCTCGAACTTGTCGGCGAGCTCGATCTCTTTGGCGACGGTCACGCCGTCCTTGGTGATGCGCGGCGCGCCAAAACTCTTGTCGAGCACGACGTTGCGGCCCTTCGGGCCGAGGGTGACGCGAACCGCGTCGGCGAGGGTATCCACGCCGCGCAGCATGCGCTGGCGGGCATCGCCCCCGAAGCGAACTTCTTTTGCAGCCATGTTGTGCGAATTCCTTGATTGGGTCGGTTAGGGAAAATGGGCGAGGACGGAGGTCAGGCGGCCTTCTTGGTCTCGGCGGGCTGACCCTCGATGATGCCCATGATGTCGGTCTCCTTCATGATCAGCAGCTCCTCGCCGTCGATCTTGACCTCGGTGCCCGACCACTTGCCGAACAGCACGCGGTCGCCGGCCTTCACGTCGAGTGCGGTGATCTGGCCCTGTTCGTTGCGGGCGCCCGGGCCGGCGGCGACGATCTCGCCTTCCATCGGCTTTTACTTGGCCGTGTCGGGGATGATGATGCCGCCCGAGGTCTTCTCTTCGGCGTTCAGCCGACGGACCACGACCCGGTCGTGCAGGGGACGGAACTTCATGTAGCGATGGCTCCTGACTGTCTCTGGTGCTTCGGATAGGGGCTTGGGGGTAGCTGATTGGCACTCCCAGGCCGGGAGTGCCAACGATCTAGTTGGCTCACGCCCGCGTGTCAAGCGTTTGGCAGCACTCCCCATGCTGGAGTGCCAACCCCCTGTTTCCGTTCGATTTTTCTTGTGGCATGCGGTTCGCACCGCGAACATCGCCGTCCCTGCGATCACCCCGCGCGGCAAAGACGCGGACGCGGGCACCGGCTGGATGGCATCGCACTCCGGAGGACGGGATGAAGCTGCTCCGACATCCACACGGCTATCGGCTCACCACGGCGGAGATCCTCTATCACCTGCCGGACCACCCGGCGGTGCTGCAGAGCTTCATCTGGCAGCAGATGGACCTCGCGCCCCGCTTCCCGGTGCTGCGGAAGTTCCTGGACTTCTGGGACCGCGAGCTGGAGGGCCGGCTGCATTCGGTCCGGGTCGCCTCAGCCGACCTGGCCGGGCCTGGCCGCTGGCGCCATCCGGGCGCCTGGCTGCAACTGCACTGACTGGCCGCCTTCCCCCGACAGCCGGTCGAGATAGGCGAGCACGGGGTCGGCGAGCACCGGGAGGCTCTTGTACAGCGCGACCCCCTCCGGCATCGTCCGCAGGCTGGCGGCCAGGTCCGCGGCACCGCGCGGGTCGTCTTCGAACACCGCGAGCGGACACTGGTGGACGCGAATCGTGAACAGGATGGCGGCGCTGCACGGCAGCCGCCGCAGCGTCTGGCGCTCCATGCGGAGATGCACCCGCGCCCCCGCGTTCTCCGCCGTGATCGTCGGGTCGGCCTCCCGCCTGCCGTGGCCGGCGGGCTGGAACAGCGCGGGGTCGGTCAGCAGGCTGAAATTCACCCGCGCGACCGGCCGCTCCGCCCGGAGGTGGTCGAAGAAGCGGTCGACTGGCCGCGCCAGCCGCTCGGCGTAGAGCGGCACCGGCGCGTGGATGCCCTGCATCGGCTTGCCGATCTTCTCGGCGAGCCGCCAGCGCGTGGGAAAGCAGAGCGAGGCGGCGGTGAGCCGGTAGCCCTCCGGCCCCGCCTGCATCACGCAAAGATCCTC
This sequence comes from Sphingomonas sp., assembly GCF_019242355.1. Lineage (GTDB taxonomy): Bacteria > Pseudomonadota > Alphaproteobacteria > Sphingomonadales > Sphingomonadaceae > Sphingomicrobium. The sequence goes on along the minus strand of NZ_JAFAVR010000041.1, from coordinate 346 downwards.
CTGCACCAGCCGGCCGGCGAGATCGAGCGGATGCAGGTCGGTCTGCGCCAAATTCCAGCGCTCGGCGGTGGCGGCATTGTCCAGCGTGTCGCCCCGGCGCCGGAACAGCGCCGGAAAGCGTCGGGGCAGGTGCTCACCCAGCAGCGTCAGCACCTCGCGCGACGGGTCGGTCGATTCGGGAAGGCTCTGGAACACCTCGGCGTGGCGCTCGGCGAGCAGCCGGCGCTTTTCGGCGAGTTGATCACGGAACGCGTCGTCGATCTCGATCCAGTCGTCCAGCGACAGGTTTTCCAGGCCCATCGCGACGCGATAGGGCGGCGAGGCGAAGGGGCGGTAGCGCGGCCCG
>NZ_JAFAVR010000277.1 GCF_019242355.1 Sphingomonas sp. | reverse complement strand
CGCCTCCGCCGCTCCACTTGTAAACGGCATTGAAGGCCAGCACCGGCACGAACACAGGCCGTCCGCCGGACTCGAACAGCTGCAACGCGGCACGCTGCGCGGTCAGCGACGTTCGGAAGGTGATCCGCTGCAAGGGCGGGACCAGCGGCAGCGGGTCGCCCGCGTCGATCTCGCGGGACGCGAAGGCCGCGAGGTCTTCGTCCTGACTCGGCCCGGCATTGAAAAGCGTGGCGGCGATATGGATGTCGCGCGCCGGCGCCGCGCCCGAATTGAAGACGTCGATCTCGAACTCGAACACGACCTGCTGATCGTCGATCCGACAGGTCATCGGCATCATGGCGATATCGAGCCACGGCCGTAGTCGGGTCGAGACAATGCCGGCGGGAGCAGCTGGAGCGGCGGCAGTCCCCGCGAAGGCACGGATCGGAGCGGACGCCGGGACAGGCGACGGAGAGGGTGAGGTACCTGCCGCTGCGGGCTCGGGCACCCGAGCGGCGCGAGGCGCTTGCGCGGCGGCTGACTGCGGAACCGGCGGCGGGGAGGGCGGCGGCGGCGCATAGCTAGCGAGCGCCGGTCCACCCGCCACCGCCTCGCGAGGGCGGCGGCGCCAGAGCAGGATCGCAATGCCTGCACCCAGCGCCAGTGCAAAAAACAGCCAGGGCAGCAGCGACCCGCCGGCGGCCGAGCCTGGCGTCGGCGGAGAACTGGTTTGCGGCTCAGGCGTGAAGGCTGGCGCTGTTGCTGCAGGCGGCGCGACGGCGGGCGCAGCCGCAGGGGGGGCGGTCAGATCCGGCGTGAAAGCCGGTACGGCAGTGCCTTTCGTGGAAGAGGCGGCGGGCGCACTGGCCGTGCTTGCGGCCCTCGCCGTCGATCGCGCCGGAACCTCCATGCGCGGCGCGGGAGCAACCGTCCGCGCTGAGTTGGTTGACGTCGGAACGTTCGGGGAAGGCGACGGCGTGGCCGGCCGGGCGGGGTTGTCCGCAGGACGAGTAACGGTGCCGCCGAGGCTGAAATTCTGAAGTTCGCGCGGGCCGACCGTGTCCCGTGACACGGGCAGCGTCGCTGGGGGATTCGACTGCGGCGCTGCTGGCGGCGTTGACTGAGGCGCGGTCTGGTCGGTGCTTTGCGGAACGATTTGGGCGAGCGTCGGCGAGCCGAGCGCGAGCCCGGCCGCAAACGCCAGCATTCCCAAGCGACCTTTCGCTTTCATTCCGTTCCGCTCTTGCAGTGGTGCGCGCTGGTCCGGCGCGCGCGACGCGTGCCCATGCCCGCCTGCTTGCCGCTATTCAAGCACGCGAAGGATGAACCGAACCGGACTCGCGGGGGAATGGCGACTAGCGGGCGTCGACCAGCACCAGCTCCGACTCCTCGTCGGCCTCGATCCGGACCGTGCCCTCGCCGGTGATCGCGACTCCGTCGCGCGGGCCCGCCTCGACGCCGTTGACGCGCACCCGGCCGCTCGGGACCAGATAGAGGTGGCGGGCCGGATCTGCGCCGACCTCGATCGATTCGCCGGCCTTGACCGTCGCGCCCAGCACTTTCGCGTCGGCGTTGATGTCGAGCGCACCGTCGTCCGGGTCGCCGCTGGCGAGAAGCTGGAAACTGCCCTCGCGGCTTCCCTTCGGGAAGGGCCGGGCGCCCCAGCCGGGTTGAGCGCCGCGCTGGTCGGTCTCGATCCAGATCTGGAACAGGGTCGTCGCTTCATCCTCGAGATTATATTCGGCATGGACGACGCCGGTGCCGGCGCTCATCACCTGAATGTCCCCGGCAGCCGTTCGGCCAGTATTCCCCATCGAGTCCTGGTGGGTGATCGCGCCCGTGCGGACGTAGGTGACGATCTCCATGTCGCTGTGCGGGTGCGGCGGGAAGCCGCTCTTCGCGGCGATCCTGTCATCATTCCACACGCGGATCGCGCCCCAGCCCATGCGCGCCGGGTCATGGTAATTGGCGAAGGAGAAGTGGTGGCGAGCGTCGAGCCAGCCGTGATCGGCGTGGCCAAGGCTATCGAATTTGCGGATCTCGATCATGCGCCGGAAATGGGCCGGAGGGCCGGCTTCTTTCAAGTGTCAGCCATGTGACTTTCCAAAGGTCTCGGCCGTTACGCCGGAGAACAGGATGCGCGAGATCGGCTCGCCGGGCGATCGGCGGTCGAGGCGAGCGCCGCGACGGCCCGCCCATTCGACGAGCGGCGAGTAGCTTTGCGTGCCGTCGTCGTTCTGCTCCAGCGGCATCAGTATGAAGATACTGCCGCCGGACTTGAGCAGGTCGCGCTGCATGCCCTCAAGCAGAGACCGCCAGTCCTCGACAGTCCAGTAAATCGGCCGCCTGCCCGCGTTCGGCTTGCGATGGAACACCGGGAGCATGATCGTGATGAGATCGAACCGCCTGTCGACCGGTCGATAGGTCTGACCGCGCTCGACGGGAGCGACCAGCCGCTCGACGCCGGCAAGGCGGCACAGCTGGCCGTACCAGGGATTGGCGACATCGGTGCCAAGGACACGGTGGCCCATCGACTGCGCCACCATGGCAAAGCTGCCCGAGCCCATGCCGACGTCGAGGATGTCCATCGGTGGCGCGTGGTCGAGATCGAGCCACTCGGCGATCGCGACGCTGCGGTCGGCCCAATATGCGAAGTCGGCATATTTGGCGGGCCCCTGGGTGCGGACGTCGGCCAGACGCTCGCGGTTCTCCGCGATGAAGCGTTCCCGCTCGTCAGGGTCGATCGAAGCAAGGGCTCGCCGCAGGTTCGCAAGCGAGCGCGGCGACATCGGCGAAATTGCGTTGAGCTGCGTGATGCGCTCCTCGAACGGAGCGAGAGCATCGCATTCGGGCGCCTCGGCCGGAGTCCAGCTGAAGGTGTCGAAGCTCGCTTGTTGATCGTGTTGGCTTGTCATGTCGCCTCGCTTCGCGAGGATCCTCGTCTTCGGCAATCCGCTGGATTGCCTGTGCGCGAGGATGGTGCCCAGGAGAAAACTTGAAACGCTCTCTAATGTCTTGAAAGATATGTGTTTCAAATTTCTTGGGTGCAGAAGGCCTTCAAATGATTTTCCGCCCCTACGATCAAGGCTGGCAGTTTATCGTCCAATTCGCGAACAGGATCACGGCGGCCGTCCCCGTTTCGACACCATGATCGGCCGCGCGCATCGGAGAAATCGCCAGTCCGGCGGCCGTGCATCCTTCGGCATTCGACCAGCGAATGCTGCCACCTCGAAGGGGTCCCAATCGACCGAGGTAAACAATGCGGCGAGCAGCCGAAAGTCGTGCGTTCCAAGCGGCTAGATCGGATACAGGTTTATGCTAAATTGAATTGGAGTCGAGCGCTGAAGTCACGCGGAGTGGCATATGAGCCTGGACGAGCGTGTTTCCGATCTCATCAAGCGGATTTACCGTGCTGGTCCGGACGCGCGAGAGTGGGACCGTATTGCTGTTGAGATACTCAAAGTAACCGGCGGAAACGGTGCGCTAACTACCCTCACGGATCTTCAAAACAAGGAACTCGCGACCTACAGGGCGTACGGGCCGGAGGACACGAAGTTCGCCCGCGGAATCGAGGAATATTCCGAACGGCACATCGACGATCCTTCACTCCGATGGGCGTTCGAGAACCCATCGGCGAGATTCTGCTATAGTCACCAGACTCTACGTGCCGAAGAATATCTCCAGAACGATTACGTGAAATGGAATTTGGACCATTTCGGCTCAACCCATTGGTGTGTCGGCTACACGGGTCCCGCGGATGACTTGAGTTTCACATTTTCATTGCACTTTCCGGCCGAGGACGGGCCTGGCAGCGCGGTTTCGCGGCGACTGTTCCGAATGCTGTTCGATCATATGGAGTGTGCCGTCCGACTCCAAAGTAGGCCATTCAACACGAACAGTGCGCGCGCGCTCGTCGTTCTCGATAGCACAGGCCAGGTTCAAGACTTGACGGCCACGGCCGACGCCTTGCTGACTAAAGCGGGCGCCTTGACCATAAGGGATGGCCATTTGGTCGCGACCCTGCATTCCGAGCAGTCAAAACTGGATGCCGCCGTCGCCAGTGTAGGTTCGGCTGTCTCGAGTGGAGCCCCTCCGACCGCGGTCAAGCTCGCGCAGCTGAACGGCCGGCCGTGGCTGATCACCGTCCGTCCCTTGATGGATGCCTACGGACCCTTCGGACGCGTGCGGACTCAGCTATTGATCGAGATCCATCACGCCGCACCTCGCATCGATAATCTCGAGCTGGTGCAGTCCCTCTTCCATCTTACCGCCCGAGAGATCGAGATTGTGCGGAAGCTCGGCGAGGGTCACTCAGTCCAATCATTGTCGAAGGCGATGAACATCCGCCCGAATACGGCTCGCACTCACTTGCGGTCCATCTTCGCGAAGACGAATACCTGCCGCCAGTCGGAGCTCCTGTTGCTTTGCGCGAGCATTACGAGAGGTTGACCGGCCCCCGATCGCCGGATTGCTAGTTGCCGGTCGTCGCGCGCCCGATCGAAATCGCGTCCTAATCCATCTCATCATCAACGGTGGAAAGACCGCTTTCTAATTCAAACGGATTATTGCGCGTGCGGGGGCCCGAGCAGATGATCGTGACTGGGAGCATCGTTCACGAACCCGGACCTTTCGCCGTCACTTCGCTTGGGGAGTCGGTCATGAGCACATCATATACTTACGACTCGCCATTCGGACCTCGGTATATCGTCGATGGCGACTCCGGACAGGACGGGGCGAACGGCACGAACCCTGGCGATAGCGGCGGGTTCGGGGCCGACGGCGAAAGCATTCTGGTGCAAGAGTCTGGGACGGTCGGCTTATCATCGATCCAGGTCACCGGCGGCCACGGGGGATCGGGGGGCGCGGGTGCAACTGGTGACGGTGGTACAACAACGACGTCCTACAGCTACTACACGCATGACCAGGACGGCAGCACCACAGGCTATTACGAGGGCGGCTCATCTTCGAGTGGCGGAGGAGGCGGCGAAGGCGGCGCCGCGGGGAACGGCGGCGATGCCATCGTCCAGGTTGGCAGCGCTTCCCTTCAGGGACTTTCGATTGACAGCATCGGTGGTCAGGGCGGCACCGCCGGTCGCGGGGGCTCGGGCGGCAGCACTGGCGCCAACGACGACCGTGAGGATTCGTTCTACCATATCCACTATTCCGGCGGCAGCGGAGGGAGTGGGGGAAGTAGCGGAAGCGCCGGCGACGGAGGTGCCGCTGTAGCCTCCATCTCCAACTCAACGGTCAGCACGCTCGGATCGGATTACCAGATCAATCTATTTAGCAGCGGCGGCGGCGGCGG
>NZ_JAFAVR010000099.1 GCF_019242355.1 Sphingomonas sp. | reverse complement strand
AGGGCCGCGGCACGATGCCGCACGCGCTGATCGGCTACGCCGGCTCCACGCTCCGCGCCGCGGAAATGTTCCACGAGACATTTCCGGACGAGAACCTCACCGTCCTCGTCGACTATTTCGGCCGCGAGGTAAGCGACGGCTTAAATGTCTGCCGCCGTTTTTCTGACCTCGCCGCCGCCGGGCGCGTCGCGCTGCGCCTCGACACCCACGGCGGCCGCTTCGTCGAAGGTTTAAGCCCCGCCGAGAGCTACGCGGTCCTGGAACGCCACGCCCCCGGCGCGATCCGCCGCTACCGCAGCGACACCGAGCTCCGCCATCTGATCGGCACCGGCGTCTCCGCCGCCGCCATCTGGCACCTGCGCGAGTCGCTGGACGCCGCCGGATACCCGCGCGTGCGTCTCGTGGTCTCCTCCGGCTTCGGCGTCGAAAAATGCCAGACGATGGCCGACGCCCGCGCCCCGATCGACGTGGTGGGCACTGGCAGCTTCATCCCCGCCCTCTGGCCCGAAACCTACGCCACCGCCGACATCGTCGAATACGACGGCGAACCCATGGTCAAACTCGGCCGCGAATTTCTGCTGCGCTCTCGCCGATAACCCCGCCCACCCACCGTCATTGCGAGGCGCGCAGTTCTGCGGCAGCGGCAGCGGCAGCCGATTGCGCAAAGCCGAATTGGGTCCCGAATCCGCTCTCCGGAAAACACTCCTGTCAGCCCTCGTCGGCAACTCCGTTCCGCAGAACACCCAGCCGATCCAACTCGACCTCGACCGTATCGCCTGGCTTCAGCCAAAGTGGCGGGTTGCGCTTTGCGCCTACCCCGCCTGGAGTACCCGTCGCGATCACGTCCCCGGGCTCGAGCCGTGTGAATGTCGAGCAGTATTCGATCTGGCGTGGGATGTCGAAGATCATTTGTTCGATCAGCGCATCTTGGACGACCTGGCCGTTCACTCGCGTCTGGAGACGAAGCTTGCCAAGGTCGCCCAGCTCGTCCGGCGTCACCATCCAAGGCCCGAGAGCGCCGGTGTTGGGGAAGTTCTTGCCCGGATGGAACTGATGCGTGTGGCGCTGGAAATCCCGCACGCTGCCGTCATTGTAGAGGGAGTAGCCCGCGATGTGATCCCACGCAGCGTCACGGGAGATGTACCGGCCCGGCTTGCCGATGATGACCGCAACCTCACCCTCGAAATCCAGATCTTGCGAGACGCGGGGACGGATGATGTTCGCGAGATGACCGATCTGGCTATTCGCATGACGGGCAAAGACGGTTGGATTCTCCACCTCCGTTCGGCCGGTTTCCTTGCGATGGGTCTCGTAGTTCAGTCCGATGCACAAGATCTTGTCAGGATTTGGAATGAGCGGAAGCCAAGTGATGGCTGACAGCTTGTGCCGGGGCGCCTCGGAGGCGCTTTCGCCAACCTGCTGCAATGCGCCGGCCACAATCGCCGACTTCAGGTCCGGGTACCGGTCTCGCAACACCGATCCTAAATCCAACACTTCGTCGCCTTCGATCACGCCCCATGTCGGAGCGCCGTTCGTCTGGAAGCTGGTAAATCTCATTTCTACCGTCCTCAGCATTCGGAAGACCGAAGTCCTCCTTTGATTGCGGCTCAGTTCGTTGACGCGACCGTGCGCTCGCGGTCTGACGGCGAGCGCGCATCGGTTGGCTTAGCCGGGCAGGAATTCGAGTTCCTGATACTTCGGATCGGAACTCGGCCGAGAAGGCTTGTGCCGCGCCAGCTGCCGACGCCGGGCTGCCGTCCCGTCTGCGTCGACGCTGCCCTCGGGCTTGAGCACCACACCGTAATCGTCGAGGGCGGCTGCCCGGCTGACATAGCCGAGGCGAACGTCGCGCGCGACCGACTCGGGGTCGCGCTCGACGGCCGGGCCGAAGCCGCCACCGCCGCCTGACTGCATCATGTAGGCGTCGCCCTTGCGCAGCCGCACATTGAAGACCTTGGCGTTGGCAAAGTCGGTCTTCCACTCGCTCCCGGTTCGGATGCCGATCCCGTTCCCGACCGCCTCGCCGCCGCCAGCCAGGCCCCAAGGGCGGCAATGCACGCGGTCAATGCGAGTCGTCAGCGAGAACGGTGCCAACGCCTGAACGACCATCTCCGCCCCTAGCCCGCCGCGGAACTTGCCCGGTCCGGCACTGTCGGAGCGGAGGCGATACCGCTCGACCAAAACCGGGAACTTCGATTCGAGCTGCTCGGTCGGGCTGTTGTGAGTGTCCCCGTCATTGATGCAGACGGTCGCGGAGACGCCATCCTCGGTCGCCTTGGCGCCCCAGCCGCCACCGAGCGGGCCGATGCCGACGATGTAGAACCGGCCGTCGTTGGGTGAGATGCCGTGGATGTTCGGGAATACAAGGTCGGCGTGATGCCCGGCGGCGACCTGCTTAGGGATCGCCTCCGACAAAGCCTTTATGATCGTGTCGATTACCGTCATCGGAAACGTCATCCACACCCGCATCGGTGCTGGACGCTCAGCGCTCACGATCGTGCCGGGCGGGATGATGACTGTAAGATTGCGGAAGCTGCCATCCGTCACCGGGTAATCCGTTGGCGATGTTAAGCATTTGTGGGCGACTTGCGCGCAGGCATAGCCGGTGGTGATCCCGGAGTTGTAGAAGCCGCGCACCTGCCTGGAGACGTCCGAGAGGTCGATCGTCATCTCGTCCCCGCGCACCTCGACCCGCACCCGAATCGGCACGCGTTCGCCGACTTCAAGTCCGTCATCGTCCATGAAGGATTCCGCTTCGTACATCCCATCCGGGATGCGGCGCGTGTTGGCGCGAGCCGTCTGCTCAGCCTGGTCCATGATGACGGATACGGCATCGAGCACCTGCTCGGGTCCATAGCGACCCAACAACTCGAGGAATCGGCGTTCACCAGTCGTTACGGCCGTGATTTGCGCGCGCAGGTCGCCCATCGCCCGTTCTGGAAGTCGAACGTTCATTGCGATGATGTCCACCAGCTCCTGATTGACCTCGCCGGCGCGCCGATATTTGACGATCGGGATTTGAATTCCTTCGGAATAGATGTCTGTTGTCACGGTCCCGAGGGTGCCACCGACATCCAGCCAGTGCGCCATGCAGCAGGCAAATGCGGTGAGCTTACCCTGGTAGAAGATCGGCATGGTGAAGGTGAAGTGGTTGAGGTGACTTCCCGTCGTGTAAGCGTCGTTGGTCACCAGGATGTCGCCGGGATGGATGTTCTCCAACCCGTAGTGGCTGATCTTCGCCTTTACTGTCTCCGACATGCCGCGAATGAACATCGGCAGGCCGAGGCCAATCGAGATCGTCTCACCTGCGGCCGTGAACAGACCGACGGTGAAGTCCAGCGCCTCGTAGATAATGAGGTTGTACGCGGTCCGCATCAGGTTTGTTTTCATCTCCTCGGTCACCGCAAGCACGCCCTTGCGGATGATCTCGACGGTAATCGGGTCCACCGTTTGCTTAGTCTCAGACATTGCGTTCACTCCCGATCTCGATGACGAGATTTCCAAATTCATCGACTGTCATGACATCCCCCGGGAAGATGACGGTGGTAGAAGCGTGCTCTTCGATCAGCGCAGGTCCCTCGACCCGATTGCCGCTACGCAGCTCCGGACGTCGATATACTTTCGTCGGCAGGAACTTGGCATTGTAGTAGACCGGCTTCTCCGCACGGAGCGCGCCCTTCTCGGGCTCGGCCTCGCCGCGCGTCACGGGAAGCTGCGGCGGCTTGGGCATCACGCCCGAGACCGTCGCGCGCAGGCTGACCAGCTCCGC
>NZ_JAFAVR010000160.1 GCF_019242355.1 Sphingomonas sp. | reverse complement strand
GGGCGTCGACTATTTCACCATCCACGCCGGCGTTCGCCTGCCCTACGTCCCGCTCGCCGCCAACCGCGTCACCGGAATCGTCAGCCGCGGCGGCTCGATCATGGCCAAATGGTGCCTCGCCCACCACCGCGAGAGCTTCCTCTACGAACGCTTCGACGAGATCTGCGAGATCATGAAGGCCTATGACATCGCCTTCAGCCTCGGCGACGGCCTCCGCCCCGGAAGCACCGCCGACGCCAATGACGAAGCCCAGTTCGCGGAGCTCTACACGCTCGGCGAGCTGACCAAGAAGGCCTGGGCGCACGACTGCCAGGTGATGATCGAGGGCCCCGGCCACGTGCCGATGCACAAGATCAAGGAGAACATGGACAAGCAGCTCGAAAGCTGCGGCGAGGCACCCTTCTACACCCTCGGGCCGCTCGTCACCGACGTCGCCCCCGGCTACGACCATATCACCAGCGGCATCGGCGCCGCGATGATCGGCTGGTTAGGCACGGCGATGCTCTGCTACGTAACGCCCAAGGAGCACCTCGGCCTCCCCGACCGCGACGACGTCAAGGTTGGCGTGGTGACATACAAGCTCGCAGACCACGCCGCCGACCTCGCCAAGGGCCACCCCGCCGCGAGACTCCACGACGACGCGCTGTCCAAGGCAAGGTTCGAGTTCCGCTGGCGCGACCAGTTCAACCTCAGCCTCGACCCCGAAACCGCCGAGCAATATCACGACCAGACCCTCCCCGCCGAAGGCGCCAAGACCGCCCACTTCTGCTCCATGTGCGGCCCCAAGTTCTGCAGCATGAAGATCAGCCAGGAAGTCCGAGAATTCGCCCGCCTAAACCCCTCTCCCCTCGCGGGAGAGGGCGACTCGGCCAAGCCGAGCGGGGTGAGGGGGCAAGGCGATGCCGACAAAGGCATGGCCGAGATGAGCAAGCGCTACGCCGAAGGTGGCCGCGAGCTCTACATCGGCGCCGGAGGCCGCCAGCACGACTGACCGCTGCACGCTGCCTCCGGTTTATGTAACTACAAATAATTATCGACCGAGACAGTTTTTGTAGGTACATAAACTTGATGGACATCGAATTTGACCCCGAGAAGCGCGATTGGACGCTTCGCAAACGGGGCCTCGACATGGCCAAGGCGGAAGCGATCTTCACCGGCTTCACAATGAGCCGCGAAGATAATCGTGAGGACTACGGAGAAATTCGTGTTGTCACGATTGGTCGCCTTACCCGCCGCAAGATCGTCGTCTGCGTTTGGACGGAGCGCGCAGGACGGCGGCGAATCATTTCGCTCCGCGAGGCTGAACCCGATGAACGAGAAATCTACCTCTTCCAGGCGCCCTGACATGGAGCGCGACGACGCTCCCCGGATCACGGCCGATTGGGCGGCCTCTGCGGAATTGCGCGATGGCGACCGCATCATTCGTGAGGCTTCGCCGCCGGTACGTATCGGGCGTCCACCCAAAGCAGCCTCGGAACGCAAGCAGCAGGTGACCATGCGCCTGGCACCCGACCTGCTCGCCGCGATGCGCGCCAGCGGCGCTGGCTGGCAAACACGCGCCGAGGAGGTGCTTCGCCGAGAGTTTTTGCACCAAGGCAGCATCGGCATGGACGTCGCCGTCTTTGACAGCGGTCTTCTGACCACGAATCTAACGGGCGGAGTTCTCATGACGCCGCACCGTGGGGCGGCCGTCGTCACCGAAGGGCATCTCGTGACTACCCAAGATGTGGGGATTACGGCCAAACAGAGCATCTGGCGGGACACGCACACCGGTGCGTTGGTTGCCGGTGCGGAAATCGCCGTGGCGAGTCTATCTCGCAAGCCAGCCAAGCAGAAGCCGGGCCAAAAGCGGGCCTGAGCATGAAGCTCAATGTTACGGCCCGCGATACGGGGTTGGTCATTGCGGCGTTGGCGATCGGCGCTGCGGCGGGCCTATGGACCCACCTGCCGACGACGCCCGATGAGGACAATCTGCTCGGCTTGATCGGGTCTCTCATCGGAGCGGCAATTGCGCTGATTGCCGGTCTGATCGTGATTTGGCGCCAATTTGAGACGACCGACCAGCGGCACCTGCGCACAGTGAGCACTCTGCTTCGTGCGTTTCGCAAGACGGGCATCAGTTTGCAGGAGCCGAGCGCTTTGCGAAACCCGCCCTTTTACATCGGCCAGGCATACTCTCTGTTCAAAACCATTCGATCGGTAAGCAGCGAATTGCGCACCACAGGGGCCCGCTTCGCGGTCGTTGCGCAGACTTTCGAGGATGAAACCTTGGCGCGAATGTTCGATGAGTTCTTGAAACCAGGCCGCGACCTCACCTCTCTCGACCTGAATAAACTTGGTGGGATCGTCCTGGGCATTGCGACCTCGTCCATCAACGTGCTCGAGAATGGCGTCTGAACGGCGTTTCGCCGTGACTTAGCTCACAGCGCCGCCCTCCGCTGCCGGTCCATGTCGCGCTCATCCGCCGCGCGGAGCTCGCGTTCGACCGCCGACCGCAGCGGCGGGCATTTGGTAGTTTCGTGCTTTCGCCGCCCACCGCGCCGGCGTCCGCGCCCGGCCAGATTGTCACCACCCGCGTTCCGGACCGGCTACCGCGAAGACCGAAAACTTTAATACATTGAAAGGCCGCGCCTCAGTTTGAAGCGCGGCCTACTCCATCTTAGCACCCACAGTTCTTGCAATTACACGGCTTGCACTTGCAGCCGCCGCGGGTGTCGAGTTCGGCGGCTTTGGTCTGCAGTTCGGTCTGGGTCGTCATGGCTAGTCTCCTCTTGGCCGCGAGGCGTTGATTCGCTGCGGCTGGAGGCTGTATGACCTCCGTACCATGGTACGGGATCAAGCGAAAAAATCGGACACGATCGGCGGGCTCGCGCACGCCGCCGGCGTGGGCGTTGAAACCGTCCGTTACTACCAGCGCCGCGGGCTGCTCGCAGAGCCGGCGCGGCCGCAGGGCGAGGTCCGCCGCTATGGCGAGGCCGACGTCAAGCGCCTGCGCTTCATCCGCTCCGCCCAGGCCGCGGGCTTCACGCTGGCCGAGATCAAGGAGCTGCTCGACCTCGACGCCTCCGACGACCGCGCCCGCGCCCGGGAGCTTGCCCGCGCCCGCGTCGCCGCCATCGACGACACGATCGCCAGGCTTCGCGAAGCCCGCGACGCGCTCGCCGCGCTCGCCACCGCCTGCGCCAACACGCGCGCCGGTCCCTGCCCGATCCTCGGAGCCTTCGAAGCGAAATAGCTGTCCTACAGCGCCCGTCCTGTGCCTTACCCTGCGCAATGGCTCAGCATCGCACACGCAAGGACGGCTGGACGCCCGAACGTCAGCTTGCCTTTCTCGCCGCGCTAACCGCGACCCGCAACGTCACCGCCGCCGCCCGCGCGGCGGGGATCAGCCGGAAGAGTGCGTACCGGCTGCGCAGTCGGCCGCCCGGCGCGCTGTTCGCCCATCTGTGGGACAAGGCGCTCGCGGCCCCGCCATTCGCTGCGGGCAAAGGTCACAACCGCCCGCTGACCGATGGGCGCATTGCGCGCTCGCTCGGCAATCATTTTCGGCGGGAAAGCGGCGAATTTGGCGCGATCGGCGTCGCCACGCCAAACCGGCGAACGAGCGATCGGACGTGCCCTTCGTGACTTTCGACCTGGGTGCCAGCGCCGCGAGCAACGCGCCGCTGCCTTAGGCCGCCTTGTCGGCTCCCAGGCTGACCTCGCCTTCTTCCTCGCCGTCCCAATAGTGCAGCTTGCCGGCGTGGACCTTGATCAGGACCAGGCCCGGGGTATCGACGCCGTCCTTGAACCAGCGGTCGAGGCCCTTGGTCCAATGCTCTTCAAAGGCTCCCTTGTCGCGGATCAGCTCGGCCTTGCCCTCGATCGCAATGAAGATCCCCGGCCGCCCGAGCAGGTGGTCCTTGGCGTGATAGGTGAGGCCGACATTCGGATCGGCATCGATCTCGCCGATGCTGTGCGCGCTGTCGCAGGCAAAGAAGTAGCTGTCGCCGTCATAATCGACCTCGCGGTTGTTCGACATCGGCCGCGACGCGATGCCGCCTGCCGGAGTGCGGGTCGACAGCATGCAGAAGTCGATGTCGCGCATCACGTCGCTGATCTCGGAAAGGCTCTTGCTGGCCACGCTGTCATCTCCTTGTCTGCCGAGCGCCTTCAACGCCAGGCCGCCCGGCTGCGCTCCTACGGTCTTTGGGCCGGGTCGGCGGGCGCAAGAATATGCGGCGCTCCTACTCCCGCTTCATGCTATGATGGGTCGTATCGCCTGCCGGAGGACAAGTTCGCCGATGCGTCGCCGCGCGCTCTCCATTGCGTCCGGTCTGTTGCTGGCGACCCTTGCCGTCGGCGGCTCCGCCCAGGCACCGCATATCGACCGGCCGCGGCCTGCGCCTCCGACCGCGCCCAACGTCCCGCGGCTGCCGCCGGCTGTGTTCGACGGCCAGCTCGCGATCGGCGGCAAGGACGTGAAGGCCCGGGAGATCGACACGCGCCTCGACGTCGGCGTCTTCATCAACGGCCGCGGGCCCTATCATTTCGTCGTCGACAGCGGCGCCGACTCCTCTGCTGTCGGCCTGCGCATCGCCCATGACCTGCAGCTTCCGCTCGGCACCCCGGTCATCATCAACGGCATGACGTCGCGGGATCTCGTCGATCGGGTGAAGCTCAACCAGCTCACGGTTGGCTCGACCACCGTCAACGACCTCGAAGTGCCGGCGCTTCGCGAATCGGACCTGGGCGGCGACGGCCTGATCGGCATCGACGCACTCGTCCAGCAGCGCCTCATGATGGATTTCGACACGCACACGATCCGGGTCGAGGACGCCCGCATCCCCGAGCGGATCGATCCCTACCTGCCCGGAGAGATCGTCGTCGTCGCCAAGCGCCGGCGCGGCCAGCTGATCCTGACCCAGGTGCGCGCCGACCGTTATCAGCTCGATGCCGTGATCGACACAGGGTCCGAGATCACGATCGGCAACCTTGCCCTTCGCGACAAGCTGATCCGCAGGGGCGCGAAGTTCTGGACCGTGCAGGCGATCGGGGTCACCGGAGTACGCGTCAACCTGGAGCTTGCCCGGGTCGACGAGCTCCAGCTCGGCCCCGTGCTCCTCAGCGACGTCCCGATCGCTTTCGCCGACGTGCCGCCGTTCAAGCTGTTCGGCCTCTCCAACGGCCCCGCACTGCTGCTCGGGACGGACATCCTGCAATCCTTCCGCCGCGTCTCACTCGACTTCCGCTCCCGCAGGATCCGCTTCCAGCTCAAGCGTTGCAGGGACCAGGGGATCGTCATCAACACCGCGCCCGTCGACATGTTCACGCATCTGTCGTCGACGGAGCACCAGGGCGTCTGCGACAACAGCTGACCCGAACCGATTGAACTGGCGCGGCGCTCCCGCCATTATTGATTCGGCTCCGCAATGAGCGTATCCGGCCCCCCCTCCTGTGCTGTTGCGTATGGCGTACTGGCTTGAACCTGCCGGTCGCCCCGCGCCCGGCTTCGGGGAGGACATCCATGATCATCATCGCACGGGCCGCGCTTGCGGCTGGACTGGCTGCATTCGCCGCCACGGTCGCCACGGCGCAGGACGCCGCAAAGGTCGACCCCAAGCACTACAAGGTGATCATCGACAACGCGCAGGTCCGCGTGCTGCGCGTCCACTACGGACCGCACGAATCGAGTGTCATGCATTCGCATCCGGACGGCGTCGTCACCTATCTTTCGGATGGGCAGATGAAGTTCCAGCTGCCGGGCGGCAAGACGATCACCAGGAGCGGACGGCGCGGCGAGACGATCTGGACACCCGCAGGGCCACATCTGCCGACCAACGCCGGCAACACGCCGTTCGACGCGGTGCTCGTGGAACTGAAAGGCGGTGCGGCCCACAAATAGGCCGCGAGCGGCGGGGGCGGCCCGGTCGTGCCGCCTCAGCGCTCGAAGATCTCCCGTGACGAGCGGTATTTCATTGCGTCGAGAGCGCCGAGGATCGACTCCGCGGGTGTCCCGACGGCGATATGCCGCTCGATCGCCGCGACGCAGTCCCGCCATCTCGGCCCGAGCACCGGATGCGCGAGGTACGCCGCCGCTTCCTCGCGTCCGGACAGGCCATAGAATTTGGCCGTGGAGCTTCGGCCGAGGTCGCGGTGCTGGGGAAGGATGAACCAGATCCAGTGACCGCGCTTTCTGCCGTCACGAAGCTCCGCCAGCGCCTCCTCGTAAACCCCGCCGGCCTGCGCGTCGACGAAGCGCTGGAGGTTGAAGGGATCTCCGCCGGCGGGTTTGGTCGTCGTCGCCTCAGTCCTTGCCGAGCCCGCCCGAGCCCTTGGTCGACGGGTTCGCGGCGATGGTTTTCACCTTCGCCTTCTTCGGCTTGCGCGCTTCCTTGTTGGACTTCATTTGACCCTTGGCCATGCTGCTCTCCTGTCGGCGTCCATTCGCGGGGCGCCAGCATGACCGTCAACGCGCGGGAATGGCAATGGCTTCGGCGGCGATCGCCGGACCGGCCACACCTCGAGCCGGCCAGGCTTCAGCTGAACAGCGAGAAGACGAAAGCGCCGACCAGGATCAGCGCGGTGCCGCCGATCAGAAGCACGTCCCTGAACCCGGGTTCGACATATTCCTGGTGGTCGCCCTCGCTGAAGTCGTCGCGTCGGCGAAGGGGCATGATGTGGCCAATCCGTTGCATGGCGCACCTCCTCTTCCAAGGCCTGTCATCATACGCCTCTTTCCGACCCGCCGCGAGCAAAAGTCATTGCTGTTGAACGGCAATGTTCAGTTCTGCGGCACTCCGGCCTTGCGCAATTCGGGGCCGAGGCGGCCGATGAGCCACAACCACCACATGCGGAAGTCGGCGGCAAGCGACCACAAGGGGTGGCGGAATGTCGCCGGGCGGTTGCGCTCGATGCCGAGATGCGCGGCCCACGCGAAGCCGTATCCGGCGAGCGGGACGATGATCAGCAGCCACCAGCGGCCGGTCACGACAGCGAGGATCAGTATGACGATGACGAGGCTGGTCCCGGCGATGTGCAGCGCTCGAGTCGCGGCGCGTCCATGCTCGCGCAGATAGAACGGCCAGAAGTCCGCGAAGCTTCGATCCTCGGCCGCCATCGCCATTGCGTGCCACAGTCGCCGATGAGAGCGCAAATGTTGCTGGCCCGGCATGCGTTTTCGAGCGTTTCAGCTCCATGCTGGAAAAGATTCCCCACTGGCTTGGCCAGGCCCTGGTCAATGTTCGCGCCGGCCACGACAAGCTGATGATCGCGACGCTCGACCTCGATGGCGTCGAGTCGCTGTCGCTTTCCAGCACGGCCTTCGCGCCAGGCGGGCGGCTGCCGGAGCGGTTCACCGCCGACGGCGAGGGCGTGTCGCCCCCGCTGGCCTGGGGTGGGCTGCCCAGTGGGGCGCGCAGCCTCGCCTTGATCGTCGAGGATCCCGACGCCCCCACGCCGCAGCCGATGGTGCACGCGATCGTCATCGACATCGACCCGGCGCTCGGTGGCCTGGCCGAGGGTACGATCCGGCCGGACGGCATGGGCGGGCCCGACAAGAACGTCGGCAAGAACTCGGGCCTGTCGGAAAGCTGGTTGCCGCCGGACCCGCCGACCGGTCACGGGAGCCACGACTATGTGTTCCAGCTGTTGGCGCTCGGCCCCGGTCAAGGCAGCCAGGACGCGAGCCCGGGACGCGGCGGCTTCAAGGATTATATCGCCGGCCGGGTGCTCGCTGCCGCAGCTTTGGTGGGCACCTATTCCCGCGGGGAGGAGGCCGACGTCGGCTTATCGGAGCCTGTGGCCACGGTAGCGCCGGCCTGACGGGTTCGAGGCCGGCGGGTCCGGCGCAGTTGCGACCCGCAAGGCGCGGTAGCGCACAGCAAAAAGGGCGCCCGCTTGCGCAGGCGCCCTTCGCTTCAACGCGTGCTCTCGCGCGAACTTACTTGGTGGTGTTGTTCACCGTCGCATCGGCGCCGTTCTTGACCGCGGCGGCCGTGTTGTCGGCGGCGTTCTTGACCGCGTCGGCCTGGTTCTTGGCGTCGGCCTTCATCTGGTCGGCCTCGTTCGAGGCGTTTGCCGTCAGGTTGTCGGCAGCATTGTCCGCATTGGCGGTGATGTTGTCGGCGACGTTGTCGGCATTGGCCTCGATCTGGTCGGCGTTGTTCTCGGCCGGGGTCTGCTTGTTGCAGGCTGCGAGGGCTGCGAGGCCGGCGGCAATGGCCAGAGTCTTGGTGATCTTCATCGACTTTCCCCTGTGTTTTGGAGCTGTGTTCTGGAGCAATCTTTTCGAAGCTTCTTGCTGAACCAGCAAAGCTAAACTGCGTCAAGGCCGTAACGGTTCCGTTGTGAACGCCGCATTGCCTCCGGGTTAACTCTTGAGAGCGCGAACCGCCGCCAGCGTCTTGGCGACGTGCTGGCTCCAGTCGAGGTCGGAATGAACCATCACGATCCGGCCGTCGCGGCCGATGACATAGGAGGTTCGGTTGGTCAGGCCCGGCGCCTTGTCGAAGGCGACATCATAGGCCTTGATTGTCTCCGCAGTCGCCGTCGCGACCGGAAAGGCGCTCCGACATTCCCTGACGGAGAATTGCTTGAGCGTCGGCAGGTCGTCTGCCGACATGCCGATCACCTGAGCACCGGCCTTGTGGAAGTCAGCAGCCGCGGCGCTGAACGCATGCGCCTCCATCGTGCAGCCCTCGGTGAAGGCCTTGGGAAAGAAATAGAGCACGACCGGCCCCTTGCGGAGTTGCTGCCGGAGGTCGAGCCTGAAGGACTTGCCGCCGACGGCGCCGGTGGTGACGATCTCCGGAGCCTTTGCGCCCACCGGCAGCGCCGCCGCCACTGGTGCTGCAAGGCTGGCGAGGGCTGCGAGTGCTAGCAAACGGCGCATCCTGACTCTCCTTGGCGAACGGGCGAAACTCCGCCCACGCGACACTGGAGTCAACGGCCGCGAGCCTTAGCGCTGCGGCGCGACCAGGCCGGCGACGACATAAAGAACGAGCATCAGGGGCCCGGTCAACAGGGTCGCCGCGACGAAACCCAGGCGGATCAGGGTCACGTCGACGTTGGTATAATCGGCGACTCCGGCGGCGACGCCCATCACCTTGCCCTCGGCGCGATTGAGAGTGAAACGGTTGGTCATTGCGATTGTCCCGGTGGGTTAGCGTGAAGCTCAGGCGATCGGCAGCAGCGAGGTCGCCGCGGACACGAAGAGCAAGGCTGCGATGAACGCACCGGCGAAAGCGGTGGCAGCCTGGCGGCTCGAGTTGAACGTTGCGGACATTGGACATCCCCTTTTCGAATTGTCGGCCCGACCATCGGGCCTGCCCAATTCAATGCAGGGAGCATGCCAATTTAAAATTGTGCTGGAAAATCAATTGGCAGGTGTTCGGACGCTACAAAACGTGTGGTACACGGCGCCGGCTGTTGGGAATTTATCCCAACTCAGCTCGAGGTCGTATTGCCGCCGTCAGGATGCAGGACCTGCCCCGCCATATAGCTTGAATCCTCGCAGGCCAGAAACAGGAAGCAGGGGGCGACCTCGTTCGGCTGGCCCGGCCGGCCCATCGGCGTATCCTTGCCGAACTCGGGGATCTTTTCCGACGGCTGGCCGCCCGAGGGGTTCAGCGGAGTCCAGATCGGGCCCGGCGCGACACCGTTCACGCGGATGCCCTTCTCTACCAGATTCTTCGCCAGGGAGCGCGTGAAGCCGAGGATCGCGCCCTTAGTCGAGCTGTAGTCGAGGAGCTGCGGCGAGCCCTTGTAGGTCGTTTCCGACGTGCAGTTGATGATCGCCGACCCTTCCTTGAGATGATCGAGCGCGGCCTGCGTGATGAAGAACATGCTGAAGATGTTGGACTGGAAGGTCCGCTTCAGCTGATCCTCGTCGATGTCGCGCAGGTCCTTGTCGGGATGCTGCTCGCCGGCGTTGTTGACGAGGATGTCGAGGCCGCCCAGCTCGTCGACGGTCTGCCTCACGACGGTCTTGCAGAACTGCTTGTCGCCGAGGTCGCCGGCGATGGTAATGGCCCGCCGTCCCTCCTGCTCGACGATTTCCTTGGTCTTGGCCGCGTCGTCATGCTCGCAGAGATAGGCAATCGCGATGTCGGCGCCTTCCCGAGCGAACAGCGCCGCAACAGCCCGCCCGATGCCGCTGTCGGCGCCGGTGATCAGCGCCACCTTGCCCTTGAGCCGGCCGGACCCCGGATAGCGCGGCTGCCAGTCCGGCTTGGGCTCGAGCTGGCTCTCGTGACCGGGCAGGCCGTCCTGATGGATCATCGGCTCCATGACGTCAGACATGCTGTTCACTCCTTCGCGGCGACGCCTAGTCCGCGCTCGCCGAATTGTTCGACCTTCGCCTTGCCGCCGGTATCGTCGCCGGACACGGGCCTGGCACCCTGGCTGCGGTCGCCAGGCGGACGGACGGCCTGGCGCTTGCCGAGGGCAGGAATCTTCGAGGTTCGATTGTCGGCCATTCGGTCCACTCCGTGCCGGGTTCGCGTTCGTTCAGACAACCGCCACGCGAGAGGCTCGGTTCCGGCAGGCCGCCGCGTCCGAATGGCGGGCGGTCGGACCCCGCTCAGCCGCGGCGGGCGTCGGCGGGAAGCACCTTGGGCTCTGCCGAGCGTTCCGCGGCGGCCGGCAGGGCGGACTTGCGGCACTTCGCTAGCAGGGTAGGGAAGTCGAACGCGTTATTCTCGTTCAGCGCCTGGACCGTTGCCGCATTGCACTGCTCCGCGCTGCTATAGCGAGTCGGCAGGGTCGCAACCGGCGTGCAGGCGGAGCCGCCATCGGCGCAGCCAAGGATAGCAATGACGAAATATGCCGCGCCCATGATTCATTCCCTGTTGAATGCAATGGGAACAACCCTCCTTTTGTCCTTTCGTTCCAGTCGTTTCATCGCAGGTTTGCGGGTGAGCGGCGGCGTTCCTACCTAGGCATCATGGCGGATCGGCAGGCAGGCTCGGCAGCGCACCCGAAGGGCGGCTTTGCGGCGCTGTGGCGATTCCTGCCCATGTTGTGGCCGAAGGGTAACGCGGAGCTGAAGGCCCGCGTCGTCATTGCCGTGATCCTCGTCATGGCGGGGATGGGCGTGACGCTCGCCAGCCCCTATGCGCTGAAGCTCGCGGTCGACCGGATGAGCGCGCATGCGCCCTTCGCCGTCGCCGCTGCACTGGTCCTTGCCTATGCGGGCGCACGGTTCGGCGGCGTGCTTTCCGACAACCTCCGCAACGCCATCTTCGAAAAGGTTGGCCAGGACGCCGCGCGGCGGCTTGCCGGTCAGGTCTTCCGCCACGTCCATGACCTGTCGCTGCGCTTCCACCTCGAGCGCCGCACCGGATCGCTGACCAAGATTGTCGAGCGCGGCACCAAAAGCATCGACATGATGCTGTACTTTCTCCTGTTCAACATCGCGCCGACGGTCATCCAGCTGGCTGTCATCTGCGTGATCTTCGGCGTGAAGTTCGGCTGGGCGCTGGTTGTCGCGACCCTTGCCATCGTCGCCGTCTACATCGCATTCACGCGCTGGGTGACCGAGTGGCGGTCCAACATCCAGCGGCAGATGAACGACGTCGACAACAAGGCGATCGGCCGCGCGGTCGACAGCCTCCTCAACTACGAGACGGTCAAGTATTTCGGCGCCGAGGACCGGGAGGCCCAGCGTTATGAAGAGGCGGTCGGCGCCTTTGCCCGCGCCTCCGTCCGCAACGAAGTATCGCTCGCGTGGCTCAACATCGGCCAGGCGCTGATCACCAACCTGATGATGGCGGGAGCGATGATCTTCACTGTCTGGGGCTGGAGCCGCGGCCGGTTCACGCCGGGCGACGTGGTGTGGATCAACGGCCTGCTCATGCAGCTCTTCCGGCCGCTCGACATGCTCGGCTGGGTCTACCGCTCGATCCGCCAGGGCCTGATCGACATGGAAGCGATGTGGGAGTTGCTCGACACGCCGACCGAGGTGACCGACGTTCCCGATGCGCCGGCCCTGCACGTCGGGCGCGGCGCCATCCGTTTCGACGATGTGCGTTTCGGCTACGAGGACGGCCGAGAGATCCTGAAGGGGCTGTCGGTGGATATCCCTGCAGGCACGAGTTGCGCGATCGTCGGGCCGTCGGGCGCCGGCAAGTCGACCATCGCCCGCCTGCTCTATCGCTTCTACGACCCGCAATCGGGGCGCATCCTGATCGACGGTCAGAATATTGCCGACGTCCAGCAGAGGAGCCTGCGGGCGGCGATCGGCATCGTTCCGCAGGACACCGTCCTGTTCAACGACACCTTGGGCTACAACATTGGCTACGGCCGGGACGAGGCGAGCCAGGCCGAGATCGAGGCCGCTGCTCGTGGCGCAGCGACCGAGCGGTTCGTCGACATGCTTCCGAACCGCTACGAATCGATGGTGGGCGAGCGCGGTCTCAAGCTGTCGGGCGGCGAGAAGCAGCGGGTCGCGATCGCTCGCACCCTGCTTAAGAACCCGCCAATCCTGGTGCTCGACGAAGCCACGAGCGCGCTCGACAGCAGGACCGAGCAAGCGATCCAGGAGACGCTCGACCGCGTCGCCGAAAGCCGCACCACGATCATGATCGCGCACCGCCTGTCGACCGTGGTGGATGCCGACCAGATCGTCGTTCTGGAGGACGGCCGAGTCGCCGAGCGCGGGACCCATGAGCAGTTGCTCGACGACGGTGGCCTCTATGCCGAGCTATGGTATCGCCAGGCCGCCGAGCAGCTTGAGGAAGAAACCGCGGAGGCCGCGGAATAATTCATCATTGCGTGTGGAGCGAAGCAGTCCAGTAGCGCAACAGCGGGATTGCGTCGTCGCTTCGCTCCTCGCAATGGCGAAACCGGTGATCAACCCGCAAGCGATCCTCAAGCAAACCTTCGGCTTCGACCACTTCCGCGGCGTGCAGCAACGGGTCGTCGAGCGCGTGCTTGCCGGACAGCATACGCTGGCGGTGATGCCTACCGGCGCGGGAAAGTCGCTCTGCTACCAGCTGCCGGCGGTCGCCAGGAGCGGCACCGCGCTCATCATCTCACCGCTCATCGCGCTGATGCACGACCAGATCCGGAGCGCGCGGGCGATCGGGCTGCGTGCTGCTTCACTAACCTCGGCCGATAGCGACCGCGACCAGGTGATCGAGCGGCTGCGCAATGGCGAGCTCGATCTCCTCTACGCGGCGCCGGAGCGAGCGACGCTGGACGGTTTCCGGCGGCTGGTCGGCCGCGCGGAGCTGGCGTTGATCGCGATCGACGAGGCGCATTGCGTCAGCGAGTGGGGCCATGACTTCCGCCCAGACTATCGCAAGCTCCGAACCCTGCTCGACGATCAGCCCGGGGTGCCGCGTCTCGCGCTCACCGCCACCGCCGACGAGCGCACCCGCGCCGACATCCTGACCCAGCTCGGAATCCCTGACGATGGGTTGATCGTTGCCGGCTTCGACCGGCCCAACATCCGTTATCACATCCGGCCGCGCGAACAGATGGGCAAGCAGCTGCGCGAACTGCTGGCGGGTCAGCCGGGCTCCGCGATCGTCTACGCGCCGAGCCGCGACAAGGCCGAGACGATCGCCGAGCAGATCGCTCGCGACGGGCGTTCGGCGCTGCCCTATCACGCCGGCCTTGAGCCGCAGGTCCGCGCGCGCAACCAGGCCGCGTTTGTCGAATCCGAGGAAATGGTGATCGCGGCGACGGTCGCGTTCGGAATGGGCATCGACAAGCCGGACGTGCGCCTCGTCGCCCATGCCGCCATCCCCAAGAGCATCGAGGCCTATTACCAGGAGACGGGCCGCGCCGGGCGCGACGGCGAGCCGGCCGAGGCCTGGCTGTTCTGGGCGTCTCAGGATTTCGCGCGCGCTCGCCAGCGGATCGAGCAGGAGATCGAGCCGGAACGCCGCCCCGCCGAGCGCGAGCGGCTGAATGCGCTTGCCGCATTGGTCGAGACAGCGGGCTGCCGCCGCGCGGTGCTTCTTCGCCATTTCGTCGAAGACCCGCCCGATCGCTGCGGCAATTGCGACAATTGCCTGGAGCCGCCGGCGACGATCGACGTCACCGAGGTCGCGCGCAAGCTGCTGTCGGCGGCGTTCCGGACCGAGATGCGGTTTGGAGTCGGCCACCTGGCCGATGTGCTGGCCGGCAACGACAACGAGAAGGTGCGTGGTCTCGGCCACGACCGGCTGTCGGTATTCGGCATTGCGACAACAGAGGAGATGGCCTTGATCCGGCCGACCGCTCGGACGCTGATCGCGGGCGATGCCCTGCGCGCCGACGCTTACGGCGGGCTGAGCTTCGGGCCCGGTGCGCGGCCGATCGTGAAGGGCGAGCAGTCGGTGACGATCGCGGTTCCGCCGGAGAAGAAGCGGCGGCGCCGCGACCGCGCCGCGGACGGTTCGACCGATCCATTGTTCGATCGGCTGCGCGCTGCCCGGCGGGCGCTCGCTGCCGAGGCCAAGGTCCCCCCTTACGTGATCTTCCACGATTCAACGTTACGCGAGATCGCGGCGGTGAAGCCGGCCAGCCTCGACGAGCTTTCGGCCGTCCAGGGCGTCGGCTCCGCCAAGCTGGAGCGGTTCGGCGAGGCGATGCTTGCGGCATTGCACGAAGGCGATTGACATTCAGCATGCCGCAAGGGCGAAACGGCCACCAGCAAGACTCAAGATTTTCTGGGGAGCATCGATGATCCGTGCAGTTCTTCTCGCAACCGCCACGCTGGCAATCACGACGCCCGTGGCCGCCGCGCCCGCACGTCGTGCGGCGCTGGCGTCGGCGACGCTCCCCTCTTCGAACCCGTTCGCCAGGCCCAGCACGTTGCCGATGCAGACGCCCGACTTCGCTCGGATCAAGAGCAGCGACTATCTGCCCGCGCTGCTGGCCGGAATGGCGCAGCAGAAGGCCGAGGTCAGGGCGATCGCCAACCAGGCTGCGGCGCCGACGTTCGACAATACGGTCGCGGCGATGGAGCGCTCGGGGCTTCTGCTCGAACGGACCAACCTTGCGTTCAACGCGGTCAATGGCGCGAACACCGACGATGTCCTTCAGGCGACCGATACCAAGAGCGCGCCGCTTCTCGCCGCCCACAGCGACTTCATCTACCTCAACGCCAGGCTGTTCCAGCGCTTCCGGACGCTGCGTGACAATGCCGCCAGCCTGAACCTCACCCCCGAGCAGGCTCGGCTGCTGGACGTCTATTACAAGCAATTCGTCCATTCCGGGGCGCAGCTTTCGCCCGCCAAGCAGGCGCAGCTGAAGACGCTGAACACCCGGCTCAGCACCCTTCAGACCGGGTTCAACCAGAAGCTGCTGGCGGCGGCCAAGGCGGCCGCTCTGCACGTGACCGACGCATCGGCGCTCGCGGGCCTCTCGGACGAGGAGATCGACGCCGCGAAGCGCGCGGCGGCGGACCGCAAGGTGGCGGGCTTTGTGCTGCCGATGCAGAACACCACGCAGCAGCCTGCGCTGGCCTCGCTGAGCAACCATGCGACCCGCCAGCAGCTGTTCGACGCGAGCCTCAACCGCGCCGAGCATGGCGACGCAAACGATACCCGCGCGACGATCAGTGAGATCGCCCAGCTGCGCGCCCAGAAAGCCGCGTTGCTCGGTTACCCGACCTGGGCGGACTATGTTCTCTACGATCAGATGGCGAAGGACCGGGCGACGGCGGTCGCGTTCCTCGACCGTCTGGCGCCGGCGACCGCAGCCAAGCAGCGGCAGGAAGCGTCCGACATCCGGGCGCTAGCGAAAGCCCAAGGCGCGACCTACACGCCGACGGCGGCCGATTGGAACTATTACGCCGAGCAGATCCGCAAGAGCCGCTACGCGCTCAACCAGGACGAGCTGAAGCCCTACTTCGAGTTCAACAAGGTGCTGACCGACGGCGTCTTCTACGCCGCCAATCAGCTGTACGGCATCACCTTCAGGGAGAGGAAGGATATCCCGACCTGGAGCCCGGACATGCGGGTGTTCCAGGTCTACGACGCCGACGGCAAGGAACTGGCGCTGTTCATGATCGACCCGTGGAAGCGGGACAACAAGAATGGCGGCGCGTGGATGGATAACCTGGTCAAGCAGGCGACGCTGCGCGGGACCAGGCCGGTCGTCTACAACGTGCAGAACTTCACCAAGCCCGCGCCGGGCCAGCCCGCGCTGATCAACTTCGACGATGTGACGACGATGTTCCACGAGTTCGGCCACGCGCTGCACGGCATGTTCGCCGCGGAGACCTATCCGAAGATCTCCGGCGCAGACACGGCCCGCGACTTCGTCGAGTTCCCGTCGCAGTTCAACGAGAACTGGGCGCTCGATCCGAAGGTGCTCGCTCACTATGCGGTGAACTACAAGACCGGGCAGGTCATCCCGCAGGACCTGGTCGACAAGATCAAGCGCTCGGGCACCTTCAACCAGGGCTACGACAATGGCGAGACGCTGACCGCCGCCCGGCTCGACCTCGACTGGCATTCGCTTCCCGCAACGACGCCGCGCCAGGACGTGGACAAGTTCGAGGCCGACGCGCTGGCGCATGGCGGCTTCGACGTCGCCGACGTGCCGCCGCGCTACCGGTCGAGCTACTTCCTGCACATCTGGAGCAACGGCTATTCCGCCGGCTACTACGCCTATCCGTGGACCCGCATGCTCGGGCAGGACGCGTTCGCCTGGTTTCAGGAGCATGGCGGCCTGACCCGTGCCAACGGCCAGCGCTTCCGCGATATGATCCTGTCACGCGGCAACACGATGGATTATGCCACCATGTATCGCGCCTTCGCCGGCCGCGACCCGAGCATCCAGCCCTATCTCAACTACTATGGGCTAAGCAGCGGTTCGGATGCGACGGTCAGTCCACCCGCTGGGAGCAACACAACGAAATGATCGAACGGCGGCTCGATGATCACACTGCGGTGTGCGGACAGATCGAGCCGCATGAGATCGCGGGCCTAGCCGACGCGGGCGTGACTCTGCTGGTCAACAACCGCCCCGACGGCGAGGCTCCGAATCAGCCGCCGGCCGCCGAGATCGAGGCGGCTGCCCGTGCGGCGGGGATCGCCTATCGTTTCGTGCCGGTCCGCTACGGGATTGGTCCGGCGGAAATTGCGGGAATGCGCGACGCCATCCAGGCGACGGGCTCGGGCAAGCTCCTCGCCTTTTGCCGATCCGGCACGCGGTCGGCACTGACCTGGGGACTGGCGAAGCGGGCCGAGGGGGTTTCCGCCGACGAAATCGTCGGGCTGCTCAGCGAGGCCGGGTTCGATCCCGGGCCGATCGCCCATTTGATCTGATCACCAGGGCACGACCTCGCCCGCCGCGATCTCGGCGGCGCGCGGCTGGCGGCCGAGTATTGCGTTCCGGTGTGGAAAGCGGCCGAAGCGCTGCACGATGTCGTGGTGCAGGCGAGCAAAATGCAGCATCTTCGCGTCGCCGAGCTCGGTGAACAGCAGCAAAGAGCGCCTCTGGTCCTCCATCCGCTCGCTATGTTCGAGCGGCATGTAGAGGAAGGCGCGCTCCTGCGGCTGCAGCGGTTGGTCGAAACCCTTGTCGAGCGCGCCCTTGGCGATCGCAAGCGCCAGCGTGTCGGTCGCGAACTGCTCGGCGTGACCGCGAAACATGTTGCGCGGAATCTGATCGAAGAGCAGCACGCCTGCCAGCGCCGTCAACGGATCGGTCAGGAACGAATTCGCCGGGAACGCCCTTTCCCGGCTCCACACCTTCAGGAAGCGCCGTCGGACATCCTCATCGAGCTCATCGCCGCCGCGCCACCATTTTTCCTCGGGCAACCCGAACCAATATTTGAGGACATCGGCGCGCCAGTCGCCGCCGGCCATCACGCGGCGGTGCCTCCGACCGTCAGGCCGTCGATCAGCAGGGTTGGCTGGCCGACGCCGGCGGGGACGCTCTGGCCACCTTTGCCGCACACGCCGACGCCGGCGTCCAGTGCAAGGTCGTTGCCGATGCCCTTCACGCGCGTGAGGACGGTCGGCCCGTCACCGATCAGGGTCGCGCCCTTGACCGGCTC
>NZ_JAFAVR010000238.1 GCF_019242355.1 Sphingomonas sp. | reverse complement strand
GGGTAGCCTGTCGAAGCACTGAAATTCCTGCGAAAGTGCGAGCCAGCGTGTAAAGCGCGCCCGTGCATAGGGGTCAAAGCCTTGAGGAAGCAATAAGGGCCAAGGCCGCGGAGCTTGGCTTTGCCGCGTGCCGCTTCGCACGCGCCGAGGCCGCCGACGCGGCCGGTGCCGATCTCCGGGCCTGGCTCGACGAGGGGCGGCACGGGGCGATGCAGTGGATGGAGGAACGCTACCATCATCGCGTCAGCCCACAGGCGCTGTGGCCGGACGCCCGCTCGGCCGTCGCCCTCGGGATGAGCTATGCACCGGAGCACGACCCGCTGTCGCTCGCCGGCCAGCCGAATCACGGCCGCATTTCGGTCTATGCGCAGGGCGGCGACTATCACAAGACAGTCAAGAAGGCCCTGAAGGCGCTCGGCCGTTGGCTTGCTGCCGAGGCGGGGTGCGAGCTCAAGGTGTTCGTCGATACCGCGCCCGTCATGGAAAAGCCGCTTGCTCAGGCGGCGGGGCTCGGCTGGCAGGGCAAGCATACCAATGTCGTCAGCCGCGAGCACGGCAGCTGGCTATTCATCGGCGTGATCCTGACCAGCATCGAGCTGACGCCCGACGAGCCCGCGCTCGCCGGCCGCCATTGCGGATCGTGCAGCCGCTGTCTCGACGCCTGCCCGACACAGGCGTTCGACGGTCCGCACCGGATCGATGCCCGCCGCTGCATCTCCTACCTGACGATCGAGCACCATGGCCCGATCCCGGAGGAATTCCGCAAGGCGATCGGCAACCGCATCTACGGCTGTGACGATTGCCTTGCGGTCTGCCCGTGGAACCGGTTCGCGAAGAGCGCGGCGGCCAACCGGGCGTTCCTGCCGAGAGAGGATCTCGCCGCGCCTAGGCTCGCGGACCTGCTGGTGCTGGACGATGCAGCCTTTCGCGCGAACTTCTCCGGTTCGCCGATCAAGCGGGTTGGCCGCAACCGCTTCATCCGCAACTGCCTGATCGCCTCCGGGAACAGCGGCGATCCGGCGATCACCACCTCAGTGCGCCCCCATCTGGGCGATCCTGATCCGGTGGTTGCCGAAGCGGCCGGCTGGGCGCTGGATCAGCTTCGGCGATCCAGGTGAGCCGCGCATGCGGCGCTGTTGGTGTCGACGCCCGACGGCAACCGCGCGTCGACATGCGTCACTCGTGCCCCGCCGCCGCCGGGCGCGGGATAGAGGTAGGCGTCGAGGACGCAGGTCGGCGAGCGGAATTGCAGCTTGAGGCTGCCCCCTTCGCGGACCTGAAGCGCCGGCGGTCCGAAATGGGCGAAGAGGTCGCCGGCGGTCATACCGATCACCGCGCCGGCCTCGGGCGGCTGCGGAGCGGTGACGACCGCAGGAGGCGCCGCAGCGACCGGAGCCGGCGTGGTTTCCCGAGGCGCGGCGCAGCTGGCGAGGACGAAGGTCAAGGCGATGACTGGGACAATGCGGCGCATGCTCCGGAGGATGCCTGCCCCCGAGCCGCCGTGCAAGGTTGCTAGCAGGCCGCCGCGCCGCTACCCGCGCCGCTTTCCCGAGCCACCGGAGCTTTCATGGCCGACACCCGCCTCGACGTCCTCGCCATCGGCAATGCCATCGTCGACGTGATCGCCGATGTTCCCGATGATTTCCTCGAGGCCGAAGGCCTGACCAAGGGCTCGATGCGGCTCGTTGACACCGAGGAGGCCGAACGCCTCTACAGCCGCATGACCTCACCGCTGCAAGTGAGCGGCGGCTCGGCAGGCAACACGGCAGCGGGCGTTGCAGCGCTCGGCGGGCGCTCCGGATTCATCGGCCAGGTCGCTCCGGACGGGCTCGGCGATTTCTATCGCCACGACCTGACGGCCACCGGAGTCCAGTTCACCACCGCGGCCGCCGACGTCGGCGTTCCGACCGCGCGATCGATGATCCTCGTTACGCCCGACGGGCATCGCACGATGAACACCTTCCTCGGCGCCGCCCAGAACCTGCCGCCGAGTGCGCTCGACGAGGCTCAGATCGCGGCCGCCGCGATCCTCTACCTCGAAGGGTATCTGTGGGATCCGGAGACACCCCGCTACGCCATGGTCCGGGCGATCGAGGTCGCTCGGGAAGCGGGCCGCAAGGTTGCTTTCACGCTCTCGGACACTTTCTGCGTCGACCGTCACCGCGACGGCTTCCTCGAGCTGATCGAGAGCGGCAAGATCGACATCCTGTTCGCCAACCAGGCGGAGATCGAGGCGCTTGCAGCCGTGCCTCATCTCGAAACGGCGGTCGAGGCATTTGCGGGCAACGTCGAGACGCTGGTCGTCACGCGCGGTGAACATGGTGCCCTTGCGGTCCGCGGCGGCGAGCGGGCGGACGTGCCGGCGCAGCCGGTCGGCCAGGTGCTGGACACGACGGGAGCGGGCGACCTGTTCGCCGCCGGCTTCCTGGTCGGTTACGCGAGGGGCAGGAGCCTTGAGGACTCCCTCCGCCTCGGCGCGATCGCGGCGGCCGAGGTGATCCAGCACTACGGCGCGCGCCCCGAGGCGGACCTCAGGGCGCTCGCCGGAGACCTTCTCGCCTAGTCGCGTTCCGCGACTTCGGGCTGCAGGTTCGGGTCGCTGACGACTTCGACGACACCGCGGGCGACATGGCTCTGCCGGTACCCGTAGAGGAAGTAGAAGACGAGCCCGATCGCGGTCCACACAGCGAACAGTGTCTTCGATTCGATGTTCAGGCTCATGAATAGCACGACGCA